>NZ_JADPJJ010000121.1:0-114744 GCF_023073375.1 Bradyrhizobium sp. 197 | reverse complement strand
GCGCGGATGGAACATGCTCGAAACATTGTCCCGATGCCCCACACAACTCATCCACAAACTCAGCGTCGCCTAACCGAGCAAACGGACCTGGGCAGTTACCATGTTTGTAGGAAAGATGCTCGAATTCGAGCTGCTGCAGGGGCGCTCACGTGCGTTCGTGGCGTTGCTTCCTTCACGAGCCTCGCACCCCAACATGAGGCGGCGTAATCTGAAGGAGAGGCGGGACACACTCCATTCGGTGTCCAGCTGCGGACCGGTTCGCCAAAAGGCAGTTGCATTTGCTCTCCTGCACCAGCCAAACAACCGCTGCTCCAGCGAAAGAATCATTCTTCCACCAGAATTTGCGGGCATCAGAGGTCCGTGCCCGGCACCTTGAAGGTTCGCTCTTGACCTACATAGGAAGGACAAAACGCGCCCCGAGCGGTCAACCTGAAGGTGTTGTTAGACCTGCCAGTAGCTCATCGATCCGCTAAGGGCCCAGGGCCAGGCAGAAGCATTAAAGGGGAGCCGACGCACTCCGTCGACAAGAAAGTGCGTCGGGTTCGCCCCACATCGCCAGTACATCCGTGGTGATGCTGCCTCCAATGAAGCAACCAGCGTGGCAAAGCTGAGGCTCGCTCAGCAAGGCAGAGTAGGTCGTGACTCCCCGCTACTTCGTGCCGGCCAGGAAGGGGGGCTTGGTCATTCGTAGCGTCAGGTTGTACGCTGCCGGCGCAGATCTATCGAATCGGCAAAGAAGGCGTTCCGCTGTACTTTATTCTAATTGCAATTCTCTTCACCGGTTTTGGGGTAGCCTACGCCTTGCTTGAACAGCGGTTCAAGCAGCGAGAACTCTCTCGGTCATCGGCTTCGCACGGCCGGCAATTGCCCTGCGGCGAACGGCAGCGAGCGGCATTCCGATCAGCGAGGGCCTATACGGGCGCTCGGTGAGCATCAGGGGTGCCTTTGTCGCGGGTCAGTTGCTCCATCATTGGAGGAATGAAGAGAATAGTTATGGGCGCGGTTTCGCTCACACTTGGCTTTCAGATCTGCCCTTCATGCTGTGGTTCAGAGTCGATGACTGCATTGCGCATTCCAACAATGGAGCCAGGAGTGAACGTCGATTTCGAAAACAGCACCGCTCGTGTCGCCGGGATTTCTAGCCTGAGCGCCCTTGCGGCGTTTATGTTCAGCGACTCGAGCGAGCATCTTGCTTCTCCTCGGGTCTTAGAACGGAAGCAGCGATCCGGGCCCTGCTGCACGTCGGGCAGTGCGCCATGGTCGGGTAACGGGCCACGAGCCCACTCCATCGAATACAATCCTTCGCCGACACACTGCGCTAGCGAGAGCGCCGCCGCCGATTCTGTGCAGGCTCAGCCGGCGCGCAGGATTGGGCTTGATCGACACGCTTGGGCCACGTATTCGGTGTGTAAGTCGCATCTCGGCGTGCCGCCGTCCACTCTTTGGCGGCCTTAATCGGTAATCCGGCCCCTTTGCGAAGTCTCTTCACAAGCTCGCCCGATATGTGTCAGCTTCCTGCTCAGTCCTTATTGATCGGGCGGGCAAATGCCGCGGGACCTCAGCCGAACTCTGTTCGGCTCAAGCATCGACAGTGACATCCAGCTCCTGTGGGAGGACGGTGATCGCGCGTTCTGCCGTGGGTGGCACCGGCAAATCCACGGCAGCAGGGCTGTCGTGCTTGTCGTGCGGCCCATCGCGGAACACCCAGCGACGCTCGACCGCCTCGCCCATGAGTACGAGCTGAGGGAGGAGCTAGACGAGGGATGGGCGGTGCGGCCGTTGGAACTCATCCGGGAAGCCGGTCGGACTATGCTGGTCCTGGAGGATCCATGCGGCGAGCCACTGCTAAATTTACTCGGGATCCGTATGGAGCCGAAGCGCTTCCTGCGCCTCGCTGTTGGTATCGCGAGGGCCGTGGGCAGGCTTCACCGGCACGGCTTGGTCCACAAGGAGCTGAAACCCGCTCACATTCTGGTCAATTGTCCTGACGAACAGGTGCGACTCACTGGGTTTGGTCTGGCTTCCCGCCTTTCCCGCGAGCGCGTGCCGCCTGAGCCTGCCGAGTTCATCGCCGGCTCGCTGCCCTACATGGCGCCCGAACAGACCGGACGAATGAATCGCTCGGTCGATTGTCGCAGTGATCTCTATTCACTTGGCGTGACATTCTACCAGCTGCTGACCGGCGCGCTGCCGTTCACGGGCTCAGATCCCTCGGAGTGGATCCATTGTCATATTGCAAGAAAAGCAACACCGCCCGTCGAGAAGTCGCAAAACCTCCCGGAGCCGATATCTCAGATTGTGATGAAACTCCTCGCGAAAACCGCCGAGGAACGCTACCAGACTGCCGCTGGCCTTGAGCACGATCTGCAACACTGTCTCGCAGCATGGGCCAACCACGGTCGCATCGACCCGTTTGAGCTCGGCACAGACGACACACCTGATCGGCTGCTCATCCCCGAGAAGCTCTATGGCAGAGCCCTTCAGATCGAGGTTTTGCTTGCCTCTTTCGATCGCGCGGTGAAGAGCGGCGCGCCGAAGTTGGTGCTCGTCGCCGGTTATTCCGGTGTCGGTAAGTCTTCGCTCGTCCAGGAGCTACACAAAGCACTGGTGCCCTCGCGCGGGCAGTTGGTATCAGGCAAATTCGACCAACTGAAGCGCGACGTTCCTTATGTGACGCTAGTGCAGACGTTTCAGAGTCTTGTCCGTCCTCTTCTCAGCAAAAGTGAGGGCGAACTCGCCACCTGGCGGCAAGCGCTCCTGGAGGCGCTCGGCACGAATGGACGACTGATGGTCGAATTGATCCCCGATCTGAGCCTGATCATTGGCGAGCAGCCCGCAGTTGCTGAGCTTCCAGCCCGGCAAGCGCAAATGCGTTTCCAGCTGGTGCTTCGCCGCTTCATTGGCGTGTTCGCGCGGCGAACCCATCCTTTGGTGCTCTTCCTCGACGATTTGCAGTGGCATGATGCCGCAACGCTCGACTTGATCGAGGATCTCCTGACGCAGTCGGATCTGCACCTGCTGCTGATTGGAGCTTACCGCAGCAACGAACTTGATGCAGGCCATCCACTCAAACGCAAGCTCGACTCCTTCAGGAGAGCCGACGTAAATTTCGAGGAGATCACGCTCTCGCCGCTCGCTGCAGACGATGTCGCGCGGTTAGTCGCGGATACCCTTCGCTGCGGACTAAAACGCGCTGCCCCGCTTGCAAAGTTGGTGCATCAGAAGACGATGGGTAATCCGTTCTTCGCCATTCAATTCCTTTCTGAACTGGCCGAAGAGCAGCTATTGACGTTCGATCACGAGTCGGCGCGCTGGCGGTGGGATCTCGAGCGTATTCACGCAAAAGCGTACACCAAGAATGTCGTGGATCTGATGCTCGGCAAGCTCATCCGCCTGCCTGAGGCAACGCAGGACGCGCTGCAACAGCTGGCCTGTTTCGGCAACATCGCCGGGACGGCGGAGCTTGCGATCGTGCTCGAAATTTCGCAGGAGAAGGTGCATGCGACCCTGTGGCCGGCGATCCGGCAGGAACTCATCGCGCGCCACGGAACAGCCTACCGCTTCCTCCATGATCGCGTTCAAGAGGCGGCCTACTTCCTGGTGCCGGAATCCTCGCGCGCTCCTGCCCATCTGCGGATCGGTCGGTTGCTGGCGGCACACGTTCCTGCGCACAAACGCGAAGAGGCTATCTTCGACATCGTCAGCCAACTCAATCGAGGCGTCGCGCTAATTGCCTCCGGTCATGAGCGTGAGCAGCTCGCAGAGCTGAATTTCGTCGCAGGGCAGCGTGCCAGGGCGTCGGCTGCCTACGCCTCGGCACTCACATATTTCACCGTCGGTGCTGCGCTGCTCGCGGAGCACTCTTGGGGAAGGCGCCACGAACTCGCGTTTGCACTGGAGACAAGCCGGGCTGAATGCGAATTCTTGGTAGGCCAGCTGGACATTGCAGAGAGCCTCCTGTCGGTACTGTCGAAGCGCGCCTTGAACGCGCCCCAGCGAGCAACGGTCGCATGCTTGCGGGTCGATCTTTACTTGGCGCTCGGCCAGCACGGGCGGGCAGTGCTCACAGGGCTCGAATATCTTCACGACGTCGGGATCGAGTGGTCGCAGCATCCGACGGACCAGGAAACATTAACTGAATATCAGCGGATGTGGTCACAGCTGCCCGAGGCAATCGAGGATCTTTCTAGGTTGCCTGCAATGACAGATCAGACCATGCTTGCCACGCTTGCCGTCTTGACGCGCATTCTTCCGCCCGCAGGTTTCACGGACGCCAATTTATCCGCTCTGGTCATCTGCAGAGCTGTCACCATCAGCCTCGGATACGGCAACACTGATGCTTCTTGCGCCCATTACGCATGGCTGGGCCGAATCTTGGCCGGGCGCTTCGGCGACTACCAAGCAGCTGACAAATTTGGTCGTCTTGCTTGCGACCTGGTTGATCGCGGTGAGTTCTCCCGCTTTCGGGCTCCCGTCTATTTGGCCTTCGGGTGCAACGTGATCCCGTGGACGAAGCCCCTAAGAGGTGGCCGAGTTTTGATTCGGCGAGCGCTCGCAGCTGCGGTCAGCAGCGGCGATGTCATCTATGAGGCGTACAGCTTGCTTCATCTAACCTCAAATATGATGATGGCCGGAGATCCCCTGAAAGAGGTGCAGAACGAGATAGAGAAAAGCTTTGCTACGATACGGGATAGAAAGGTTCAGTTTGCTGCTGATACCGTAGCCGCTCAGCTCGCAATCATTAGAAGCATGCGCGGCCTCACGCGCTCATTCGGTTGCTTGGATGACCAACAGTTTGACGAGCTAGAGGTCGAGCGATCGTTGGCTCGGAGTCTGGAGCTGTCACCTAGTGAAACCGTCTACTGGATCCGCAAACTTCAGGCGCGATTTCTAGCCGGCGATTATGCTGCGGCTGTTGATGCTCGCTCCAAGGCGGAGCCCAAATTATGGACTCTGCCGACAGAGCCCTTGATCGCGGAGTTTCACTTCTTTGGTGCGCTGTCTCACTCATGTTACTGCGACAAGCTAGGCGAAAGCGAACAACAGCAACATTGGCTTATCATTGATGCCCATTACAGACAGCTGCAGATATGGGCGACGAATTGCCCCGAAAATTTTGAGAATCGGGCTACCTTGGTCGGCGCTGAAATTGCAAGGCTCGAATACCGGGATGCACACGCAATGCGACTGTATGAACACGCAATCCAGACCGCAGCACGTAACGGTTTCGCCCACCACGAGGCAATCGCTTGCGAGCTTGCAGCGCGCTTTTATGCTGCGCGTGGTTTTGACAGAATATCCCGGGTTTACCTGCAGGACGCCCGGCGCGGCTACCTTCGTTGGGGGGCGGATGGCAAAGTGCGTCAGCTCGACGAGCTGAATCCCCATCTCAGCCATGAGGAGACCGCTCCTGCCGTGAATGGCCTGCGGATCGGAGCTCCGGTTGAGCATCTTGACCTCGCGACGGTGACAAAAGTGTCGCAGGCGATTTCCGGCGAGATTGTTCTTCAAAAGCTAATCGACACGCTTATGCAGACTGCCATTGAGCAGGCCGGCGCCGAACGAGGTTTGTTGATTCTGCTACATGGAGGCGAGCCACGGATCGAGGCGGAAGCCACAACGGTAGCGGATGCGCTGCTTGTAAAGGTGAATGAACAGCCCGTAACGCCGATGGCCCTTCCCGAGTCCGTGCTGCATTTCGTCCTGCGTGTCCGCGAAAACGTCATTCTCGAAGATGCTGTCGCCGAGCCTTCATTTGCGGAAGATCCGTATATCCGCGAGCGCAAAGCGCGTTCTATTCTTTGCCTGCCACTGATCACGCAGGGCAAGCTGATCGGCGTACTTTATCTGGAGAATAATCTCGCCGCGCGCATATTCTCGGCTGCCCGCAACTCGGTACTTAAAATGCTTGCCTCCCAAGCTGCAACAGCGCTGGAAAACAGCCGGTTGTACAGCGAAGTTCAGCAACGGGAGTCGAAAATCCGGCGCTTACTTGACGCTAACATCATTGGAATATTTATCATTCGCGAAGGAGGCGAGATCATCGAAGCAAATCAAAGCTTTCTCACGATGGTTGGATACGACCGAGAGGATCTCGTCGCGGGGCGAGTGAACGGTCTCGACCTGACACCGCCAGAATGGCACGAGCGTACACTGAATGCGGGAACAGAAGCAAAAAGGACCGGAGCGGTTCAGCAGTTCGAGAAAGAGTATGTCCGCAAGGATGGCAGCCGCGTGCCGGTGCTAGTTGGCCTCGCCGTATTCGATGCGCGAGACGACCAAGGTGTTGGCTTCGTCCTCGACCTGACAGAGCGAAGGAGAGCGGAAGCGGAAGCCCGTGAAAGCGAACGACGGTATCGCGAGACTCTGATGGGGCTGGCACACGCCAATCGGATCACGACAATGGGACAGCTGGCCGCCTCAATCGCCCATGAAGTCAACCAGCCGATTGCCGCGATCAGGAGTAATGCGGGGGCGGGGCTAAATTGGCTCGGTGCTCAACCGCCAAATCTGGAAGAAGTTCGGCAGACCTTCGGGTTGATTGTCCGTGACAGTATGCGAGCGGGGAACGTGATCCGCCGGATCCGCGCTCTTATGAATAAGGCTCCTATGCAAACGGAGCTTCTCGCAATTGACGAATTGATTTTAGAGGTGCTGGGCCTAGTTCGCGCGGAACTTGCGAAAAATGATGTATGGGTGCAAACGCGACGGACTGAGGCGTTGCCGCTCGTCCGGGCAGATCGCGTCCAGGTGCGGCAGGTGATTCTCAATTTGATCACGAACGCCATCGAGGCCATGAGCGAGATCAACGAAAGTGATCGCGAGTTACTGATCAGTGCGCGGACAGATGACTCGAATAACGTAGTGGTCACTTTTCGGGATACGGGTCCAGGACTCGATCCGAACTGCGCTGACCGCGTGTTCGATGCGTTTTACACCACCAAGTCCGAAGGCATGGGCATGGGGCTGGCCATTTGCCATTCTATTATTGAGGCGCACGGAGGCCGGATGTGGGCGGGCGCCAATGATCCTCGCGGGGCCGTCTTTCAGTTCAGCATGCCGGTTGCGCCGGAGGGCGTGGATCGGTCGGAACAGGTCTCTTCAACGTCTTAGGCTCGAATTCGACATCGAGCAGGGCGCTCCGGGAGCCCCGATCATCGTGACAGAAGCAACGGCGAGACCTCGAGGATTTGAGACATTCGCGTTTCTTACTGCCCATCGGGGAGTGTTGGAGCGTGCGCAGATTGTCGCGAATTGTCAGAAGATCTGCAATCTGACCCTAACGTCGGATTCAAGACGCTTTGAGGGCTTCCTGCAAGTCTCAGAGGCTTGCAGGGCGTCAAGCGGAATAAGACGAAAGCTGCACACGCAGTGTTCGAGAGAATGACGGCAATCGCCCTCCAAAGCATCTTTTGTTTGAGTCGGGAGGGCGACATGATTTAACTTAATGCATGCAACCGTCGCCTGTGGCAGTGCAGATCTTCAGTGTGGGTGATCAGTTCGGCCCATGGCAACATTCCGTACTAAACTGGTTTCGAAACCGCTTGCTTTGAGAACCGTGGAGCCGGGGCAGCCCACTTGAATCCGATCTCAATGCAGAGCATTCTGTCATGCGCCCCGAAGCGCACCTCGGATTGCAACCGAGGTACCGCTCTTCTTCTCCGGAGTTGGCCTCGGGGCCGCGCGCCGCTGTTGGCGGTTGCAATAGCTGACGCGCAAGCGATGGCGTCCTGTATGGTTTTCTCTGCTCTGTGAAAAGCACCTGCCGCGAGCAGGAACCGTCCGCTGCCGGCGCATCGCTGTGCAGAAGGAGAGCAGTCGAGGATATGGAGAAATGCAGGTGGTACCGCGTCGTTCACAATACGTCGTTCGGGTTCGTCATCGCAATGAGGTGAGCCACACGACGGTCTTCGTCACGGTCGCTCTTTGATAACCCCTCGATGACGCCGGCGCGATCCGCCGCGTTGCGGTTCTGGCTCATCTTCCGCGTCCCATCCAACCGTGTAATTTGCAATCGCAGGCCGACAATCCCCTTCAGCTCCGTTTTGATGAAATCGGCAGGGGCGTCAGACACCGCCCAGCGGTCTTTGCCCGAGCGCTCATGCACATCGGTCAGCCGCGTGACCACCTTTCGCAGCCGATCGGCATCATCGAAGAATTCGATCGGCCCGTAGGCATGCACAGCGACATAGTTCCACGTCGGTACGGCCTCGCCTCTCTCGTGCTTGGTCACGTACCAGGAGGGGCTGACATAGGCCTCCGGCCCAGCGAAAATGGCCATCGCCTCGCCAGCCGGTGTCAGCTTCCACTGCGGATTCGCACGCGCCACGTGGGCGTAAATCGTGCCCATGGAGCCTTCGCGCTCGTCGAGTACTACGGGCAGCATCGTTCCAACAAGCCCTTCGTGAGTAGCGGTGATCAGTGTCGCCGTGCGTGCCTCGCGCATCGTCCGATGAACGTCGGTGATATCGACAACTTGGAAGGAGCGCGGCGTGTACATCGACGAAGCTCCCCGGCAGCCCGACGGAAAGCCGGGCGACTCATGATTCGGACTAGGGTACGCCTCGTGTCGGATCACAGAAACGATCAGTTTTGGTGGGTATTTTCATTCCTCCGCGCTCTAGGCCCCTGGGCCAGTAAGCCTATGATGAGTCAAAGGTGCAGGTGCAGATCGGAGGGTGCGTTTGCACGCTGGCCAGCCGTTGCCTTCCACGGACCGCCTGCAGACGAATTCGGCTCTTCGTGCCGATGACTGCAGCACATGAGCAGCTTCACCTTAGAGCTATGAGTGGGACGCCAGAGTTGCGGCTGAGCCCTTGCCGCATCAGCTCGCCGCGCCGCGAGTCGCAGGTTGGCGGTGACTGGTTGTGCTAGATCCGCGCCGGCACTGGACGGACATATCAAAAGCAAGGAAATCTTGGCCATTCCGGCGGCGTGATGATCGCCGGTCAAGAAGTCGATAAGAGGCGTCCGTCTGTGAGATGTGTCTGGCACGCGACATACAGGCCCAATCTGGCCCACCTATATCGCAGACAGGGGCCTAACATCCGACGTGCAATCCAGGATGACGAGGATCCCAGCCGCGCCGCCTATCTGTTTCCCGCGGGATGCGAATGCACCACGCGTTCTGGTGCTGGTCGAAAATGGCGAAGAGCTCAAGCGCCTCCCGCCGGTCCAGCACGTCAAGAGCGACGGCCCATCCTCCTAGCCTAGGGTCTGTACCTAATTTGCGCCACGTGATTCTCTTCCGCATATTTTGATTCGGGGACGAGCGATGCGTGGCGGCCTGTTTTGGTTGAATGATAAGCAGTGGGCGCGGATAGAACCTCACCTGCCGACGGGACTGACCGGACCGGATCGGGACGACGATCGGCGCATTATCAGCGGCTTCATTCAGATGCTGCAATCGGGTGCGCGGTGGCGCGATTGTCCCCCTGAATACGGGCCTTACACGACGATCTACAATCGCTTCAATCGTTGGGCAAAGCGCGGACGATGGTGCGCGATCTTTGAAGCGCTGGCCAAGCCCGGCAAAGATGCCGTCGCGCTTTCGCTCGACTCGACCTCGATTAAAGCTCACCGGTGTGCCTCCGGCGGAAAAGGGGGGAGCACAATCAAGCAATCGGCCGCTCGCGAGGCGGCCGCACGACAAAACTCCATGCGCTGAGCGATGCCAGGCGGAACGACGATTACCCGCCCAAGGCGAAAGCGGTCGTCCCTGAGCGTCGACGGGCTGAGGCGGGATCGGGGCAGCAGCACGCCATGGATCGCGACGGCGGCGCCGATCTCGATGTGTGCACCCGGGGCCGCACCGACAGTCTTGATGAGCGGCGCGGCGCCGCCGGCGCACGATCCCTTCCGAAAGGGTCCGCGCTCGAGGCCGAAGATGGAAACCGGCCCAGGCGGCGGGCAGACGAACACGAGATCGCCGACGACGACTTGCCGACCGATTGGCACGCCTACCCGGTCTATTTGACGAACGAGAAGAAGCTGGCGCCACGCTCGGTGCAAGTGACCGTCGCGGCGCTTCGATTTCTCTACCGCGCCACGCTCGGCCTCGATTGGGATTTCGACCAGATCATTCAGTGCGCCAAAGGCGCCAAAGACACTGGCCTTCATTCTCAGCCCTGAGGAGGTGCTGCATCGCCAAGCCGACCGACCGTCAGCCCAAAACCGCCGCCGCATGACCGGCCCGTCCGTCACCAAAATTTGGCGATAGCTCATTTCCGGAGCCGGCTCTGCGATCGGGGTTGAAGTCTACGTAGCGTCAGGTTGTACAGTCCGAATCATACATGCGGTGAAGCTTCATGATCGGAAGGAGAGGCTTCAATGTCCTAAGAGCGCAGGTGCGTTTGAGTATTGATTGTGCAGGCACGGCCGGCTGGTTGTAGCTAATGTGAGGACATTGAACTGAAGACGAAGAGAGTTTGCAAGGGAACTTCTCAAACCCCGGACGCCTTCCAACAGCAATGGGGCGGCCCAGTTTCGATCGCGGTGTGGCCGCATGCCCTTCTTGCCTGGAAGGGGGGAGGCGGCACCATGGCTTTTTGGACCGTGCGAGTATTTGGTTTCGTTGGTTTAAGGTTTGGCGATAGCTCAGCTGTTGCCCAGGAATCCGGGGCGCTCTTCTGCGGCAATGCACGAGCTCGGAGCGCGCGCGATAACGGTCCCTTGTTGTTCAATTGGCGATCTTGACGTCTAGCTTTTCGCGCCGGTGTCGCTGCCAGGCGGCTTGAAGAGTCGTCTCATCTAGTAGGAGAGTGGTGTGGAACCGATCTATAACGATCCGGACTATTGGATGCGCTGGCACGCCGAGCTGCAGGAGCTGCAGAGTGCGCGGCAAGAGGCGGATCAAGCTGGCTTCGAGCAGCAATTGGGCGAGCTGCAACTCCGCTCTCCTGAGGAGAGTTCGGGGGGTAGTTCCCCCGACACTCCAGCCGCACGGTCGCATGAAAACATCCAGCGTACGGACGTTGGTGGTTCGATGCGAATGCCGCCAAGGTCCAATCTGCGGAGCAATGCGTTCAGCAGCGCGCGTCACAGCGTCGATGTTCCGCACGCTCATCTTGGTTCGGCTGCAAATAATTACCGGTCTGACTTGCGGGAGGGGCCATTCAGCAGCATGCGCTACGCAGCGCCCTCGGAGGAACAACCTACGGCGCGGACGAAGGACAACAAGCCCCGTGGACTGTTCTCTCGGGTCAAATCAGGACTAAGCAAAGTCTTTGGAGGAAGCCACCGTGAGAAGTGGTCCGGCGGCCCAGCGTTTGATGTCGTCTCCTCGGAGCTTCGCATGGACTTTGCAAAGCGCAGTCGTCCGTCCGAGGCAGACCTGGAGCTGATTGAAGAGTTCAAGACGGCATTGGGCAGCGCGAACCGTACCGCGAAGACGATCGATAATTATGTGATGGCTCTTCGAAAGTTCAGCGAATTCCTCCAACCCAAAGGCGTCACTCTGAACGACCTGCTTGGCAATGCTGAGCTGCTGACAGCCTATAAAGATGAATTTAATAAGGTGGCGAGCGCCAATAGCAGGCACCATGTGGGGCCAGCCTTGAATGCACTCCAGAATTTCCAGGCTGGAAATCCCATATCCGCCCCAGCCTGGGTGGGTACGCGAGCGCAACCGATGCACCCCGAGGACGAGCGGATGATCGGCCAGTTCGTGGAAAACGTCAAAAGCTACAGAGTTGCTCCCGATGGCACCAGAGGCCGCGGGACTGGAACGGTTCCCCCTGATACGATCAGGAACAATATGATAGCGCTCAACGGGTTTGCTCGTTGGCTCCGAGCGCAGAACAAGGATCCCCTGGCTCCTCGGGCGTTCAACGAGCCAATGTCGCTCGCCGTCGACATCGACGAGTACGTCGAAGCTGGCGGCGATCATGATGATCGCCTCAGCGTGGCATTGTCTCATCTTCGCAGGATCGGGGCTGACGGGCTCCAAGCTGTCGGCGCCGGGCCCCGCCTGATGGGGCGCCAAACATTGGCGGCTCATCCGGAGGACGTCTCCATTATCGATGACTTTTTGACGGACGCTCTATCCAAGCTTGGATCCGACGCGACTCGCAAGGAGAAACACGACGCTTCGACGAAGGCGTCCAGCCTACGCTCTTTTAGTGATTGGCTTCGAAGAGAGGGCAGGCCGAGCATCATGGACCGCATCGAGGGCAATGCTGAGCAGCAGCGGTCATTGAGCGCAGATCATTCGGCGTACCAGAAAGCCACAAAGCCGGGCGCCCCACTCAATCTCTTTCGACAATACCTGGGTCTCGAGACCAGGCGACACAGACAACGACCTCGTGCTTATGACGACGACGCCAGCCTGATCGCGAGCCTGGCTAACGAAGAGCTGAGAAACCTCGACCCAGCTTCCGAACAGAGAAGAAAAATAATTCAACAGACTGCTTCGATCCGACGCAAGTTCAGTGATTGGCTCCGCACAGAGGGTAGGGAGAGCATCGCGAGTCGAATCAACGGCAATAGTGAGCAGCAGCGCTCGCTGGGCGCAGACCTCCGGGCTTTCAGGGAAGCCACAGGGAGAGTTGATAGCGTGGGTCTCAAGAAGCTCAAGCAGTATCTGCTACTCGTTGAGGCAAACAGAGCGCTGGGTGTGAGCTTCCCTGAGCAGAGGGCTGGGTCGAACTCAACCTCAACCTGGGCGCGAGATTTGCCGACTCCGCCGTCCGAAAGTGAGTGGCCGCCGCTGCTAGGTCCGTTTGGGCAGGCCGGCTTGCAGGAACCGGCTAGGTCGAGCTCGACCTGGTCCCCGCGCGTGCCGTCCGACTTCGATCCAAGTGAGTGGCCGGCGCCGCAAGGCCCGGTTGGACCGACCGGTTGGCAGGACCCGGCCGGCTCGAGCTTCACCTGGTCTCCACGAGTGCCGTCCGGCTTCGAGTGGCCAACTCCGGAGGGCGCGCCAGCTCGGTCCTCAGACATCTACCGCGATTTGACTTCTTTCGCTGATCTGCCGTCCACACCGCAGGAAATGCGTGACGACGCCCAGTCAAGGCCGGTGCTCAGCCCGACCGGCAGACCGCCGTTCTTCATCGGTCCATCAGGCAAGCCGCAAGAGCTCGAGGAGATCGGATATCTCGTCGGCGAGGATTGGCAGCATGGCTCACAGGCGGTGCCGGACTTCCTGCTCGATGTACTGGACAATAGAATGCTGTTGCCGAGTTCGCGAATGGCTCCCCAGCCGGTCTCTATCAACGGTGAGACCTACTCCATCGCATTGGGGCCGCGAGGACGCCGCGACGCCCAACTGATCCATCACCCTGGCCCATCCTCGGTTCCTGATGCCCGGATCGGCGCTTCGACGGCGAGTGCCTCTGCCGGCGACCGCAGCGGACGGGTGCTCGGAGCCAGGGAATGGCTGGGTGACGCGCATATCCAGCGGGACTACGAGCTCCTGTCGCAGGAGTTGCGGCAAAGCAATCCAAACCTCGCCGCCCGGACCCGGTTCGTCGATCCTCTCATCGCCTTTCAGGTGGGCCATGGTACGGAGGGCGACGCCCTGAACGCATTCCATCGCATTGTCAACGATCTGAATGGCAACGATACGGCCGACTTCCTGTTCTTGCCGGTGAGTGATGCGAGCGCTACGGACCTCCTTGACCGCGGCTCCCATTGGTCGTTTCTGCTGGTAGATCGCCGCGATCGCGACAGGCCGGTTGCCTATCACTACGACTCCTTAGAGCCATACAATGCCGGACCTGCAGAAACGCTCGCAGCGCGGGTGGGAGCCGATTTGCGAGATGCCCTCATACGCGAGCAGAGGAACGGCTATGATTGCGGTGTCTTTGTGGTCGATGGTACCCGGGAGCTGGTCAGACGGCTCGCGGGAAGACGGCAGGCAGATCTGAACCTCCTCAACCTCGTCGTCGACCGGCAGGCATTGCAAAACCGACTAAGGGGCTGATGTCGGCTTCAACTGAATAGCGCGCGCAGCTGGTTGAAGGGGTTGAAGTGCAACTTCGCCCCGATTGAAGGTCTGCAATCGGCCCGTTCGCAGAGCATGATGGTGTCTCACAACGAGAGCGGAGCCGGAGCTAGCCCGTCTTATTCGCCGGCGTGCTGAGAGGTTGGCGAGCGTGGCGTAAAGCGCTGATGCGGCGTAGGATGTCGTCCGTGAAGTTTCCCGCAACGCGCTGGTTCAAGCGTAGTGCGGCTGGCGGATGATGCACCGGAGCCTCTGCATCAGGGCCGCAAAAGCCGTTCGAACCAGCGCAGCAAAAGGTGGAAGTTGAAGCCGGCGGCGGCAAGGACGGGGTTGATTCGGTCGCGGGCGCGGCCCTTGAGGTGGTTGCGGCTCATGCGGTGTTCGGCCTTGAGGTGACCGATCACCGGCTCGACCGCGGCGCGGCGCTTCATCTCGCGGCGGATGGATGGTCTTGGTGACGCGGCGGACAGAGCTGACCCCGGTTGTTTGGACAGCGCCCCGCGGGATTTAAGTGGATTCCTGCCGGGTTATGCTGAACGCGGGGCCTTACGATTTTGTCGTTGCGTCGGGAGGGCGTAGCCCGACCAGAGCGACGACAAAATCGTCGGCGACGGTCATGCGACCATCACCATAGCTTGCGTGCCGAAGTAAGCCTCGTCGGGCGTGCGCCCGTCAAGGCTCGAGTGAGGGCCTCCCTGATTGTAGAAGGCCAGATACTTGGCAATTGACGCTCGCGCCTCGGACACGCTGTCGTAGGCGCGGAGATAAACTTCTTCGTATTTGACCGTGCGCCAGAGCCGCTCGACAAACACGTTGTCGCGCCAGGCGCCCTTGCCGTCCATGCTGATGGCGATCTTCGCGTCCAGCAGCACATCGGTGAACTCGAGGCGGGTGAACCTGGCTGCCCTGGTCCGTGTTGAAAATCTCGGGCCTGCCGTGCTTCGCCAACGCCTCCTGGACCGCTTCGACGCAGAAGGCCGCCTCCATTGTGATCGAGACGCGATGGGCCAGGACCCGTCGGCTGAACACATCGACGACCGCCGCGAGATAGACGAAGCCACGCCGCATCGGAATGTAGGTGATCTCCATTGCCCACGCCTGGTCGGGCCCCTCGATCTTCAATCCGCGCAACAGGTACGGGTAGATCTTGTGACCCGGTGCCGGCTTGCTCGTGTTCGGGCGACGATAGACCGCCTCGATCCCCATGCGCTTCATCAGCGTCGCGATGTGGCGGCGACCGGCGTATACGCCCTCCCGCCGCAGCAACGATCGCAGCATACGCGCTCCCGCGAAGGGATAATCGAGATGCAGCTCATCGAGCCGACGCATCAAGGCAAGGTCCTCGGCCGAAACTGGCCGAGGTTCATAGTAGACCGTGCTGCGAGCCAGCTTCAGGACCTTCGCCTGGCGCACGATAGAAAGATCATGACCGCGGTCGATCATCGCTTTGCGCTCAGCAGGCCCGCCTTGGTGAGCGCGCCGGACAAAAAATCGTTTTCCAACGCCAGCTCGCTGATCTTGGCATGTAACGCCTTCAAATCGACCGGCGTCTCGGCCGATGCCTTGTCATGCCCAAACACGCCGGCGGCGCCTTCCAGGAGCTGGTTTTTCCAGATCGTGATCTGGTTCGGATGAACATCAACCAGTTGCGCCAGCTCCGCCAGCGTCTTGTCGCCTTTGACCGCAGCCAAAGCAACCTTCGCCTTGAATGCCGGAGAATGCGTCCGGCGGCTCTTCTTCGTCATCTTCGCTCCTGATTCGCGGCAAGAATCCTCGCCGCTGTCAGGCAGAAAATCCACTCAAGCTACTGTCCGAATTTGCGGAGCCAGCTCTCTTGCCGTGGGGCCGTCCGCGTAGCGCGGGGGGAAAGTGAACTGGATCCCATTGTCGGTGAGAACCGTGTGGATCTTGTAGGGGACAGCCGCGATCAGAGCTTCGAGGAAGGTCGAGGCCGAGGTCCTTCCCGTCTTCCTGACCAGTTGCACGAAGGCGACTTTGCTGGTGCGATCGATAGCGACATAGAGGTAGAGCTTGCCTTCAGCGGTCTGGAGCTCAGCAATGTCGATGTGGAAATAGCCGATCGGATAAGCCTCTAATTTTTTCTTCGGAGGCTTGCTGCCTCCGACCTCCGGCAATCGGCTGATCCCGTGGCGCTGGAGACAGCGATGCAGGGATGATCGCGTCAGATGCGGGATGGTCGGCTGGAGCGCATAGAGGCAATCGTCGAGCGGCAATAGCGTATGCCGCCGGAAAGCGACGATGATCGCCTCCTCCTCGATGGAAAGCACGGTCGATTTGGCTTCTTTGGGGCCTGTCGGGAGATCGGCGACGGTCTCGCGCTCCCTCCACTTCGCGACAGTCTTCTGGTTGATCCCGTAGCGCTTGGCGAGCACTCTCAGGCTCTCTTGACTATTTTGTATTGCTCGACGGACCGCCTCCGTCGTCGTGGCGCAGCCGTGTAAAACTTGTCCCATAGCGCATCCTTCGAATCGTGCGATAAGAATGCACCATCAAAACTTGGGACTAAACTCCTAGGCCAGACGTGTTGCACCCCACAGTATTCCTCTGACGGGGCTCTCGAAGGTCGACCGCTGCTCTCATCGGCCGTGATTGGCTCAATGGCTACCCAGATCCATCACAGCTGGTGCGGAGCGTGCGGCTGCACCTGTTGCGTAGCATGGTTCCGATATTCCGATCCTGCCTTATTGAGGACGATCTGATGGCGTTAACGCCGGATGCTGATGGCCTATTCCAGTTCAGCATTTGAGTTCGAGAGTTCAAGTCCTCGTGCGGCTTTTCCGGGTAAAAGAGAGCACATGCCTATGAGGGACACGATGAAGCACATCAAACGGTCGTTGCGCGTGCTCGGTGGACTTGCTGTCGTCGTCGGCGTCTCTTCCGTGCTCGGATCGAACTATGTGCGATCGGAAGCCCTCAATGGCTTTGGCTCTGCAGCGACGGGCGGCCTTGGAGGCGAGGTAGTTCAGGTCAGATCAACCAAAGCTCTGAAGTATGAGTTGTGTCGTTCGTACAGCTTCGGGCGCTGCAATGACAATAGTCCGCGCGAGATTCAGGTAGCCGGAACCATAGACTTTACCGGTACGGAAGGGCAAGGCGAGGGGCAGGGTTGCCAACACGGCCGTGCTTGTTCGGCACCGTATAAAAGTGAGTCCCTTCTCCTTATAGATGGCAACGATGCGCATTGCGACGGCAAGGAGAAGACATTGGTCGGCTTCGACAGGGCCGGCAAGCACCCGCTGGAGATTGGCTCAAACAAGACGGTGATCGGCGTTGGCCCGAGCGCGACAATCAAAGGGAAGGGGCTGCGCCTAAATGGGGTCAGCAACGTCGTTATTCGCAACCTGACCATCAGTGATATCAATCAAGGCATGATATTTGCCGGCGATGCTATTGCAATTGCACGAGCCGACCTGGTTTGGATCGATCACAACCGGTTTCATAATATCGGGCGGCAGATGATTGCCGGCGGCCTTGGCCCTACGACGAATATTACGATTTCCTGGAACGACTTCGATGGCAGCGATACCTATTCCTCCTATTGTAACGGGGAGCACTATTGGAATCTCCTTTTTCTTGGTGTCCCGCAGACGATCACCATCGCAAATAACTATTTCCATGAGATCTCAGGGCGGGCGCCGCACATTGACGGTGCCCAGGCTATTATTCATCTCCTCAACAATTACTTCCACAACACGAATGCGCAACAGAGCGGCGGATTCTTCCATGCAGTGGATGCTGGACCATCTGTGCAAGTGCTGATCGAGGGCAACTACTTTGACAACATTGAAACACCTGTAAAGACTGGTAGTGGACATATCTTTGGCTTGTTGGGCAAATCCAGCCGGACCGTGCAGAACATCTGCCTTACCGTGCTCGGACGTCGGTGCATCGAGAACATCGCGAGCCCAGTGCCGCGGATCAATGGCTTTCGCCTGGATGAAGCCGTAGTTCAATCGTTTGGAGCTCTTCCAGGGTCATCTATTCCTCTTCCATTTCCAGCCGATGCTGTTTCGGCAGTGATCACGGCCAAGGCAGGTCCCGGACACCTTGAGAGCCGGTGATGGTCCGTTCGCAGAGGCGGCTCGAGACTGGCCGATTGCCGCAAACTGTTAAGCGGAGTGCGCATACTGGACGAGAACAGCGCGCAAGGCTGGCTGCCCGACGTTGCACGAGGACCGTATGGCCTTTCTCTTCGAGTGCCGAGCGGTACATTTTCTATCGACTATGCGCCCTATACCTTTCGCCGCCGGCCCGGGTGGGTTGGAAAGAGGGTGGGGGGTGGCATCGAGTTCCTGGCAAACTGTTCGACTCAAACCCGGTCCCGTACCTGAGGGACGTTCACAGCTCCGTTTTCCAACTGGCATGGTGCTTGCTCGAGAGTACCCGTAGCGCGAGGCTCGCCTACGAAACCTAGTCACACGCGCCCTAGTCCGCTTGAAGAATCCGCAAAGCTTGGAAATATTCGCAATGAAACAAACGGCTTCGACCGAGAGGGTCATTCCACTGACCGACGTCGTCAAGCGCGCAGCGCGCATCGGTGTTGAAATCGGAAATATTAAGCTCTCGGGTGATTTACCGAGCCAAACCATCGCTGAGATCACCAGCTTGCTGCTCGAACACAAGGTGATCTTCTTCCGCGATCAGGGGCATCTTGATGACGCGGAGCAGGAGCGATTTGCTGCTTGTTTGGGAAGGCTGGTGCCGCATCCGACACTCGGTACGGTCAATGGAACGGCCTCGATCATCGAGCTTGATTCCGCGCGCGGAGGTAGCCGGGCCGATGTATGGCACGCCGATGGAACCTTTCTCGCGGCGTATCCTAGACTTGCGGTGCTGCGAGCCATTGTGGTCCCATCGTCCGGTGGCGATACGATTTGGTCGAACGCTGTGGCCGCCTATCTGGATCTGCCGCGGCCGCTCCAACGGCTTGCCGACGAACTCTGGACCGTTCACAGCAACGCCTTCGACTACGCTGGGACCTGCCGTGTTCGCGAAATCGACCAGAAGCATTTTGATGAGGTCTTTACCAAAACGATCTATGAGACGGAGCACCCGGTGGTCCGTGTACATCCCGAGACCAGCGAGCGCGCCCTGGTGCTCGGCGATCTGGTGCAAAGGTTTATTGGTATCCCAAAACGCGACGGTCAGAAGCTGTTTGATCTATTCCAGTCTCATATCACGGCACCCGAAAACACCGTACGTTGGAGCTGGAAAGAAGGCGATGTCGCGATCTGGGATAACCGCGCAACGCAGCATTATGCGGTCAACGATTACGGTGACCAGCATCGCGTCGTTCATCGTGCCACAATCGATGGTGACGCGCCCGTCAGCGTCGAAGGTCGAAGCAGTGTAACGCGCCTCAAGACGACGAAGCACCCGTCCACGAAGGTTGCCTAGCAAGGCTCGGCAAAATTCACCGATCATGCACTGCTCTTATCGCATGTTCGCGCGAATAGATGTTTGAGAAGAGAAGTGAACCCAGCAGAACGCCACGCACAATTGGATGGGAGGGCTAACGCGCCGCAGACTCGGGAGGCGACCTCCTTGCTGGAGTAAGATGCTAAAGCTCGTCTCGACCGACGAAAATGAGTCAGCATTCGAGTGGCGCAAGTCATCCGGCCGCGTCCGGTCGATTTGCCGCCGAAGGGGGGCACGTGTCCGCCGAGCTCGCGCATTGCCTTTCGGCCAGCGCCACGACCGTCGGACAGATATAGCGATTGCCGTAGTTGGGTAGCTTTGGCATCTGTGTCGCGGTTCCGCTTACCACACCTCTTCGGCGTGAACTAAGCTCCGAGGGCACGATTTCGGCCTGTCATGGCAGAGTACGAGCTCGGGCGCGATTCTGACGAGCTGCACCAGCAATCATCCGAAAGCAATGTCGCTGCCGCAAGCTCAGCACTCGATTGAACAAATGAGCCTGGGAGATCATTCCGCGGCCGGAGGGTATAGCTCTTGCGCAAGTACGACGTCGGCCTATCGCTCGTAGACCGAAGCAGCAAAGGCTCTAACCTACCATTCCCAACAGCATGCTACGTTGGATATCAAGGCTCAATTTACGCGGTACCCGGCTTCGCGTCAGGAGCAAAGCGGATACCAAAATCGCCGTGATGGGTGGCCCATACCGTTGAAAAGGGCGAGTGGGACATCGACTACATGCCGCTCCGCGCAGTCCTCAGAGCCTAGAAGAATACCGACGTAGATACCAAGATATTCAGGGCGTGTCCTGTTTGCGGCGTGTAGGTAATGCTTGTCGGGTGATTGATGTACGTCAGTCCTACGGTTGTATATATCCCGGGCGCCAGATGCGCCGTATACAGTCCCGAAATTGCTGTGCTGTCCCGGTGCGCCAGCTGCTCTTTCGCCAATGCAGCGTCCACCGCGAAATGGCTCCAGATGGTGTTGTTGACAACAAGACTCATCTGATCAGTGGGCCGGCTGTCAAACAGGCCCTTCGCATACAGGCGAAGCTCGTAGTACTGACTAGCCCTATTTAGGTCAGGCGGAGCGTACATCACAGAGAACCCGCCATAGATTCCGCGAGATGCCGAGCCATGGACGGCAGACTGCCAGAATTGCCTATCCGCAGCTACATAGTAGACGCTGTTCGCCTTGGCCGTCGGTTGCGTCGGATGCTGTAGGTCCGTGTAGCTGCTGTTGTTAAAGCCCACGCCAGCCCGCAGCCAAGTCTCGGGTACGCCGGGAGTAGGCTTGTTCTTATAGCAAACTTCATCAAGCAAAAGAATGCCCGCGTCGCGCGTGCTCCAGTTCAAGCCAGTGGGATTTTCGCTTACATGCGTATATTGACCGGCTGGACTAAGCGAGCGCTGGATTGAGAGCTTGTTATATAAGCGATCGTCAAAATTGTACTTCAGATTAAGAGCCGGCGTTGGCGCCCAATTGTTGCTCATGCCTGCTTGGAACAGCATCTTCGACGACGGTCCAAAAACTTTTTCTCCGGCACCCGCAAACTCATGTTGGTTCCTGAGGTAACCCACTTTGAGTTCGATCTTCCTTTCGAACAACGTTTGATAGTAGGAAACTGCACTGATTCCCAGTCGGTCTGGCCCGGCGCTCTTCCATGTCCAATATTGATGCTCGGATCCCACGACGATCTGACCGTCTGGAATTCCAAACCGAGCGAGGTCATAGGTCACGATCATAGAGTTGACCGTACTAAATGTCGGATTCTGGCCGACATATTGTTGATTGGCGATGGTGCTTCTGGTGGCATTACCGACTTGATTGTTGACAAACGTGTTTAGGGTCCAGCCAGCGAATCCAATCCCGAAATCCGAAAGCTCGGATCTGACAGAAGCTGTATCCTGACCTATCGTGTCCGCAGGACCAGGCCCAGTGAACGCCGCACCTTTTTCGCGGAGCTTCTCGAATTTTGCGAATCGGTCAATCTGCTTTTGACTTCTGCTCTTGGCGGTGTCCACCTCACTGTCGGGCGTTGTACTAGACATAGCTGCTTTTGGCAGCGAGTTCCCAGAAAGGCGCGCCGCTGCTTTGGGCCGGGCGCTTCGGAAGGTTACTGCCGGATTCGCGATTGTTTGGCTTCTTGCCTCAGCGAGCTCATCGGGGCTGTGACTTCTAGGGCCAGAGTTATCACCACCTTCTGCCGCCGCCGAACTGCCGGCAAGACTGGCTATCAGGGAAAGGAGAATACGCCCTCTTGGCTTCGCACTTGGTCGAGAGATGAAAGCAACTACGCCAGCCGAGTATGCCCGCATGGATACTGGCGCTATACCGCAACGATGCATAGTGATTTCCACGTCCGTCGATTTGAATAAAGTGCACTTCCACCTGACGGCCTAGAGCGGTTCGCGATCCTTGTGCTCGGCGGTCTAGGTGACGCTTGAGGCCAGGCGGCATCTCTATGCCAACGAGACCCGCTCAGCCTTCCGCGCTATCACCCTGCTGGCGCAGCTTGACCAACGTGGTGGTACCCAGCGCGACACAACCCAGCCGCTCGATCGCTAATCGAATGCAAGCATCTGCTGCACCATGTCGACACGGAGAGTGGCCTGCTCGATGTGAGCGTTCGCTAGGATTGGCGGCCGGCGCACGGAGCCGAGGGATTCTCACGACAAATCCGCTGCCACGACGAAAAGCAATGTTCTTCAACAGAGAGCCGCCCAGTAGTTGAGCTCGCATAACAACACGCCGGACCCGAGAAACGCCGCCCGCAGCTCGGTCCATGGGATGAAGCACAGGCGAGCAGAAGGGGCTAACATCTTTTGACGCCCGTAAGCTCGCTGAGGCCGGCACAAGGCCTTGATTGGCTCTCATGGGAAGATGGAGAGCGCGATTGGAGGCGTTTTGATAGCTGCGGGACCAGACAGAACATCCATCAGCTCCATTGGATTTGCCGGAACTATATCGCATCGCGACTTCTTCCTTGATGTGGCCCGAGCGAGTTTCACCGGCACTGACTGGCATGTGTCCGTCATCTCCATCAATTGCTAGGTCTGGTAGTTGACCGGGCGCGGGACGTCGGCCGTCGCTGTGCGAATCGTAGGTATCGTGCCGCTCGGCGCGGACCGTCCCGGCGTCAGGGATGAACTCCGGTATGGCAGCATCGAGGGGGCAAGTCGGGAAGGTCGCTTCGATCCCGGTTGCGCGCGTGTCGCGCCGGCGCTGGTCCTTTTGTGCTCTTTGGTCTAGCTCATCGCGTCGACCAGTTGCTGCTCTGGATTGCACGCGGCGGTCCGTAGCGATCCCGGTCGAGCGGCGAGCATGCACATCAATACGATCCGTCGTGCATCCACGAAGCGCTCCTCTTTGCTGGGAGTTCGTATCCAGCGTAGACCGCAGGCTGATTGCGGTATCCCGGGCTGCCAGCGCTTGAGCCAGGTCGAGATATCTTCGTACATCCGGACGAACTCGATCAGGTTTTCGATACCGAAGTCGCTGAACGCCTAGATCTCATCTTCTCCGACGCGGTAGACCCAGATGAAGCCGTCCTCGATCGCCATTTTGTTGGCGACGTCCCGCAGCCAGTCGTCGTCCCGGTCGAGGTCCGCGGCCACACGGGCAATGGTGGTGATGTGATGAACTTTGTCGGTCGCGCCGTTTGAGCGGACAGCGTTGCAGTCGGGAACGTCCAATTCCCGGCAGCCAACTCGCCTAGCTGCTCTTCGCGGCTAGGGCCGGGTCGGCTCTCGTCGCGCAGCTGCACACGGAGTCCTTTATGAATTTGGCGCTGTACGTGAGTGCACCAGGTGAGCGAAATTCGTTACCCGGGCTTCTGGGCGCGTGACGGAACGTAATGCGTTCATACGATTAGCGCTCGTTGGCTGGTCTTAACAGAGCGGCGCGCCAAGATAAGCATCGAATGCGGCCGCCACAGCGCGAGCTAAAAAACGATGCTCCTGCCTCACGCGGATGAATCCCTTTTCCACCTCCACGATCCCATCCTCGACGAGCATTGCCAAGCGGGGTGAACCGAGGAACGGGACCGGGTCAAATCCATGAGTAATGCAAATTGCCGGCACGTCGACCTCGAAATCGCACATCAGCCGCTCGATGATTGCGGCCCGGACGTGGTCTTCGAGGCTGAGAGAGTAACCCTTTGCCGTCGCCAGACGGCCGGCTTTGATTTGGCCGCTGTAAGAACCCGCTGCAACTTCGTTCTGGACGTAACCGTCGCCAAGGCGGCCGATCGCCGACGGGCCGAAGCCGATGACTTTATGGCAGGTGTCGGCCGAGTAACCCAGTGAGTTCCGCCGCAGGCGACCGGCTTTCTGAGTCAGCGCGAGCTCATCGTCCGGCAAGGCGAAATGGTCGAGTCCGATTTGGCGGTAGCCCGCAGCAAGCAGTGTATTGGCCATCGCCGCGGCCTGTTCTGCACGGGCAGGGCTGTCTGGCAGCGTTGCCTCGTCGATCAGGCGCTGATTCTTCTTAAAGGAAGGAACGTGCGCGTAGCCGAATACCGCAAGCCGGTCTGGTCGCATGGCCACCGCCGTAGTCGCGGTCTGAACGCAGGACTGCACCGTCTGATTTGGCAGACCGTAGATGAGGTCGAAGTTGATGCGGATTACTCCATGCTGCCGCAGCATTTCGACAGCGCGCTCTGTTTGTGCCTCACTCTGAACGCGGTTAATGGCCTTTTGAACAATTGGATCGAAGCTCTGGACGCCCAGGCTCGCGCGGTTCACGCCGGCAGCCGCTAACGCTTCGGATGTGGCGAGCGTGAACGTGCGCGGGTCGATCTCAACAGCGATGGCGGCCGTTTTCGAAACCGCAAAGCGGCGGCGCAGAAGTTCCATCAGTACCCCGAACTGCGCGGGCTCGATGAGGGTCGGCGTTCCACCGCCGAAGTGCACGTCGCTCACAGGCAGCCGTTGCGGCACCTGCGCCGCGACCAACTCGATCTCCTTACGAAGAACCGCCAAATATTCTAGGATGGGTGAATCCCGGCGAGTGATGCTTCGAGCGAAGCCGCAATACCAGCAAATCGATCGACAGAACGGAACGTGGAAATAGAGCGACACGGACTCATTAACCGGCAGGCGCTGCAGCCATTTCTCAGAGGCTTCGGCGCCGACCACCGTGGAGAACTGGGCTACAGTTGGATAGATGGTGTACCAAGGAAGGCGAGCATCGCAATACTTTTCCAGGACCGAGGTCTGCAACGATTGTTATCCTATGTTTACGAAGTTTGTGGTCGCAAGCGAAGTCTTTTGCATTCCGTTTTGCCGATAGTAATCCGGAATGTCGCTAGACAATTGGAAGCTTGCGTGACGGCCGATCTGCTGACGAAACGCGGTGTGGGATAGCAAGCCGTTCCTCTCGAAGACAGAGAACAACTGCTGCAGGCGAGATACTCGAATCAACACGGCCACGGCGGAGCCCCAGATTCAACTCCGCTTCGCTAATCTCCGACGTTCGCCAACGAGACATCCACCGGGGCCGTTGACGCTGCTAGAGCTCGAACTGCTCCACGACCTGACTCTTGCGAGGTTCATCGAACAAAATTGATACATCGCCTCGCAATCTTCATCAACTGACCAGGTTTGGTAGTTGACTTCTGCCTGGCGTATTCCCCATCCACCCAGGGATCCTGCGCCGGCTCGGGGACATCCCGGTACGTAGTCGAACTTCACCAATGCGCGGATCGTCGGTGTCGCGCGGCGCCACGGCTGTTGGCGTGAGTGTGTTCTCGAGGTGGTATGGAAAAAGTAATGACCGGGTAGGCGAGCGAGACGTGATCGATGCAATTGAACAGCCGTTTCAGACTTGCCACCGGTTTTGCACAGATCGTCAAGGCATCTATGGTGGGTGGTGGTCGCCTTCGTGTGTCTGGGCACTGCAGGGGTTTATTTTTTTTGACCGACGTCAGACAATATATCGAGAGCTCGGCGGTCCGTGAAGTTGCTCCAAGGCTGAGCTTGTCACCGACGCCGGGGCGGTACCTGTCGGAGGTTCCATCCGGACAGGCTCACGGTCAAGCGGCTTCACCCGAGCTCGTGTACATCGTCGGGCACGGCGTGTGCAGAAACTTCCAAACACCGGCGCAAACCAGGACGTCGGCGCTTCCCCGAAGACGCATAGCCGAAACTGAGGCTCAAGAACCAGAACGCATTCTTCAAATTCAGTGCATCCAGCCTCTTGAGATTGGATGAATCGACCTACGATCGAGCCTCCGCCGCGAACATTCTACTCGACGCCACTGTTCGTCCCATAGCCACAAAGCGCGTAAACCAACAAGCAAATCGTCCGAATGGACCAAGTACGGCGCATAGCCCGGGAGATCGCGGTGCGCCTGATAGTTCTACGCGGGATTCCTGACTGCCTCAGCTAGCATCGCGTAAAGCTGCCGCTTGCTCATTTCCTGAGGCTGGCTATCTAGCGCCTTTTGCGACAGCTTCTTTCCGACGCAATCGCGACCAGCCGCCATCGCCGTCGGCCCTCGCTTCGGGGCGGGTCTAATCTTGGGTTTTGCTGTTGGTGGCTTGTGACCTCGAGTGAGGCCCAACCGAGCTAGCCTGCCGCAAACTGCGTTGCGACTGCACTCGAGATGACGCGCGATCTGCGCGGCACTCTGTCCCGCGGCCCAGAGCTTTTCCAGCTGTGCCAATTCTCTTCTATTCCAGCGCATGGACGATACTTTAGTGCCAGTTGTGACGTCAGGTTAGTTTACTCTTCGTCCGGCTCGCGCACGATCGCCGGTTTGGTCTCCTGTTCATTCATTCTACGAAAGCCCGCATCGCGAGTAAGGAAAAACGAGTGTCCTTGGCACACCGCGCTCTCTTGTTAGTCCCTACCGTGATTAGGGTCCCACCTGCTCGCGCAATATAAGTAGTCGAGTGGCAACCGGGCGTGCCGCTGGGTGCCATGGCGGCGAGTGCTTGCGTCCTGATGTTGACTACCACAAAAGCGAGTTCGCGCGCCTCCCCAATCTTGATAGGGGAGCTTCGCTCGCCTTTCCACTATTCTTTATCGACGGGGGCCGAACCAAGTTCCCAAGTAACTTCGGCCGTAAGATAATTTCAGAGAGCTCTCGCGAAGCCGAGCCATGGACATGCGTCACACATTGTTACTGTACGGCCCAGCTCGTTGTGTTTCGACCGAGCTTCCATGCGAGTGCAAAATAGCGCATGAGCCGATCTTTCAAAATTTCACGCCAATGTCCGCGAGACAATCATGACAGCCTTATCGGCAGAGAACGCTTGCGAGGAGGCTGACATCTCGCTGAGCCACCTTGATGTAAGCGAGCCCAAGCGTTTTTAAGGTGATACCGTTTGGACTTGTTTCGAGCGGCTGCGAAGGGAAGATCCCGTCCATTATTGCGAAGGCAGCCCGTACGGTCCATATTGGTCGATAACAAAATACCGCGACATCGTAGGCGTGGATTCAAATCACACAATTTCCTCGTCAGAGCGAAGCGTCACAATTGTGGACCCGCCGCAGAAGTATTGGACTCCCAGTTTTATTAAGATGAGTCCTCCTGTCCATGCTCAGCAGCGTAAGACTGTCAGTCCGATCGCGGCATCGGAGAACCTGGCGAAGCTTGAAGGCTTGATCCGCTTGCGGGTTCAGAAGATATTGGACGGTTTGCCGCGCAATGATACCTTCAACTGGGTCGATAGAGTCTCCATCGAGTTGACGACCAAATGCTGGCCACGCTGTTCGACTTTCCATTTCAAGATCGACGGCTGCTGACCTACTGGTCGGACGTAGCCGCCTTGAGTCCACAAATGGGCCACCAGATCGACAGCTGGGAAAAGCGAAAGGCGGTGCTGTCCGAGTGCTTGGACTATTTCACACGGCTTTGGAGCGAACGGGAAAAATCCGAGCCGCGCGCTGACCTAATCTCTATGATAGCGCATTCACCGGCGACCCGAAACATGGAGCCATGTGAATTCCTGGGCAACCTCATTCTGCTGATTGCTGGAGGTAACGATACTACGCGCAACTCAATTACCGGTGGCGTCTTGTTCATGAGTCAAAATCCGTCCCAACTGCGAAAACTCCGCGATGATGCTTCGCTAGTGCCCGGGGCGGTATCCGAGATTATACGATACCAAACGCCTAGCGCGCATATGCGCCGGACCGCTGTGGACGATTTCACGATAGGGCACAAGAAAATCAGGCGAGGCGATAAAGTTGTGATGTGGTACATCTCTGGCAACCGAGACGACGAGGTTATTGCTAGCCCCAACAGCTTCATCATCGATCGGGAAAATGTACGGCAGCATCTCTCTTTTGGCTTTGGGATTCATCGTTGCGTGGGTAGGCATCTTGCAGAGCTGCAGCTGAAAATCCCTGTGGCAGGAGATGCTGAAGCGATCTCTGGAGGTAACGGTGGTCGGCGAGCGAACCGGAGCGAGTTCAATCCAATTTTGGGCACGGTTATTCCGCACTGCCGGTGCAGATTCCAGGTTAGTCTCGGTTGCGAGCGACATTCAACACTGGTCATATCGTGCAGAACCGGTTAGGACCTCGTGGAGACCTGTTGTCTCGGTAAGTTCACCGGGGTTGCCTTGCGGGCTTCTGGGTGTTTTGACGATTGCCGGCAGGGCCACAGTGCCCGATCCGAGGGCCCCGGCAAGGCCTTTTTGGCGGTAGGCTGATCGCGCTTAAGCGGCGTGAGCGGCGCTCTGAGGCTGGTCGGTTGCCCAGATTGACGACCGGGTGCTGATGGAGGCTTGCCGTGAGGCCGCGTCGTGGAACCGACTCTTGAGGATCGCCGTCAACGTTTCGGCCGCGCAATCCGCAGGGAGAACCTCGATGCGCAAGTCCGCAAGGCGCTGGGCAAAAGCGGGCTGTCGCTGGCCGGCCTCGAGCCCGAGATCACCGAAGGCGTGCTGATCGAGGATGTCTTGCGCGCGAAGAAGACGATGCAATTGCTCAAGAGCCTCGGCATCCTGATCGCGCTGGACGACTTCGGGACCGGGTATTCCTCGTTGTCCTACCATCGAGGCCTTCCCTCTCGACTGGATCAAGATCTATCGGGCATTCGTTGGCTCGCTTGGACAGAACGAGCGATCGTTGGCCATCGTTCGCGCTGTTATCGGCTCGCTCAGGGTCTTGGCGTGCCGGTGCTTGCTGAAGGGATCGAAACGAAGGTCCAAATGTTGCTCCTTGTCCAGGAGGGCTGCGATGAGATGCAAGGCTACTTGATCGGACGCCCGCAGCGTCTTGCGGCGGAAAGTCGGTCCAAGCCGAGGGTCCCATCTCTCGTCCAGTCGGCCTCATGGGGGAGATTGCGGCGGGCTCGACAAAGCTGTCTTCAGGATTCGGCATTGAAGGACCCGGACTGAGATCCAGACCAGCGTCACTGGTGCGAGAGCTGCCAGCAGGCCGGTACCGCGAAAATCAGGATGATCTAGAGGACGTCAACATCCAGCGCCGCATTCGCCTGCGCGCACCGTAACGTCAGGCCGGCTGCTAGGCCACAACCTCATGGGAGAGGTCGAACCGGTTTGGTCGTTTGGGGCTTCAACTCCGCCGCAGCAGTTGGCACACGTTTTGGCAACTCTGATCCTCTTGGCCGGACACGCAGCCCGCGGCTTGATTGCGGCAAGAAAGGCCCGCCGAAATGCGTTCGGCGGGCCAAGTCGGAGAGGAGAAACGCGGCCGGGTGAAAGCGATCAGGCATCGAGATTGTGCAGGCGCTGGCGGTTGTGCAGTACGATCTGGCGGGCGCCGGAGAAGCCGAGTATGCGCTTTGCGTGAAGCTGCGAGAGCGCGCGCGACACGGTCTCGAGCGTGAGGCCGAGATAGTCGCCGATATCGCGCCGACACATCGGCAGTGCCATCATGCCGGCGACGGCGAGGCGGCGATCCATTTCGAGCAGGAAGGTTGCAACACGCTCCATCGCCGTCTTGCGCCCCAGCAGCAACATGTGATCTTCGGCGTGACGCAGCTCGCCCGCCGTCATGACCCAGAGCTTGCGCGCGACCTGTACGTCGGTGCTGGCGGACCTTTCGAGGCTGGCTCGCTCCACGAGGCGTATGCTGGTGGCGATAATCGCTTCGGCCGCAAGGCGATGCGTCTGGCCGGGTTCGAGGCCGAACACGTCACCGGGAAGATGGAACGCGCCGATCTGACGGCGGCCGTCGGAGAGCAGCTTGTAGCTGCGCACCGCGCCGGAGACGACCTGATAGACATATTCGGCGGGCTCGTCCTCGCCATAGATCTCCTCGTCCTTGCGATAGGAGAACTCGGTGGCAACGAGGCCGGCATGTCCGGCGATCGCGCCGAACTGTTCGGACACGGAACGCGCGGGAGCGATCTTACCGCCGATTTGGGTCTTAATCGCCTGGGTCTTGAGCGTCTGGGTCAGCATCTGCGCCATCTCCGTTGTGATGGTGCATTGGTACGCGGGATCGCGCGATCCGGAAATTTCGAGCGATATCTTAAGGAGGTTTACCTACGGAGAATCCCGTAGGTCAGTGGCCGCGCCTGTCCTGGATGGCGTGGCGGATGCATTTCGCCAGGTTTTCATCGAGGAGCGGCTTCAAAATCACGTCCTTGATCCCTGCCGCCGCTGCCTTTACCGAGATATTTCCGTCGGGATAGCCGGTGATCAGGATCACGGGCCTGTCGGCGTCGGATTGGCGCAGCCGCCAGGCCAACTCGATGCCATTGATGTCAGGCATCTTGTAGTCGATCACGTAGCAGTCCGCGCCGGGCGGGGTCGTCGCATTGAGCAGCGCCGGAGCGCTCCTGAAGGTCTGCACGGCAAAGCCCTCGGTTTCCAGCAGGAAGCGCAGGGATCCCAGCACCGCGGCATCGTCGTCGACCACGTAGACGGTGGGCTTTGCCGATGCGCCTGGGGGCCGCTGATGGGGCGAGCCGATCTCGATCATGCCTGCGTGGCTATCACAGGCCCGCACAAGTGCCTTGACCTGCCTCAATCCTTCAGCATGCCGGCGCGCATCGCCAGCCGGACCAGTTCCGAGAGGCTGTTGGCCTGCATCTTGGTCATCACATTGGCCCGGTAGACCTCGATCGTGCGCGGGCTGATGTCGTATTCGCGGGCGATCAGCTTATTGGAGAGACCTGCGATCAGCCCCTCCATGATCTGGTGCTCGCGCGGGCTCAACGAGGCCACACGGGCGGCCATATCCTGCGCGATAGCCTCGTTCTTGGCGACCGGTTCGGCCCGGCGGATCGCGGCCTCGATCATGGTGACGAGGCGGTCGTCCTCGAACGGCTTTTCCAGGAAGTCGACCGCACCAAGCTTCATCGCTTCGACTGCGAGCGGCACGTCGCCGTGACCGGTCATGATCACGATCGGGAACGGACTGTGCTGCGCCTTCATGCACTTGAGAAGCTCGATTCCGTCAACGCCCGGCATGCGGATGTCCGAGACTACGCAGCCGAAGGCGAGGCCGGGCAGGGCGCCGAGGAAGCCTTGCGCATTGTCGAATAGGGTGACGCCGAAGCCGCAGGAATCCAGCAGGAAGTTCAGCGAGTCCCGCATCGCCTCGTCGTCGTCGATGACGTAGACATGTCCCTTGGTTGTCATGAATCAGTTCTCGTCGGCTGCCGGGAGCGTGAAGCGGAATGTTGCGCCACCCGATGCGTTGCTCTCGGCCCACATGCGGCCGCCGTGAGCCTCGATGATGGAGCGGCTGATGGACAGTCCCACGCCCATGCCGGTCTCCTTCGTGGTGAAGAAGGTCTGAAACAGGTTTGAAATGACGTCGCCCTGGAAGCCGGACCCGCTGTCGGACACCTCCACTTCGATCACATCATCGGCGATGCGGCTGTTGGCAATAACGAGCTCGCGCCGCGGCGACTGCGCCATTGCTTCCAGCGCATTGCGAAACAGATTGACCAGGACTTGCTGGATCTGCACCCGGTCGGCGAGGACGAGATCGGCGTCCGGATCGAGCTTGAAGCGGAGCTGCACGTTCTGCTCGCGGGCGCCGGCAAGCCCAAGCGCGCCGGCTTCCTCGATCAGCTTGGACAGGCTCTCGACCCGCTTCTCGGACTCGCCGCGAGACACGAAGTCGCGTAAGCGCCGGATGATCTGGCCGGCGCGCAACGCCTGTTCGGCGGCGCGGTCCAGCGCGCTTTCGATCTTCCGTGTGTTCGGGTCGCTGCTGCCGGCGAGCAGCCGTCGCGAGCCCTTCATATAATTGCTGATCGCCGCCAGCGGCTGGTTGAGCTCGTGGGCGAGCGCAGAGGCCATCTCGCCCATCGCGGTCAGCCGCGAGACATGGACGAGCTCGGACTGCAATTCCTGGAGCCGCGCCTGGGTCTGTTGATGCTCGGTGAGGTCGCGGATGAATCCGGTGAAATAAGGCTCGGCGCCCGACTGCATCTCGCCGATCGCCAAATGCATCGGAAAGGTGGTTCCGTCGCGGCGCTTGCCTGTCACGATACGCCCGATGCCGATGATATGCGGATCTCCGGTGGTGCGGTAGCGCGCGATGTAGCCGTCGTGGCGGGTGCAGTCGGGCTCAGGCATCAGGATGCTGACGTTCTGGCCGATGGCCTCCTGCTCGGGCCAGCCGAACAGGCGCTCGGCCGCCGTGCTGAAGAGCTGGATGATGCCGTGGCCGTCGATGACGATCATTGCATCGGGAATGGTCTGGAGGATCGACTGGAGGTGAGTCTCGCGGGTGCGCAGTGCCTCCTCAACCTGTTTCTCCTCGTTGACGTCGAGAAAGATGCCGCTGAGATGGCGGGCGGCACCGGCGTCGTCCCGGATGAGACCTGCCCGGGCGCGAATCCAGCGCCCCAGGCCTGAGGCATTGGCAACTCTGAAGGATACGTCGAAGCCGCCGCCGTGGTCGACGACATGCTCGATCGCGCTCTCCAGGCGCGCGCGGTCCGCGGGACCGAGGCGCGAGAGAAGGAGTTCATAGCTCGCCGGTTGATTCCGTTCGATGCCGAGCAGCATTCTCGCGGTTTCCGACCACTCCAGCTCGCGCGTCCTGAGATCGAGATCCCAGGTGCCGACGCCAAAGCCTTCGATCCGGACGCCGAAATGCTCGCCGCGAGCGTCCTCTGGCGGATGCGTTACGCGGCTCAGCGACAAGCTACTGCTCCCATTCTCCCGCGGCGGGGTTCCGTGGCGGCAATTTCGCCCAAGGCCGGACCGGAGGCAAGTTCGGATGTCTGATCGGCGGATTTCTCCCAACTGGGCGCCGAAAATTGATCTACCTCATCCTGCCTTGCGTCGGCGCGGCTAGATATCCACAGCAACGTACTGCCCGGAGGCTCCCGATGACATATGCGACCGTGGTGGTCAGCCTGGCGCTCGATCAGCCCAACGAGGCACGTCTTCAGGTCGCGGGCGAACTCGCCGAGCGGTTCGAGGCGACCATTGTCGGCGTTGCCGCGGCGCAGTTCGCTCCGCCGCTCTATTTCGCAGATGGCGCCGAGGCCCTAGGGCTGATCGATCGGGAGCAGGCTTCCGTCAGGAACGCCTTGCCGAGCTGGAGGCGCAATTCCGCGCCGCGACGAAGGCGCGCGGCGGACACTCGGAATGGCGCAGCGCCCTGGATTTTCCCAGGCGGTTTGTCCTGGCGCAGGTGCGGTGCGCCGACATCGTCGTCAGCGGCGGATACAGCCCGCTTTCTCCGATGCCTTTTCGCTTGCAAGCCCGAAGGATCTGGTAATGCAGGCTGGCCGGCCGCTCCTGATGGTAACCGACGGAGTCAACTGGCTCGATCTGCGTAGCGTGCTCATAGTCTGGAAGGACACGCCCGAGGCACGGCGGGCGGTTGTCGATGCATTGCCGAGGCTGCGCAACGCGAAGGACATAACCATCGTCGAGCTTCCGGAAGACGCTGGCGACGGCTCGGCCGCGATGGGGCGCGTCACGGACGTTGCCGCATGGCTCGCTCGCCACGGCCTCGCTGCGATCGCGCGCATCCCGGAAGCCGCGAGAAACCAAACCGCCGCCGCGCAATTAGAGAAGATCGCCTATAACATCGGCGCCGGCTTGATCGTCGCAGGCGCATCATTCGCGCTTCCGCGAGCTGATCCTCGGCGGCGCCACGCATCATCTGATGACGCAATCGGCCCGCTGCGTGTTGCTGTCGCACTGACGGCTGGCGAACCCAGACCAATCGAGGAGGACGCGCGTGTACAAGTCTCTTGAACAGACCGTCGGCGGCTACATGATACGCAACGTACGGACGGCTCAGTGCGATCTCGACCTGCTCGAACTCAGCGAGATGTTCGAGCGCGACGATTTCAACTCCTATCCAGTCGAGGATGACGGGCAGGTGGTCGGCATCGTCACCAAATTCGACATCCTGAAGTGTTTCGCCTTCACGCCGAGCCAGATGCTGCCGCGCTATCCCGACCTGATGAGCCGCAAGATCGGCGACGTCATGACGCCCGAGTTCATCTATGTCAGCCCCGACACGAGGCTGACGCGCGTGCTCCAGATCATGGTCGAGCATCGCATCAGGAGCATCATCGTGCTCGACGGCGCACAGAAGCTGGTCGGCATCATCGCCCGCGAGGACGTCATCGCGGCGCTCAAGGCCACCGCGCGGGACTGATCCCGCGATTTCAAGCTCCGTGATTTTCCGGAGGCAATGCTTCGCGGTGTGCGCCGTGCCGTGCGCAAGCAATTGATACTACTCCCTGATCCGCATCGGTCTCACATCAACGGAAATCCAGCTAGCTTGATTTCAATCAATTCCCCGCGAGGGCGGATGTGGTTTCTGGCGGCGTGTTCTTTCAGAGAGAATCCGCATGAGCCAGCCCGCCCTCTCCAAATCCATGACGTCAGGTGAAAGCGGCCTGGCTGTCGTGTTCGCAGTCACCGCCTTCTTCTGCTTAATCGCCTCGGCCAAGGCGCTCGACGCGCCCTTCGCCTTCCACGCTGCGCTCAGCGCGGCCGCGAGCCTGGCCGCGGTGTTCTGCATCATCAACCGGTACTTCGATCGCGCGGCGGCGCTGCCGCCGGCGGAGATCAACGGCCGCCCCAACTACAACATGGGCCCGATCAAGTTTTCCTCCTTCATGGCGATGTTCTGGGGCATCGCGGGCTTCCTCGTCGGCCTGATCATCGCCTCGCAACTGGCCTGGCCGGCGCTGAACTTCGATCTGCCCTGGACCAGCTTCGGCCGTCTGCGTCCTCTGCACACCTCGGCGGTGATCTTCGCCTTTGGCGGCAACGTGCTGATCGCCACGTCCTTCTACGTCGTCCAGAAGAGCTGCCGCGTACGCCTTGCCGGCGATCTCGCGCCCTGGTTCGTGGTCGTCGGATACAACTTCTTCATCCTGATCGCAGGCACCGGCTATCTGCTCGGCGTCACCCAGTCCAAGGAATATGCGGAGCCGGAATGGTACGCCGATCTCTGGCTGACCATCGTCTGGGTCACCTATCTGCTGGTCTTCCTTGCCACCATCATCAAGCGCAAGGAACCGCACATCTTCGTCGCGAACTGGTTCTATCTCGCCTTCATCGTGACGATCGCGGTCCTGCATCTCGGCAACAATCCGGCCCTCCCGGTCTCGGTGTTCGGCTCAAAATCCTATGTCGCCTGGGGCGGCATCCAGGACGCCATGTTCCAGTGGTGGTACGGCCATAACGCGGTCGGCTTCTTCCTGACCGCCGGTTTCCTCGCCATCATGTACTACTTCATCCCGAAGCGCGCCGAGCGGCCGATCTATTCCTACCGTCTCTCGATCATCCACTTCTGGGCCCTGATCTTCCTCTATATCTGGGCCGGTCCGCATCACCTGCACTACACGGCGCTGCCGGATTGGACGCAGACGCTCGGCATGACCTTCTCGATCATGCTGTGGATGCCCTCCTGGGGCGGCATGATCAACGGCCTGATGACGCTGTCGGGCGCCTGGGACAAGCTGCGCACCGACCCCGTGCTGCGCATACTCGTCGTCTCCGTCGCCTTCTACGGCATGTCGACGTTCGAAGGCCCGATGATGTCGATCAAGGTCGTCAACTCGCTCAGCCATTACACCGACTGGACCATCGGTCACGTGCATTCCGGCGCGCTCGGCTGGGTCGGCTTCGTCTCCTTCGGCGCGCTCTACTGCCTGGTGCCGTGGGTCTGGAATCGCAAGGGACTCTACAGCCTGAAGCTCGTCAACTGGCACTTCTGGATCGCAACCCTCGGCATCGTTCTCTACATCTCGGCGATGTGGGTGTCCGGCATCCTCCAGGGCCTGATGTGGCGCGCCTACACCTCGCTCGGCTTCCTTGAATATTCCTTCATCGAGACCGTCGAGGCGATGCATCCCTTCTACATCATCCGCGCCGCCGGCGGCGCCCTGTTCCTGATCGGCGCGCTGATCATGGCCTATAATCTCTGGATGACGGTTCGCGTCGGCGAAGCGGAAGTCCAGAGGCCCGTCGCTCTTCAGCCGGCGGAATGAGGAGTTTTCCATGTCGTTCTGGACACGCCATCAAGTCTTCGAGAAGAACTCGATCATCCTGATCGTCGGCATCCTGCTGGTGATCGCGATCGGCGGTCTCGTCGAGATCACGCCGCTGTTCTACCTCAAGAGCACGATCGAGGCGGTCGACGGGGTGCGGCCCTATACGCCACTGGAGCTCGCAGGCCGCAACGTCTACGTCCGCGAAGGCTGTTATCTCTGCCACTCGCAGATGATCCGCCCCCTGCGCGACGAGGTCGAGCGCTACGGCCACTTCTCGCTCGCCGCCGAGAGCATGTTCGACCACCCGTTCCAGTGGGGCTCGAAGCGCACCGGTCCCGATCTTGCCCGCGTCGGCGCCAAATATTCCGACGACTGGCACGTCAACCATCTGACCAACCCGCGCGCCATCGTGCCGCAGTCGGTGATGCCGGGCTATCCGTTCCTCAGTCAGACCGAGGTCGATCCCGACACGATCGCCGACCACATGCGCACGCTGAGAACCGTCGGGGTGCCCTACAGCGACGATCAGATCGCGAGCGCCAGCGCCGATGTGAAGGCCCAGGCCGATCCGGATAATTCCGGCAGCGATGCCTTCAGCAAGCGCTACGTCAAGGCCGTCGTGCGCAATTTCGACGGCAAGACCGGCACGCCGACCGAAATGGACGCGCTGATCGCATATTTGCAGATGCTCGGCACGCTGGTCGACTTCAAGATCTACAACGATAAAGCCAATCTTCGCTGAGAAGGCATCAACGATGAAAGCCATCCTGACACTCGACAATCTTGCGTCCGGTCTCGTGACCACGATCTGGACGCCGGTCTTCATCGCGATCTTTCTCGCGATCATCGCCTACGCATTTTGGCCTCGCAACAAGGCCGCTTTCGACGAAGCGGCACACCTGCCGTTGCGGGAGGAGTGAGAGATCATGACCGATCATCATAGCGACATCGATTCCGTCACCGGCACGTCCACGACCGGGCACGAGTGGGACGGCATCAAGGAACTCAACACGCCGCTGCCGCGCTGGTGGGTAATCACCTTCTACCTCACCATCGTCTGGGCGATCGGCTACTGGCTCGTCTATCCGGCCTGGCCGCTGATCTCCAGCAACACCACGGGCATGTTCGGATACTCGTCCCGCGCCGACGTCGCAGTCGAGCTCGCAAACCTCGAGAAGATCCGCGGCGACAAGATGATGGCGCTGGGCGCGGCCTCGCTCGCCGACATCGAAAAGGATCCGGCCTTGCTGGCGCTCGCCCGCGCCAAGGGCAAGACGGTGTTCGGCGACAATTGCGCGCCGTGTCACGGCAGCGGCGGCGCCGGCGCGAAAGGCTATCCGAACCTGAACGACGATGACTGGCTGTGGGGCGGCACGCTCGACCAGATCATGCAGACCATCCAGTTCGGCGCGCGTTCCGGTCACGTCAAGGCGCATGAGGGCCAGATGCTCGCCTTCGGCAAGGACGGCGTGCTGAAGCCGGACGAGATCGTCACGGTCGCCAATTACGTGCGGTCGCTATCGGGCTTGCCAACCCGCAAGGGCTACGACGCGGCGAAGGGCGAAAAGATCTTCGCCGAGAATTGCGTCGCCTGCCATGGCGATGGCGGTAAGGGCAACCCCGAGATGGGCGCGCCGAACCTCACCGACAAGATCTGGCTCTATGGCTCGGACGAGGCGAGCCTGATCGAGACCATCAGCCTAGGCCGCGCCGGCGTTATGCCGGCCTGGGAGGGGCGGCTCGATCCGGCCACCATCAAGGCCATGGCGGTCTACGTCCACTCGCTGGGCGGTGGAAAATAGCCCATTGACGGAAGACGGGCGAACAAAACGCCCCCGTTTGCGCTGGATCAACTGACGCCGCGGCGTCGGGTCTAGGTTTAATCGCACCTTTGCGAGAAGCTTTTGACGATGAACAAGACCGTGAACCCGAACGACCTCACATCGGACGACGATTACGGGCCGCTCTACGCAGCCCGGAAGAAGGTCTATCCCCAGAGCGTCTCCGGCACCTTCCGCCGGATCAAATGGGGCCTGATGGCGTTCTGCCTCGGCATCTACTACTTCCTGCCCTTCGTGCGCTGGAACCGCGGTCTCGGCGCTCCGAGCCAGGCGGTGCTGATCGATCTGCCCAACAGCCGCTTCTACTTCTTTTTCATCGAGCTGTGGCCGCAGGAGGTCTACTACTTCACGGGCCTGTTGATCGTCGCCGCGGTGGCGCTGTTCCTGATGAACTCGGTCGGCGGCCGCATCTGGTGCGGCTATCTCTGTCCCCAGACGGTCTGGACCGACCTGTTCTACGCCGTCGAGCGCCTGATCGAAGGCGACCGGCGCGAGCGGATGAAGAAGGACAAATCGTCCGATCCGACGAGGCTCGAGCGCATCTCGGAGATCGTGCTCAAGCATTCGATCTGGCTCCTGATCGCCTGGTGGACGGGCGGCGCCTGGGTGCTCTATTTCAACGACGCGCCGACGCTGGTGAAGCAGCTCGTCACCTTCGAGGCGCCGATGATCGCCTATGCCTGGATCGGCATTCTCACCGCGATGACCTATGTGCTCGCCGGATTCATGCGCGAGCAGGTCTGCGTCTATATGTGCCCCTGGCCGCGGATCCAGGCGGCGCTCACCGACGAATGGGCGCTCAACGTCACCTACCGCTACGACCGCGGCGAGAAGCGCACCTCGGTCAAGAAGGCGATCGAGCTGCGCGCCATCGGTGAGCACGCTGGCGACTGCGTCGACTGCTATCAATGCGTCGCGGTCTGCCCGACCGGCATCGATATCCGCAACGGGCCGCAGCTCGAATGCATCCAGTGCGGCCTCTGCATCGATGCCTGCGACAACGTGATGACCAAGATCGGCCGTCCGAAGGGGCTGATCGGCTACGACAACGACATCAATATCCATCGCCGCCAGGAAGGCAAGGCGCCGGTCTACCGCATCGTCCGTCCCCGCACCGTCGCCTACAGCGCGATCATCGCGGCCGTCGGCGGCATCATGATCTACACCCTCGCGACCCGCAGCCTGCTCGACGTCAACGTGCTGCACGACCGCAATCCGGTCGCCGTCAGGCTCAGCGACGGCTCGATCCGCAACGCCTATACGGTGCGGCTGCTGAACAAGAGCGGTTATGACCGCGTCATCGCGATCGACGCGAACGGTCCGGCCAACGCGACCATTCACGTCACCGGCGTTGATTCCGTGACGCCGGACCGGCCGATGATCGTGATCCCCCGCGACTCCACCAGCGAGTTGCGGCTGCTCGTCACCGCGCCGGCGGACAGCAATCCAGAGAAGTCTATTCCCGTCCGCTTCCACGTCACCGATATCGGGCTCGGCGAGGCCGCGTCCGCCACCGACAATTTCGTCTCACCGTAAGTCCAGGAGACACCCATGGCATCCAAGCCGCTGACCGGGACCAAGGTGTTCCCGATGCTGGTCGCCTTCTTCGGCGTCGTGATCGGCGTCAACGTGACCATGATGAAGCTTGCGATCGCGACGCTGCCCGGCACCGACGTCGACAGCCCCTATGCCGCAGGCCTCATTTATGACCGCGAGATCTCGGCGGCGCAGGACCAAGCCGCGCGCAAATGGCAGGTTAACGCTCATATCGAGCGGCGCGCCGATGGCAATGCCGTGCTCCAGGTCGAAGCGCGCGACGCTGCCGGGCATCCGGTGAGCGGGTTGAAGTTCGGCGGCCGCCTGGAGCGGCCGACCGACAAGCGAGCTGATCTCGCGGTCGAGCTCTCGGAGGCCGGCATCGGCATCTATCGCGGCAATGCCGCCTCCGTCGCGCCCGGGCAATGGGACATGGTGATCGAGGGCGAATTGCGTGGCGCGCGCGTCTTCCTGTCACGCAACCGCGTCATTCTGAACTGAAGGATTTCGCCATGCAGATCACGCGGGACTTCTCGCACTACGTCCGGACCGCGGGCGAAGGCGTCCAGCACATCGATCTCGCGGTCGAGGGCGTTCACTGCGCCGGATGCATGGCCAAGATCGAGCGCGGACTGTCGGCGATTCCCGACGTCACGCTGGCGCGGGTGAACCTCACCGACCGGCGCGTCGCGCTGGAATGGAAGCAGGGCACGCTCGACCCAAGCCGTTTCATCGATCGGCTGGCAGAGCTTGGCTACAAGGCCTATCCTTACGAGACCGAGAGCGCGGAGGCGACGGAAGTTGCCGGTTCGCGCTTCCTGCTGCGCTGCCTTGGCGTCGCCGCGTTCGCCACCTTGAACGTGATGATGCTGTCGATCCCGGTGTGGTCCGGCAATGTCTCCGACATGTTGCCCGAGCAGCGCTACTTTTTCCACTGGCTGTCGGCGCTGATCGCGCTGCCGGCGGCAGCCTATGCGGGGCAGCCGTTCTTCCGCTCGGCCTGGCGCGCGCTATCGAACAAGACCACCAACATGGACGTGCCGATCTCGATCGGGGTGTGCCTTGCGCTCGGCATGTCCGTGGTCGAGACCATCCACCACGCCGAGCACGCCTATTTCGACGCGGCGATCATGCTGCTCACGTTTCTTTTGGTCGGCCGCTTCCTCGACCAGAACACGCGGCGGCGGACGCGCGCGGTCGCGGGCAATCTCGCCGCACTCAAGGCCGAGACCGCGGCCAAGTTCGTCGGGCCTGACGAGATTTCGCAGGTGCCGGTTGCGGCGATCCATCCCGGCGACATCGTGCTGCTGCGGCCCGGCGAGCGTTGCGCGGTCGACGGCACCGTGATCGAGGGACGCTCCGAGATCGACCAGAGCCTGATCACCGGCGAGACGCTCTATGTCACGGCCGGGCGGGGCACGCCGGTCTATGCGGGCTCGATGAACATCTCCGGCACGCTGCGGGTGCGGGTCTCGGCCGCCTCAGAAGCCACGCTGCTTGCCGAGATCACGCGGCTGCTCGACAACGCGCTCCAGGCGCGCTCGCGCTACATGCGGCTCGCGGATCGCGCCTCGCGGCTCTATGCGCCGGTGGTCCACGCGACCGCGCTTCTCACCGTCCTTGGATGGGTCATCGCCGGCGCGAGCTGGCATGATGCAATCGTGACCGGCGTTGCCGTGCTGATCATCACCTGTCCCTGCGCGCTCGGGCTTGCGATCCCGACGGTGCAGACGGTGGCCTCGGGCGCGATGTTCAAGTCGGGTGTGCTGCTCAATTCGGGCGACGCCATCGAGCGGCTGGCCGAAGCCGACCACATCATCTTCGACAAGACCGGCACGCTGACTCTGCCGGATCTCGCAGTCACGAATGCGGCCGAGATCTCCACTGATATCTTCGAGCTCGCCGGTCGCCTCGCGCTGTCGAGCAATCATGCGGTGGCCGCTGCGGTCGCGCAGGCCGCCGGCGCCAGATCGCCGATCGTCGGCGCGGTCGAGGAGGCCGGGCAGGGCGTGCGCGCTGTGGTCGAGGGCGTCGAGATTCGTCTTGGTCGTCCGTCCTTCTGCGGCGCCGAGGCGTTGGCCGGCGGCGTCAATCTCGACGCTGAAGCCTCCATCGTCGCTTTCAGCAAGGGAACGGAAAAATTCATCCTCTCGGTGCGCCAGGGGCTGCGTCCGGATGCGCAGGCCGTGATCGCGGCGCTGAAGGCGCGCAACATCGGCATCGAGATCCTCTCCGGCGACCGCGAGCCGGCGGTGAGGGCGGCCGCCCACGCGCTCGGCATCGCCGAGTGGCGCGCCGGCGTGACGCCGGCCGACAAGATCGCGCGGATCGAGGAGCTGAAACGGCGAGGCGCAAAAGTGCTGATGGTTGGCGACGGCATGAACGATGCACCCTCGCTCGCGGCGGCCCACGTCTCGATGTCGCCGATCTCGGCCGCGCATCTCAGCCAGGCGACCGCCGATCTCGTCTTCCTCGGCCGGCCGCTGGCGCCAGTCGTTGCCGCCATCGATTCCGCGCGCAAGGCGCTGCATTTGATGCGGCAAAACCTCTGGCTTGCGATCGGCTACAACGTCCTGGCGGTGCCGATCGCGATCAGCGGTGTCGTCACGCCCCTGATCGCGGCTGCCGCTATGAGCGGCTCGTCAATCCTGGTCATGCTGAATTCGCTGCGGGCACGCAGCGCCTCGCGGAAGATCGTGTGATGGAGATCCTGATCATTCTGGTCCCGCTGGCGCTGATGCTCGGTCTTGCCGGCCTCGCCGGCTTCCTCTGGTCGCTCCGGAGCGGCCAGTACGACGATCTCGACGGCGCAGCGTGGCGGGCGATTGCCGACGACGAGCCGCCGCAAGAGGCGCCGGCTAAGCGGTAAAGCGGTAGCTTTCCACACGAGGTGCGGCGGACTTCCAGTGAATGGGAGAGCATCCCTGTCGTCGTTGATGGAGGGTTGACCAGGTTTGTTATGACGGCAGGTTGTGTCACTGCATGGGGGCGTTGTTGCCAATCGAAGGCGGCGCAACTGAACGGACCGGCGGCGTGGCGGGAGTCCGACCTCCATGTCCGGCAAATGCTGGCGATGGCGCAGCACGATCTGGCGCGCTCCGGAGAAGCCGAGAAGGCCTTAGGCGTGAAGCTCTGACAGGGCTCGCGAGACCGTCTCCAGGATGAGGCCGAGATAGTCGCCGATGTCACGGCGGCACTCGGACGGCCATCAGGCCGGCGGCCGCGGTGCGGGATGTCCGTCTCGAGCAGGAAGGTCGCGATCCTCCATGGCGTTCTTGCGGCCGAGCAGCAGCATGTGGTCCTCCGCGTGCTTCAGCTCGCCGGCCGTCAGGGTCCAGAGCTTGCGCGCGACCTGACAGTCTGTATTGGCCGCCTTGTCCGGGCTCGCCCGGTTTACCAGGCGCACCGTGGTCTCGAGGATCGCTTCGGCCGCGATGCGGTGGGCCCTCGCCGAGATCTCCTCGTCCTTGCCGCTTGCGAATTCGCTGGCCACGAGCGCCGTCTGGCCGACCAGCCGCCGACCAGCCGCCGAACGCAGCGGACGGCGAGGGCGCGGAGCGAGTCGTGGAAGGCTGGGTGGTGTAGAGTGCGGGCGGAAGCATCGGCGATCTCCTTGCTGATGGGCGGAGGATGCGAGGCACCGCCACACGGTCAAATTCGGTGTCATCTCTGGTGGCCCTCCAGGCTGCTGCTGAGCGCTTGCATCGTTGGAGCGTTGAGGCAGTAGTCTTCGTAATCTCTGGTATCCACCCTGATCTCGACATCGTTGTTGCACTCAACCTTCCGGTCGCATTGGGTGCAGACCCGCTCGTCGCGCAGCACTGCCGGCTTCGATCGCGAAGACATCCTCGTGGTCGATGCCGAGAACCTTCAGTAACCCGGGCAATTTCGTCAGCCGCAAGCGTCCTTGACCACGCATCGAGGTCTGCAGGCGTAACGCGCAGATCGGCGCGATTCGTGCCGCAGTAGAGTTGATGCAACTCACGGAGTTCACGACGATGCCTCAGCCAGTTACCGAAAACATCCAGGAGGCCTTCAAGAATGGGATAAGTCTTCTCTGTTTTCTTCATGCCCAATACGCTCCCAATTCTGGTGTGATGCTTTCTTATTGAAGCCGGCCGGGGCCGCCGTTGCGCCAGCGCAATGTCCTTTGCGCGGACGTAGCTGGTCCGCCGCAATTGCAGTATTTCTCCCCCGGGCGTCCGGCCGTAGAGCGCATTCAACCCAAAATCTCGGCCAGCGCCGTTGCCAGACCTTACCTCGATCCCCTACCGGGAGGCCCATCCTTCCTCTTGATCGGCGACGTAGGCAAGCTCCTGCCGCAACGGCCCGCTCGCCCGGCCGCCTCTCGAGGAAGCGAAAGCCGGCAGCCCGAGCACGAAAGACCTGGAGGGCCTCGTCGAACGCTTCGTCGTAGGAATCGATCCCACGACCGTGTGCATGAGTTCGTTCAGCACGTAGGCGCGAACGAGACTCCTCAACATAGTGAGGGCGTTCTCGGCGGCTTCGCCGAAGAGCCCGTAATTCGGCTAGGACGCCGATTATCAGCGTATGCAGGTTTTCACGAGCGTCGCGCCACTCGGAACAATCACGGCCGCGCTCCGGAAAAGCGCGGCGGATGGAGCCGGCCTTTCGAGCGCGTAGGAGCGTATCGCGTGAGCGACCAAGTTCAGCGCGTCTTCGACGATTTTTTACGCGAGCCTTCTGCGGCCGGCAGAAATTCCCGGTAGCCCTTGACGGCAAGGAAGCCGCGCATCTCGGCGAACGTTTCGCGCGGTCGCCTGTGCAGATCTCGACTTCCTGGGCAAGATCTTTCGCCAGCTCCCGGTCCCAGGCGCTCGAGAGCATTTCTTTCACGGAAGGGTCGCGAGAGTTTTGTGGCAGTCATCGTCCTCAACCTCCGAATGGTCATGCGTCGTGAACAGCACCACCGCGATGCCGACCACAGCACGGTCGCGGATATCGTCGCGACGGTGGACAGAACGCTCATTGCCCTGAGAGCGCCCGTTAGGCCCTCCTAGACCAATGGATAAACGCCACTGCAAAAAGGATCCTCCAATTCAAAGTAGACCAGCATTCCGGAGGTTCGTACTCCAACTGGTGGATCCAGTCCGGCCCTGAACCGCCAGGCAGAGCTCTAACATTCGGCTAGGCGTCGGGCCGCGGTTATGCGAGTCTTGCAGCATTTCGAGGCGTGTCGGAAACGGAGGGACCCGATGTGCGATCGTTAACTGCGTGTCTCTTTCGGCGTGGTTGGAATTGGGACGGGTAAAGTCCTCGGACACTCAAAGTGACATGTGCCAGTGAAAGTACGCTCCACGACTGGACCGTAGGTGAGCGTGTAGTCGTTTGCGAAGCGGCTGGACCGCGTCTGAGCGGCAAGCAAGGAGTCGTTCTCGGGTTCGGTGCTACGCGCAGCAGGCTTCGCGTGTTGCTCGACGGTTCCAGAGGGCCGATCACGTTGCACATCACCTTCGTGGACCCGGTCGTGCAGCACGATCGCGCTTGAGAATGGTGCTGCCTACAAGGGGAAAGTCCGCGCGGCGTAGCACAATCGCAGCGCGGAAGCGGAAATGCGCGCCATTCTGGAGGCCGCCGTGCGTCCCGAGAAGATCGGCCTCACCAATGCCGATGTCGAGGCACTTGAACATGGCCGCGACGCGCGTCTCGCTGAGCCGATGCGCTTCGAATGATCCTGCTCGATACGAATCTGGTCTCCGAGCGATGAAGTCCGAACCGCATCCATCGGTTCGTGACTGGCTCGACGCCCAGGGGCCCGAGACGCTGTTTTTCTCCAGCGTCACCATCGCCGAACTGTTGTTCGGCATCCGCGCGCTGCCGCGCGGGTCGGGAGAAAGAAGGCCCTTGGTCAGCACCTCGACCTTGCAGCCGAGAACGGCCTCCCAACGTCCGTTCTGAGGCTGACAGCGGAATGGCGTACTGCTTCTGCTGCTGGACATCGGCATGCTGATGCCGCCGAGGATGATGATCGAGATCACGCCGATCGCGATCGGTGCTGGTCAGCTTGATCGCTGATCATCATGCTGGTCATCCCGATCATGATCGCGCGCGCTTCGAGGTTAGCCCACGGGCGCCGGTCACGTCGGCATCTCGCCGTGCGATGGCTCGCAACGTGCGCGCGCGATTTGGTGGCACTGGGCTTTTTGCCGAGCCCTAGTCCGGCGCGATCCTCAACCGAGGTCCGCCAGTGCTTGGACTTCTCCCGGAAGGCTCTGCCGGGGCGGAGGCGGTTCACGACGACAACAGTCTGCCAGGAATGCGGCGAAGGGACCGACATCACCTTGTACGCTCGCGCTCTCGAGTGCCCGCATGTATTCGTCGCGTCTGCCGACGGGAATGATTGTCCAAGGCAGTCCTCCCGATGCCATCATGACATTCATGAGGAAGCGGCCCGTTCGGCCATTGCCGTCTGGAAGAGGGTGTATGAAGGTGAATATGAAGTGTCCGAGCACAGCTCTCACGCGCGGATCCTTCTCCTCCTTCAGGCAATCAAGAAAAGCCTCCATGGCGTCAGGTACCGATTCCCAAGCGACCGGTGTGTGTCCCGAGTTCCTGATGAAAACGAAGTGAGTTCGATAACCGGCGAGGTTTTTGGGCTTGATGATGCCGGCTTGAACTGAGGGCTGAAAGAGGGCCCGGTACCAGTCGAGGTGCTCTCGATCGGCGATCTCGGCGGCGTCCTCGCCGTTGAGCACGCGGGCCACCGCGCCACGGACCAGTTGGAACGCATCCCAGTAGCCCTTCGCGGCCATTGCATCCGTTTGTTTGCGATCTCCATCGCTGCCGTTGGGATCCCATTTCCCGGTCTTCACCTTCTCGATCAGTTCCTCCGTGACCGAGTAGCCTTCGATAGAAAGCGAGTGGTACGCGTCCGAGGTGTACCGTTCGTCGATCGCGGCCAGATATCCGTCATGATCGTTGATACGCCGCGGCTCAAGCTTGAAATTTGCTAACACCTTCTCGCGTATCTCCGCCCACATGAGACGGATTCGCGTCATGATTGGTGGCGTGGCCCGGCTTGGAAGCTGCATCGGTACCGGCGCTTTGAATGGATCGGCATCTTCCCTGACATCGTGCCCGCCCGCCGTCATCGCGGTGACGATATCGTCGGCGGCCCGCGTGTTGCCCAGCAGTCGGTACGCCCCGGCGATGCGCCCCGCCGCGGCCGCATGTCCGCCTTCCAGCAGGACTTTTAGGATTGCGCTGGCATTCCTCTGCGAACCGAGCAGGGCGATGACGTCGTTCTTCTGCGTCTGCCAGAAAGCTGGCGCGGCAGCGCAGATCGCCTCCGGCGCCGGAAAGGTCTGGACCCCGGCGGTCTTGACCGGGGTCACCAGCAGTTTGGTCGCCTTGTACAGATAAAGGGAGGTGCCATGGAGGAGGGGCTGGGTTTGGTTATTGGCGGTCGGTGCCGCGATCACGATCTGCTTCGGAACATTGAGATTTTCTGCAAGTAGCGGGATTGAGCTTTCTGCCGAGAGGACCCAGTCACTCTTGAAGCGCTCGTTGCAGTAGGCGCGGCAAAACTCCCAGAACGACGAGTACCACGACGTGCTATCGCCCGACCGCTCCTCGGGCCGCGTCATCAGCACCCATCCTTTGATGATCTCCTTCAGGAACCCGGCCTTCACCAGCCGTTCGCGGTGGGTGCGCGAAAGTTCGTCGCTCCGGAAGATTCGTCGATTTCCGCCGTTGCTGAGGGTCTTCAGCTCAGTGAGGGACTGGGCGAGTTTTTCGTGGAGAGTGGGCATGTTCCAGCTCGCGAGGTTCCGATAGTTTGATGTCCTGCGAATACAATAATATAACGCTGTTTAATATCAATAGTATTATGCTGGCGCTCTCAATAAAATTCAGTTGCGTAATTACAATAAATTATTGCAAGGCGCTTAGGCCGAGAAGCCGAGCTAGACCTGGCTAGAGCGCCTTCCGGTGGAAGGCCGACGTTAAGGTGCTTGTCTGGCTGAGAATGTGGCCGCCGATCGGCAAGGAACCCGGTTATGCCTACGCTTAGCGAGTCCTCCTGAACAACATCGACGCCCATCGGGCCGGATCCTGACGGGCGCGCCGGCGTTCCGAGCCAGGCGCCATGGCCAGAGCGTTGCGGCGGGCCCGCGCAATTGACCCTTCTCCTCAAGGATTCAAAATCGAGCTGCGTCATCGAAGGCGAGAAGCCGCCGCAGGATCTTATCCAGCGGTGGGATAGGGTCATCGGCGAAGCAGGATGGACACCGCTCGATGAGACGGTGTTCTTGCGCCTGCACCGCATTGTCATCGGTGATGAGCGTTTCGTGAAGCTCGGCTTTCGGAAGGAAGGCGGTTTCGTCGGTGAGCATGACCACGAGACGCAGAGACCCATTCCCGACCATATCAGCGCGCATCACGAAGATATCGCCTCCCTCGTCCACGGATTGATCGCGTTCGACCAGGCCTCGTCAATTGAGCTTGCCCCCGTTGTGGCTGCCGCCGTGCTGGCCTTCGGGTTCGTCTACATCCATCCATTCGAGGACGGCAATGGCCGCACCTGGCACGACGGATTCAATCCGGCGGCATCCACTTTCCGGTTTCAGCCGCCATCCTAAGACAAAATCGCCGAATACAAGGACGGATTAGAAAGCTATTCGAGTAGATTGCTGCCATGCGTCCAATGGCAGCCTACTCCACAGGGCAACGTCAAGGTCCTGAACGATACGGCTGACGTTTACCGCTTTTTCGATGCAACGCCGCACGCGGAGTTTCTGTACGAATGCGTGCAGAGGACCATCGAACAGGATCTTCCGAAGGAAATCCGGTTCTTGCGGAGCTTCGATACATTCCGGGCGGGCGTCGAAAACATGATCGACATGCCGGAGCGCACCCTCAACAATCTCTTTGGATTCTTGCAACAGAATGAAGGGCGACTCTCAAAGCGCGCCCGTGACAACGAATTCTCCCAATTAACGCCAGACGAAGTCACGAAGATTGAGGAGCTTTATCAAACGGCCTTCTCGAACGACTCCGGAACAGCGAGCTGAGCCTCTGTCATCTTCATTGGATCATAGCCTGGATGTCGAATCAGAATCCTCTTCAGCGGCCGCCACAAAATATGATCCAAAGGCTCGCCGCGTGCGTGAGTTTTGATCCTAGACGAGACCGACGAGATGGTCGATGCCCTCATCGTATTTTCCGACTACTCGTTGATCGTGCTCCAGAGCGAAAGCGATGAGTTCGAGAAGCTCTGCGCATTGCCGCCCCCTCACGTTCTATCCGATGAGGTGCAGGCTCAGACAGCCGAAGAAATCGACCGCATCAGGCGCATGGCGGCGGATGGTCCGCGCGTCCCGAACAGATGAAGACTCAGATAGCCGAAACGGAAGCAAGCATTGTGGCCTTTGCTGAACAAGCGAGGGCTGGGGAGACATTCGCGGAGCGCGATGAAGGACGGATTGGTCTCTCACAGGCCAAAGAGCGTTGAGTCAATGAGCGTGCCGCTCTGAACCGCGAGCTTCCAAGCCGACAGGTCGGGTATCGTCGATCGATCTGTGGAGCAGGGCTGCTCCCATGAGACCAGCCAAGCTGGCGACCGGCATTGAACAGGCCGATGCCGGATGCGCGGTTGCGGTCATTGAGGTTGCTGAAGCGATCAGGGTGATCGACAGGAAACGAAATGACCGATGCCCCGTACGCAGGAGCATCGGTAGGACACGGATATGGTCGGCGCCGGAGGCGATACGGGAGCTGGTGTCGGTGCTGGTGCGGGTGGGGCCTACTGGGGGCCACCCGTATACTTGTCAACCGTCGACATGAGCGGCTTCGGGGTCGACAGATTGGACATCAGCCCGAACCGACCTTCGGGACCAGTCTGGTCCAGCTCGTCGATCAGCTCGTAGAGATCGATCCACTCGATGAACGAATGCTGAGAGAACTTCGCCAGCATCGCATCCAGGTTTGAGTTACAGGCCGACATCGAGGCAGACGTCGAGGTGTTGACGAAGGTTGCGTCGTAGACCTCGGCGCCGTTCATCTCATTGATGGCGACTGGAACGCCGTAGCTCGACAGCTTTGTGAACAGGTTGAAATTGGGACGAACTCCGCCCCAGTAGTTCGTCGGGTCCGCGCCGGCATGCTCGTAATAGTGATAGCCGAGCACATCGACCTTGACGCCATTCGCCTTCATGAAGTCGATGTAGCCGAACATCGTCGATGTGGTGCCGACGATGCGCCGAAGGTTTCTGCCGGTGTCGCGGCGTACCTGCTCGATCGCGTCCGACATTCCCCGCAAGAGATTGGCGAAGTCGGCCATCGACGGATATGCAGCGAACTCGGCAGAGGTCCATCCCTTGCCGAACAACGGAGAGCCGTTGCCATCACGGACGTCAGATTGATCTCGTTACCAAGTTCCCAGTCGCCGACTGAAGATGCGAACTGGCGAACGAATGCCAGGATCCGATTGTAGCCCTGGGAGTAGATCGCAGCAGCGTCGCCGGCAGGATACTTGCCAGCATCGGTCTTGTCGCCCCACGTTAGCGGAAGCGCCAGAACAGGTTCAAGCGTGACGCCATAGTTGGCGGCAAGGCCTACGATCGAGGTGAAGCGCGTCGCTACCCATGGATCAGTGGTCAGCCGCCAGAGGAATGGTCAGACGGTATCGCTTGAGTTTTTGTGCGGCGAGCGTCTTGAAGACGTCCTCGTCATTGATCTGGCGGTACGCCCCGGAGGCAAACATGGAGTGGCCATTGACGCCGATTTGAACTGTCAAGTCTTGTTCCTTGATTGCGCGAGGAAAGAAGAGGACGCCCGACGTTTTGCAGCAGATCTGATTTCGGGCGCGGCGGGGTAAAGGAGGAGAAACCCCCGCCGCAGGCGGGCCTTAGCAGTCGGTCGGCGCTCTGTGTCGCCGCTCCCTATTCTGTACTGCGAGTATGGTTGTATTTTGGCCTACTCTCCCCTGAGGGAGTGGACTCCGCGGACGTCCGAGACTGAAGGGAGCGGCGCGCGCCAAGCCGGGGCTTCCGTTTATTGGCGCCAGGATTGGGAGCCTCGGCCATGAGGTAGCTCGGTTGTCTCAATCCCTTGTGATCGCCCCAGTTGAGCTTCTGATCGCTCCCCTCGCCGCATGAGTGGGGCAGTCAATGAATTCACAAGTCCAAGAGAGGATGCCCGTGAAAACGCTTCAGGAATCCACTCTTGCCATCGCCATCGTGGCAAGCACACTTGCGATCGCGGTGCCAGCGTGTGCAAATTCCGCGGCTTCGGAGTAACCGGAGCGCCGTTCCGGCTCAAAGCTGTCGAACCAGGGGGAACCCTCATGATTTCCGGCCATCGGAAGGCGGTCGCGCTCTTTTCCTCCTATGCAGCGACCGGGGACCACACGCGTCTCGTCAGCTTCGCGCGGACCGCTCTGCCCCGTTTGCGGCACCACCTCTCAATGGCGCGCCGCCTCTAAGCGGGATACTCCAAAAGGTCGTCTGGCCAGGTCGCGGATGCGCTTAGCGGCCGGCCGTCGATCTCGCTGCGGCGTGCCTGTCAGTGACTTCTTTCGCGACTGAGCAACGCCGATTTCCGTCCGCACAGCTGGGCAACGGCTGGGACGGCATCAGTGCTGGCCGGCTCAGACGAGCTTGGAACGAGTCCTTCTCTGATGTGTTTTCGGGAAGCGATGGGACGGTGCGACAAAGCCAAAGGATACCGTTATGAGCAACAACGCGCGCGACATATGTCGGCCTTCGGCACCTGCAGGAAGCCAATGAACAACTCAAGCGACTGAAGGACTGCCTGCAGGCTTGTGGGGAGAGCACCTCCAGTGCCAAGACAACGGCGCTACCGGCGAGGGCAAACCTGCAGGCCATGGCGCATGCGATGGCTGGACGAAATTCTGAACAATACGTTTACCAACAATGCTTTCGAGCCCTTCGAAATCGCTGCCTTATAAGTCTCTCCTGGCTCTCTGCCCCGCGACCGGAATGGATTCAGCGCGGCCGCCGCTCGAGGCGTCATCGAAGGAAGAGGAGCGGATGGTCCAATGGATAGACGCAAACGTACGGTGGAGTATGTGGAGCACGAGCAACGTGAGGCCGCCTGATCTTGCAGGTAAAGCCGGCGCATCGCCTTTGGTCAGCGGTGCTGGCGATACCATGGTACGGAGGATTGCACTCGGGCAATTGCCCTTCCGGCATTTGGTTAACTTTGCGCCCGGTCGGAACGCGCTCTGGAGGAGCGCGTTCGTTCTGATGAGGCATAATTCCTGGTTAAGGAGGGAAACACAATGAAGCGGATCATGACCGCAATCACGGTTTTATCTCCAGCGGCATCCGGGCAAACGAACAAGCCAGATGTCTCATCTGCTCCGAGTGCGCAGAACTCCGGCGCCGGAATACCAGGTCAGCCGGGTAACAAGAACGGTCCTGCTGTCAAACCATGAGAGACGGTTGGCTCCAGCTCCGCGACAGACCACCGCAATCCGACGGTTCAGGCGCAGGACCCATCTAACGTTAAAGGGTTGCCGGGAAGTAAGAGCGGCCCGCCTGCCAAGCAGCCGTCTCGCGACTAAGCGGATCTGAAGCAGGGGCCACGTCGCAGTATCTGGAGCGCGAATACTCTGGCCGGCATAGTGGCGCAGTCAGCTCGACCAGCAAGGCCCTGGCCGACCGGGTCAAGGAAGATACCTCGAGAAGTGAAGGCCGAAAACCCTGGTGGGTCCGTTCCGGTCGAGCTCGTTACCACCTCGGCCAGCGGGCTCGATCCGGATATTTCGCCGGAAAACTTCCGCGCCTTCGCCACCCGCGGCACCGGAATAGGGCGGCTCTTGCTGGGCGAGCCCCGGGTTAACGTTCTGGCCCTCAATCTGGCGCTGGATGCCGCGGCGTCCAAATGAGACCAGCTAGGCCGAGCCCAGTGTGAGGACTATCCGGTGTCAGGACTATATTGCCGTATGGTTTAAGCCGGCCACGATCATGAAAAAAGACCCGCGCCGGACGCGTTGCTGGAGGCCGCGCGGCGGGAGGGCGATCAAGCCGGAAAACTGAAGATCTTCGTCGGTGCCGCACCCGGTGTCGGCAAGACCTATGAGATGCTGCAAAGCGCGCATGCAAGGCTGAAGGCGGGCATCGATGTCGTCATCGGTGTGGTCGAAACCCACGGGCGGCCCGAGACCGAAGCGCTGCTGAAGGGGCTGGAAGTGCTGCCGCGCAAGCGGCTGAGCTACAAGGACCAGACGCTGGAGGAAATGGACCTCGACGCGCTGATCGCGCGCCGTCCGCAGATCGCCCTGTCGACGAACTCGCTCATACCAGCGCGCCGGGCAGCCGTCATCCCAAACGCTATCTCGATGTCGAGGAGTTGCTGTCCCGTGGCATCGACGTCTACACGGCGGTCAACGTCCAGCACATCGAAAGCCTCAATGACGTGGTCGCGCAGATCACGCATGTACGGATGCGCGAAACCGTACCGGACAAGATGTTCGACCGCGCCGACGCGATCGAGCTGATCGATCTCACGCCCGACGATCTGGAGCATTATTTCTCGCCGGGCAATCTGACCGCGCTGCGCGAGCTGGCGTTGCGCCGCACCGCCGAGCGGGTCGACGAGCAGTTGCTCACCCACATGAAGGCCAATGCCATTGCCGGTCCCTGAGCCGCGGGCGAGCGCATTTTGGTGTGCCTCAGCGAGGATCCGCGCGCCGCGGGCCTGGTGCGCTACACCAAGCGGCTGGCGGACCGGCTGCATGCGCCCTGGACCGCGGTCACCATCGAGACGCGGCGCAGCCTGCAACTGACCGACGGGCCGCGCGACCGATTGGGCCGACACGATGCGGTTGGCCGAATCGCTCGGCGGCGAGTCCATCGCCATTCCCAGTGTCGGCCGCCGCATCGCCGATGATGTCGTTCAGTTCGCCCATGCCAATAACGTGACGCAGATCATCATCAGCAAGTCGACGCGCCCATGGTGGTTCGAGCTGATGCGCGGTTCGGTGGTGCATGATCTGGTGCGGCGCGCCGGCAATATCAGCGTCAATGTCATTGCCGGCGAGGAGCTCGCCGCCGAGCCTGTTCCAAAGAAAACGGTACGCAACGCGGAACGATCCAAACCGTTCGATCCAAAACCGTATTTGATGGTGCTGCTGGTCGTGGCCGTCGGCCTTGCGCCAGCGTCGCGGCCTCGCTGTGCTACAATTTCTTCTTCCTGCCGTCGATCTACACCTTCACGATCACCGAACCGACCAACGTTGCCGCCTTCTTCTTCTTCATGCTGATTGCGATCCTGGTCTCCGATGTCGCGGCGCGGGTCCGCACCCAGGCGGTTACGGCGATCGGCAGGCTCCGCACCACCGAATCGCTCTACGCCTTCAGCCGCAAGCTTGCGGGCACCGCGACGCTGGACGACGTGCTGTGGGCGACCGCCCATCAGACCGCGCTGATGCTGAAAGTACGCGTCGTGCTGCTGCTGCCGGAAGACGGCGTGCTCACGGTATCCGGCTATCCGCCTGAGGATGAACTCGACAGGGCCGACCTTGCAGCGGCGAACTGGACCTGGTCCAACGATCGCCCGGCCGAACGCGGCTCGGATACGCTGCCGGGCGCCAAGCGGCTGTTTTTGCCGACCGGCCGCGGGCTGATCGGCGTCATCGGCACCCTCGTCGACTGCGTCGAGCGGCCCGACCTGGCGGCGGGCACCGAAGAACTCTCTAACGCGCTACAGACCGTGCGCGCCCTCGACGACCAAGCTCGTCGGGTTGACGACAGCTCGCGAGAACCAGTCGCTCGCTGGTATCCTCGGTTGCTGGCTGGAGAGCCGTCGCGAAGACCTCTTCGTCGACGAACTCCGCGGAAAATTGCTGACCGTTGTGAAGAGCGACATGTTCGACAAGGACGGCCGCCCGAAGCCTGGTGCGAGCTCGTGCTGGCCGAATGGCAAGAACGACTGGCGCCCTTGTTCGAACATGATCGCGGCGAGATGTCGTTCCTTGATGCTCTCTACGAAGAGGGACGGATCGACGTCAGCAGTCTCCAAGGCGATGCCGCCGTCAAGCACGCGATAGAGAACTTCCCCGCGCTGCAATGGAAGGCTCTGAACATCAGGAATCACGACGCCGGTCTTCCGCGCTTGTGGGCAGGCTCCGACGTTACGCCAGAGGGAGAGTAGAAGTTCTCCTTATTTGTCACACCAGGACGAAACGGGAGGGTGGGAGAACGGCGGCGGATGCCCGTTTCCGTAATCTCTTCGTCCCAGCCAGCTCAAGACGCTCCTCAGATAAGGTGACAGCGCCCGATCGCAGGCCCAGGCGGCCTGACCTGCGGCCTTCGCCGGCCGGTGTAGGCCGCAGCCCGATTCATTAACGCTTGAGCCAGGTCTCGGATTTTCTTTATCGGTCCGGGAGAACGCCTCCGTCAGCCAATCGTCAGCCAGACGGTCTATCTAGGCCTGCCGCGCCTCATCAGCCTGAACCCAATGCAAACGCAGGAGTGCCAATCATCATGTATGGTCGAATTGGTGCCTCGTTCGATGTCCACTACGGTGGCGAAGCTGACGAAGCGAATCAGTCGGGAGCCACCGGGCAAACGGACGTAGGAAGCCAAAGATTCGCGAACCTGTTTGCCCGGATGCATTTGGCCGGAGTGGTTCTACCGGCAATTCATCTTCGCGTAGATGGACGAAGAACGGTCCCGGTGAAAGGCAGCGCGCAATCAAACCTCCACTCTGTCTCTGAAAAACTGAGGATAGCGAGTGCGGCGTGATGCGATCGCGTGCCAGTCTCGGCCGATCTTGGGCTGCTGGCGTGTACTTTGGCCAGGATCTAGGCCGCGCCGTCTCGGGTCCGGGCTGACCATGACGGTTGCCGAAAACATGCCGCAGGTTCCTCAGATCTCATGCCATGCGCCATCTGGGCGATTGCACTTATGGGCCAAAGCCTTGATACACCATGGCTGAGCGACATCAGCCCGCAACATCATAAGCAGCGATTCTCGCCTTTATCAGAGATGGAATATGACGGGCATTGGCCGATCTGGCAGATCGCGCATTGGGGATGCTGGAGCCGGATCGAGCAGTTCACGCTCGCACTCAAGCCTAGCCCCTGGGGAAGGCAGTCAATCGTTCGATTCCGTCGTGGAGCGGATGCGCTCTGGGCCCCAAGATAGAGGGACGCCCTCCGCTAGCATGGCGCGCGGTGCCGACGATGCCCTTGGCGACAGGTCTTCCGGTCCCTCCGTTGGCCCAGATCGAATCCTAGGCGCTGCGCCACGTGCAGTCACTGCGCGGCGGCGCGGCTTTCCCTCAGTGTCGGAGGGTGGAGACACAACGCCGGTCGCCAGCCAGCCGCCAACTTCGGGTGTGGCAGTCTCCATTTCCTCATCAGAGGAAGAAATCAACGCAACAAAGCGACACATGGATCGCCTGGTTGAGGAACTTGACGCTTGCCGTAATGCGGCCTTGCACGCCCAGAACTCGGAGGAGGCGCAAGAGCTGAGCGATCGGTTCATCAAAGCAGGTTCGGCAGTTCTGGAGTACTACGCGAGGCTGCGCCCGGCCGTGGCGCGGAGCATTCTGTCCGACGCTGAGGTCCGTCGATACCGCTATGCCGTGCTCGATGCGGCCCACCAATGCAACGCACTGGCCTCATCGACTATCGCCGCCTTGCAAGAGCGCAGAAAGAATTCGGCAGCCCTGTTCCAGCGGATTTTCGAATCCAACGCTACCCCCGACCAGCTGAGCAGAGTGGCTTCCAGTGTGGCGAAGGAGCATGCGGCTTGCATGGAGTGGTGGGGAAAGAAGCTGTTGCGCTCGGAACGGATGGTGTCCGTCTGCGAGGCCACCGCCAACTTGCCAAGCACGACGCCCGAGATGCGGAAGCCCGAAGAGGCCGCACTACGCCTGAATACCGGCTTGGTACTTCATGCGGGGTACATGCGTCTGCAATCGCGGATTGCGCTCACGCAAGTTATGATCGAGTCTCAGGCGAGCACGTTTGAACCGGCCGTGAGGGACGCCCTCATGGGTGAGAACGGGGGGGTGCATCTGCTCGGGACCTTTGTCCAGGATGTTTATCCGGCATTCCTCTCGACGGAGGAAGCCGTTCTGCACAACGACGGAGCGGCACTCGACGCAGAGCACTGCGCCGTTCTGGAAGGAGTCATGGAACGGCTTTCGGAATTTGCGTTGGCGTTGCACGACGACATCCTTGCCAAGCTAAGCGATAACCGAACAGGTGCCAGCCTGCCATTCGAACTGTTGGGCCAGATCGTAGACGACGCACGGATCACTGCGCACGAGGTCATGCACTTCCTGGCACTGCAGCTGAAAACGTCAGCCATCATTGCATCGCCTGCCGACGCTGGCGCTACGGTACCGGCCGACACTGCCGGCAAGGCAGCGGCGGCCAAAGGCACCGCTGCGCGCAGGGAGGGGAAAGGCAACCGCAAGCCGGCTGCTGATGCCGCGAGTTCGGCCGGGCGGCCCGAGCCGCAAGTCGCCGCGGGCGACAGCGACACCGCGCCAGCGGACAAGGTTCTCGTGCGCTCGGATCTAGGTACGAAGAAGCTTGTGAGCGCCAAGGAGGCGCATGCGAGTGCGTCGTCGGCGGCGGCACACTCGGCGGTCTGGAAGGCCCCGGCATCGACGGAGGCGTTGGCGCCACTGGTCAAGCGGTCGGACGAACTTTTGCAGTTCGATCTGGCTGGTCAGCAAAGGACCGTCTCGCAAGCGCGCCAGATGAAGCCCGAGGACGCCGATCACGTAGTGGGCATCGTGGTCGAGCGCCTGCAGACGCAGCCCGCCGAGATGCAGGCCTGTCTGGACCCGCTGGAAGAGCCTGGTCGACGCGGCCTGCTCACGCCTGCGCATGTGCACGAAGTGCACGAGAAAACAGTCCGGCTCAAGATGAAGTTGTCCGAGGCGCAGGGACTGGCGAAGGCGGCGAACCCGGAATCAAGTCTTGCCCCTGGGGAAGGCAGCCAATCATTCGATTCCGCCGAGCGGATGCACTCTGGGCCTCAAGATAGAAGGAAGTCCTTCGCTCGCATTGCGCGCGGTGCCGATGATGCCCTTGGCGACAGATCTTCCGGACCCTCCGTTGGCGCACATCGGATCCTGGGCGCTGCGCCAGGTGAAGCCACTGCACGACGGTGCGGTTTTCCCCCAGTGCCGGAGGGTGGAGCGCCAGGTCGAGAAGAAACCTTTTTAGGTTCTGATGACAAACCCTGGCTCGGCAATAAAGGATCCAGAAGCTCGCAACCAGACACGGTGCTACCCCATAGGCAAACGGAGTCCGACCCGGGTGCAGGACCGGGAAGGCGGCGTTTCGTCCATGTAGCCGAACAGAGCTTCAAGCGTGGATACTCGGAAAACCTACTTAATAACGCTTTACATGACATTTCCTTCGCTGGCGACATCACTAAATTCTCGTGCGCTGTGGTGGAGTATGACAGGAAGCTGCAGGGTCGAGCGGACCACGCAACATTCCTGCAAAAGGCCGCTTCCGAGTTCAAACGCGAATTTGTCCCAAGATGGGAACAAGATATCCGCGCCCGGAATACATGGGGGTACGCCACCTCATGCAACACCATGAGCCGGGAGGCTGGAGGTCAGGCAGGCGTGGAAGCGTGCAGGGCCATGGCAGCTCAGGTGTCGAGCCTCGGCAATGCACTAAACGACGTCGAAAGCAAAACGCTTTCCCTATTCGTATTGTCGTTCAGTCGATATCCCGGGGTGGCGGAATGTCGCAATGGAATGATCCGAATCGCCAGATTTTTTCGTGAGCAACGCGGAGCACTTTCGGAGCTCAACGCTCAAAGTCTCGCCCTGCTGGTCAACGGCTTCAGCAAGTGCCCGGAACAGGAGAACTCTCGTGAGGCCACAATAGCAGTTGCCGCTGAGATTCGACGCCGCGCTCCCGGGCTCTCTGATTTTGGTCCGCAGAGCCTGGCTATCGTGGTGAACGGTTTGAGCAAGTGGCCGGAAGAGGCGGAGTATCACGGTGCTATAAGGGCAATTGCCAGCGAGGTCCGTCACCGCGCGGGCCGCCGCGACGTCTGGCTCTCTGACTTTGGTCCGCAGAACTTGGCTACCGTGGTGAACGGTTTGAGCAAGTGGCCGGAAGAGGCGGAGTGTCGCGGTGCAATGAGGGCAATCGCCGTCGAGGTCCGTCGCCGCGCGGGTCGCCGCGATGTCTGGCTCGCTGATTTTGATCCACAGGCGTTGGCGAACCTGGTGAACGGCTTCAGCAAGTGGCCGCAGGACTGTCGAGATGCTATAGTTCAAATCGCCGTCGAGGTCCGTTACCGCGCGGGCCGCCGCGATGTCGGGCTCTCTGATTTTGATCCACAGGCGTTGGCGAACTTGGTAAACGGCTTCAGCAAGTGGCCGCAGGACTGCCGAGACGCTATAGTTCAAATCGCCGACGAGGTCGTCCATCACCGCGGCGACCGGCTCTCCAATTTTACTCCCCAGCACTTGTCGAACCTCGTGAACGGCTTCAGCAGTTGGCCGGAGGGGGCGAAGTGCAACGACGCTATACTTGCAATCGCCGACGAGGTTCGTCGCCGCGCTGGCCGAGCGGACCGGCTCTCCAGTTTTACTCCCCAGCACTTGTCGAGCTTGGTGAACGGCTTCAGCAGGTGGCCGGAAAGGACAGACTGCTGCAGCGCTATAATTGAAATAGCCGACGAGGTCCGTCGCCGCGCCGACCGGCTGTCTGAGTTTGATCCGCAGGGTCTGGCGAACCTGGTGAACGGTTTCAGCAAGTGGCCTGACGAGAGGGGCTGTGGCGACGCCACGCTGGCGATCGCCGGTGAGGTCTGTCGCCGCGCCGACCGGCTATCTGGGTTTGATCCGCAGGGTCTGGCGAACCTGGTGAACGGTTTCAGCAAGTGGCCTGACGAGACGGGCTGTGGCGAAGCCACGCTGGCGATCGCCGGTGAGGTCTGTCGCCGCGCAGACCGGCTTTCTGGGTTTGATCCGCAGGGTCTGGCGAACCTGGTGAACGGTTTCAGCAAGTGGCCACAAGAGGAGAACTCACGTCACGCCACCGTTGTGATCGCCGGTGAGGTGCTTCGCCGCGCCGACCGGCTCTCCGATTTTACCTCTCAGCACCTAGCGAATCTGGTGAACGGCTTTAGCAAGTGCCCACAAGAGGAGAACTCACGTCAGGCCACCGTTGTAATCGCCCATGAGGTCCTTCGCGCCGACCGGCTGTCTGATTTCACTCCGCAGGGTCTAGCGAACCTGGTGAACGGTTTCAGCAAGTGGCTGCAAGAGCAGGACGCTCGCCAAGCCACAGTCGCGATTGCCAACGAGGTCTCTCGCCGTGACAACCGGCTCTCTGATTTTACTCCGCGGGAACTGGCGATCCTGGTGAACGGCTTTAGCAAGTGGCCGGAAGAGGCGGTGTGCCATGGGGCGATAATCGACATAGCGGGCAAACTCGGCTCGGGAGACCTCCGATTCGGAGCGTTCACCACAACTCAGCTCAGCATGATAGCCAATGCTCTCGGGCGAGGTGTCACGAGGGGAGAGGGCACTGGAGAGATCATAGAGACCGCTCTGCTGAAGAATCGGCTGCACGGTATGGCCCACTACCTTCACTATGCCAGTGATCGCCTGGAGCAGACCCAGGTTCTGAACATCGCCATGATTTTCAAAGCGCTGGCTAAGGCTCAATTGTTTGACGATCTCGGTTTGCTCGCACGCACGGGGTTAGACCGGCTGGCGGAACTGCATCGTGCCCCTGGCTTTGCCGCTGAGAACGACCTCGAAACCATGGGTACTCTCTGCGTCGCTCTCCTGCCGCTGGCGCGCAGCCCGCACCTGCGCTGGCACCGGAGGCGGGCTTTAAACTTGCTGAACGACATTCAACCGATCGTCGAGCACAAGATCGAGGGGCATCTCAAAGCAAGCGATGCCGAGCGAGCCCGAGGGCCGTACTCGAGCCGTTGCCCCGCCTTGTCGATCTATCAAACGCTCAAGGCCCGTGCGGTTTTCGCGGCATTGTTCCGCCGGCCCTATGTCGAAGGCAAGAAGTCCGATTTGCGGGTGAGGCAGGAAGAGCTGCAGCGCAAGACTAAGGAGATTTTGGACAAAACGGGCGGCCTCGTCGAAGGCGATCTTTCCAACATGAGCTGGAACCTGATGGCGGAGATCGCGGCGGAGAGTCCGGTCGATGCGCTGGACACGTTCTTGGCGCAGAATGCGGCGACGGTCCAGGCCCAACATCCAGCGTCCGTGTTCGACGTCCATCAGGTGTTGCGAACCATGGCCCACGAGCCCAGACCTCCGCAGGGTGACGCGGGACTTATGCAGTTGTCAGTGGTGGACATGCAGGGCCGGCCAGTGGCCACGGAGCCCGAGACACGCTATTCGATTTTTCATCGCCTGACCTCGGGGGTTTTGCCCGTCGTCGCGGTCCAGCTGCCAGGAAAGCCGAGCGCGTTCATGCTGGCGCGTACGGTCACCGTCCAGGGTGTGCCATACCGCATGGACCTGTTCGGCGGAAGCAAGTTAAAGCCGCCCAAAAAGCCCGTGTCGCAGATCGCCGGCCGCCTTCCAGGTGTGGCGAGGGCAGAGTCCTCCGGGGGAAAGCTGCTGGCGATTCCGTATGCCGAAACGGCGCCGGGCACAGCGTTCGAGCAGCTGTCACGTGCCTGGGCCCCTTTCAAAGAGGCATACTATTACACTCAGCGCAGGGGTTTTGCCGCGCCGCCGGCAATCAAGGACCTAGGTCCTCGGGACTACGCGCTGGAGGGCGCCTTCAAACTGTCGCTGCTGCCGGACCGTCCTGCCAGCGAGGAGCATCCCTTCAAGCTGACTGGGCCAGAAGGCCCGATCGCCTTGCGGCCGCATGATGGTTGCGGTTTTATCAAGGCCTCGCTGGCCAACCGTATGCCAGCTGTAAATCGCGCCCGCCGACAGGAAGGTCCTGATCGGGTGCCTGCCTTTGCTGAGGGAAGAAGAATGTCCGTTCCCGCATCGGCGCTGCAACACTATCCCCGAAGCGAGCCGGTGACCGATGAGGCGCGGGAGAAGGCCAAAACCTGGCTCGAGAGCAGACAAGGGCGAGAGTTGACGTCTGAAGAGTTGTTTCGCACCGTGACGGCCGGACACATCGACGGTCCCGGCGCGGTTGCCGTACCGTCCAGCGATGACTGTCTCCATGTGCCGACGCTCAAGAGCGAGACGTTGATGGGGGCGAGCGGCGTGCTGATCGGGCGCTCGCCCTACGACAAGCCCAATCTGCGCCCGTTTGCCGCCGAGCGAATCAAGTCGGCCGTTGAGGGGGACCCGACCGCTGTGTTCCTCGAAAACTGCACAGCCATCCAATACAGCTTCAATGTCGCGCAGAAGTCGGGGAAGGAACTGGCGGGCGACGATCCGACTTTTTTTGCCAAAGGCATTCTGATGGTTGTGCCGGATAAGATGTGGCCGGCCGGCTACGCCGACCGTGGGCTGGTGTTGTCTGCCGAGGACGTCAAATGCCATTCGAGCTGGACCTCGAGCAAGGACCGCGCCAAGGTGGACACGCCGCTCGAGTGCGTCGGCATCCTGCAGGCTACCGAGGTGTTCGCTCCGGGCTCGTTGGTTGCCGTCCCGATCGGGGAACAGAAAAAACTTGACGGAGACTTCGACGGGGACACCGTCGTCATTGTCGGCGACCGGCCGCAGCTTTATGAGCATGTGCGCCAGTTCGATCGCAAGGAGCAAGCTCTCGGACTTCCGTCGCTGAAGCCGCCAAAGTCGCATACCCCGGCGCTTGAGGGCGACAATTACCAGTTCGGTCGCGCCCGCCAGATCCTCGCCGCCACGCAGGATGTCCTGGGAACCTATAGCTGCCTGCAGCGAAACTTTCTGGCTCAATCCCATGAAGCACAACGCTGGTTTGCCGAGCGTGCTGTCTTTGGCACCTATGAGGGCGTTCACCACGAGCTCAGGCGAGAGATCCGTCAGCTGTTGGGCCAGGAAGAGGTGAGTAGCCAAGATATCCAGAACACGTTTGCGAGAGCGAGGAGCGAGATTGAGGTCGCCAAACATCTGGTTGCTCGCGAAATGGCCGAGTTGCTCGTCGACGACCTAGCGGCATGGGCAGTGAAGCCGAATGAGCAACCCCTGCCCGAAACAATCGAAAGTTCGAACGCCGCAAACCCGAGCCTCAGCGTAAGGCTCTGCAACCTTTTCCCGGATCTGGCGGAGACCTATCCGGCAACGCCTCAGCCACGAGACCGCATCCAGCTTTTACTCGACCACTATCCTCCTCGCATCGATCCCCGCCCGGATGGTTACAATGCGGACGACCTCGTAAAAAGCGCAAACAACTTGCTGAGCCTCGGCATCAAGGTCGGCACCGACGCCTATAAATCCGATACTGGCGCCAACCTCTTTTTCCAGAAGAGCAGTCATCTTCAGCGGCTCCTCTACAAGACGCCGGGCTTGAAGTCCGTGCCCTACGTCAAGGGCGTGGCGGCGACCCTCGCCCGCGGAAGGTTTGATGTCAATGCGACCTTGGAGGATCTGAGGGACAACCCCACTCTGGCGGCTTCAATCATGGAGACCTCGATCAAACTCGCTGCGGAGCAGGGCATTTTGCGCAAACCGTCCGGCCTCCGGCCAGCCGCTGACGATGCTGACATGATCACGCTGACCCGCGAGCAGGCCTCAGAACGCGCTCAAAATGAGGCTGGCCGAGCTATAGCCGAAGAGAGGAAAATCACCGCAGCGGCACGCGAGGTTGCCGGAATCCTTGCGCAAGCCGGCATCGAGGTGAAGATGCCCCATCTGGAGCGCCGCTTGAAATCGCATGCCTCCATGACAGATCAGCTCACCGGCATGAGCATCCCACCCAGCAGCGCCCCACAGCTCTTCAGCAACGCGGTACGCCACGTCTTAGAAATTCCTGACAAGGATTTTACACGTGCCTTCAAGAAAGCCATGCTGGCCTTCGAGGAGCGGGACTACACCGAACGCCAGACAACCAACTGGTTCAGAATGCGCAGTCCGACTTTCGTCGGCGTCAAGACAGTGCTCACCACGGCGGACTCTTATCGCTTCGAAGTGGAGTTCCACACGCCAGGCAGCTATCAAGCCAAGCTTGCCAATCACGACAGCTATAAAATTCTCGGCAGGCTGCGGCGGCAATCAAGGGAGGATGCTTTGGAGCAAGCTGAGGCCGAGAAACTGGTGCAGCGGACGAGAGAGGTTTGCACAGAGATTGCGATCCCCGACGGCGCCCTGGGCATACCCCACTGGGGAGCCGAAGGAGATCGTAAGGACGGTGCCGCTGCGGCATTTGGATTGCGAGCTTTCGATGAATCAAGAATGCCCGAGATCGCCAGGTCAACGGAGGCAAGAGAGATTATCGCGGCGACTTGTTCACACCGCGCAAAACCAGGGTGAGCCGCAGCTCCCCTGTGCGGTTCTTGACCGGAATGGTATCGCCGATGTGCGGAAGCGAACAGAACAGCCATTTTGCCTGTGAGTAAGCTCGCGCTCGCTTGGCCCTTCTAAGGTTCAAGCGCCTCCAGCGGCCTCGGCCTCCGCGCCCCCAAAAGTCCCCATGGCCGAGGCCGTCTTTAAGGCTACCGATGGCCCAATGGCGCCGATGGACCCTTCGACATTCAAATGGAAAGTTCCGAACCTCGGCGCCGAGCCGGCCACAGACGCCTCAAACGAACCGCGGCTCGACGTCCGACAGCCGAAACGAACGCTATGGCTGCACCAGTCCTCTCCGGCCGCCTTAAGGAAGCTCTGCAAGTCGTAGGAAGTTTGCGAACAGTACGTCCCCTTGTGGGGTGAGTATCGACTCTGGATGGAACTGCACGCTATATGTTGGTTGATCGCGATGGGCGAGGGCCATGAGTTCCGCATCATCCGAGCGTGCTGTCACCGTCAGGTGACGGGCAGATGAAGGATCCAATTCGACGATAAGCGAATGGTAGCGCCCCACACGAAGTGGAGACGGTAGTTCTTTGAAAAGCCCGCCGCCTTCATGTGTGACATACGAGGACCGACCGTGCATAGGACGACGGGCGCGCGTTACGCGTGCGCCGAACACCGTCCCAATGCACCGGTGTCCGAGACAAATCCCGAGAATTGGCACCTGACCCGAAAGTTCACGAACGACGGCTGTCGATATTCCAGCCTCAATTGGAGTGCACGGACCGGGGGAGATGACAACCGCGCGGGGCCTGAGGTCAGCAAGTTCGCTCACGTCCATCGCGTCGTTCCGGACGACACGTGTTGCTGCACCAAGCTTGCGAAAATATCGCGCAATGTTGAAGACGAAAGAGTCGTAGTTGTCGATAATGACAATCAAGATGCACCGGCGTCTTCAGCAATGAATGCGCGAAAAATGCGCTCTGCCTTTGCAAGGCTCTCCTCATATTCGGCGGCCGGATCGGACATTGCTGTTATCCCGGCCTGCATGGAAGACGGCCTGGCCGTCGCCGATCGTTACGGTGCGAATGGCAATATTTACATCCATATGTCCATTGAATCCTATGTAGCCTATGGCCCCGCAATACACCTCTCGCGCCACACGCCCGATATCCAAGATAATTTCCATCGAGCGTACCTTGGGAGCTCCGGTAACTGAGCCGCCGGGAAAGCAGGCCCTAAGTAGGCCTACGGCATCCTCTCCGTGTGCTAGCTCACCCGTAACGACGGACACGAGATGGTGCAGTGAGGCATAGGACTCGAGATTGCATAAGGACGGGACGTGGACTGATTCAGGCGTGCAAACGCGCGAGAGATCATTGCGCAGGAGGTCGAGGATCATGGTGTTCTCGGCGCGGTCTTTCTCCGAATGTACCAGCGTCTCAGCGCGACGCCGGCCTTCCTCGCAATCAGCAAAACGCGCCACCGTCCCCTTGATAGGTCGCGTTTCGACCTGTCGCCCGTCAAACTTTAGGAAACGCTCGGGCGAGCTCGATGCAATGGTGAGCTTGCCATACCGAAGAAGGGCGGCAAAGGGAGCCGGATTCATTTTCCGCAGCTGACAATAGAAGGCTATCGGATCGAACGAGTTCGCCAGGCGAGCGCTGAAGCGCTGCGCAATGTTGACCTGGAAGGCGTCACCCGACAGAATGAGATCAATCACGCGCTGTACCGCCGCGATGTATCCCTGGCGACTGAAGTTTGAATGCCATGAGCCGGCCTCGCCTGGTTTAAAATCAGGAGGAGGGCTGAGACTGTAAGCAGCCCAACAAATCCTTCGGCTCTTTGGCGAGCTCTCTCACGGCGGCGAACTGGATCCTGCTCCGGCCACCCGGTAGAAAGGATCCAGCATCTATCATGGCGATGTCGAAGCTTATCACGACGTCGTAAAGATGTAGGAGTGCCTGAGGCAAGCGATGCCCCCCGATGGTCGGCACCGGCAATCGCTCCAGCGTCCTGTTCAGCTCGTATCCAAAAAAGCCGGCGGCGCCGCCCTGGAATGCCGGGAGATGGGCGCGATGTATTTGCGGATAGTTGGCTAGCAGAGCGCGAAGTGCCGCCCACGGATCGCCCACAATGGACTCTCCGTTGCAAATACCTCTCCCGTCCGCGATGATGTAAGTGCTGAAGGGATCGCACGTCACATACGAGTACTGCCCGAGCACCGCGTGTCTCGATGCGCTATCCAGGAACGTGAGGTGCCTCCGATGCGCGAGGCGTCGCATGGCTATGAGGGCTCAATCCACTGCAGTTCCAATACATGCATTAGTCTGTCGCTCAGCGATACATGGCCGATTGTAATCCCGTCCGGCGAAGGCGTGCCTCGTGGGCACCCAAAAACCCCTACGTGCCGGCCAGGTTAATTACGCCCGCGGGTAGGGCCAGCCAAATGGCTCCGCATCTGTTGACATGCTGTAATCGGCCGCGAGACGTAGCTCTCGGAGCGGTCTTACCTGCCGGATCGACTCCTGGTAAAGCTCGTGCGCTTTATAGGCTACCAGTTCGACTTCGTCGTCGAATTCACCGTAGACGATCACGTCAATTTCGTTGCCAGGCCGGTCACTCTTGCGGTTGCGAGCGACCTCAAGCCGGCGTGCGTGCGGGATTTTGGCGAGTACGGAAAGGCCGTCGACTATTTTGTCGACATGCGCCTAATCTTTTGCGGTGAAGAATACGATGTGTCGAATCATAGATGACCGTCGGTAATCGCGAACATTGCGGTTTGACTTCGCCCAAAGCGACAGATGCCTCATCGCAAAGCTGCAAGCCTCGGGCAGCCGTTCAGATGCCACTGCACGGCAGGCGCCCTGCACCATCGCGGTGGCGGGTGTTTAGCTCGCTGTTCTTCCTCCGCTATTACGCAAGGTAGACAATCTCTGAGACGAAATTCTGCATCGAAGTAAGGAACCGCCTGATCATAGTCGCTAGGACAACTTCAGCAGATGCTTCCGTCGACGGTCATTAGCTTCGCGCGGATCTCGTGCATGAAACGGTCTCACTTGCAGAATCGGCGCATAAGAACTGCAGCAAAATGCGCTCCTTCGTTGAATACAGGCTGGGTCACCAAACAGAAGGGGGAAGGCCGCCGCCAGCCCCTGAAGCGATGACATCGACGCGTGACTTCAAGGTTGATTCCGCTCTTCGGCTGATCACCGCAAAGAGATGATCGTGAAACGACTTTCAATCGCGGAACGTGGCGATAGTCTTAGCCATACATGTCGCCTGGGAGGAGCTTATCGTTTCGGCGCTGCTCGTCGCGAAGCAACCACGGCACCTCGGGCGGCCATTTTTCCCAAAACTTGGCGAAGGCGGAGCAGCATTTCAGCGACTTTCCGGAAGGCAGCGCAGCCTTCCGGCGCGATGCAGCTTCTGATCGAGCACTCCGAGACGGCCTTCATTTGGACCGCGTTGCTTGCATGCGCGTGAGAGCCCAACGCGCTGGTACATCGGTGGATGCGATTGCCCAGGGAAGCGCGGCTGCCATTTGCTTGACATCAATACAAGTAATTCGATGGTCTTTCCTTAAGCAAAGCCTAGCGGAGGCAAGACATGCGCTATCTGCTGTTTGTCGCTGCTAGCACTTCCCATGCCACTTGGCTTTGTCTCGCCTTCGGGTGTACGTCCTGCGACACGCTTGGCAGGACGCTCATTGTCCGCAAGGACGTATCTGGGGGGATCCTGGCAATTGCCAGTTCTCGTTCGGGGACGGACGCCTATTGCGGTATCGACCCGACATACGCATTGGCGCGGCGGGTAGAACGATCGCGCTGACGACTAGTACAAGACGCCACGAAAAGACGCACAAGGGAAATGCGGGGTGTTGTTACGAAATCGTGTCTTCGACGAATAGTAGTGGCCTTTGAACGTGTGCAGCAGAAGCTGCTGACCTCGCAATGGCGGCCGCCGCTTAGATTGCGACCGCACTACTGCGCCTTAACCCCGCTTAGCCCTTTTTGCATCGCATGACTTGGCTGGCCGTGTCAAACTGTCGACTCTTCGATGGCCTGACGCTTGGGTTGCCACGGCTACTGCGAATTGAGCAGCAAGCGGACGGCAAGCGCACCGGCGCCTCAGGTCAGCGACGCCTCTAAGCGGCTCGCCTGACAAGTCTGTACGGTCGGGTTATCCACACGCCATCGAATTAGCGGCGGCAGACGCGCGTCTGCATAGCTTTCACGATCTGCTGCGCTGGAAAGCACTCCCATGCTTGCATTTGACGAAGGCGCGGCAGTCACTCCGAGCTCGTTTGAAGGATTTCACCGCGGAATTACGCGCAACGCAATTTTCGGCCGACAGGCAGGGGTTCATCGAACTAATCGATCGCGATATGCCGCTACAACAGAGGGTGAGCGCGAGGCCTGTTTCGGGAGCTGGAAAGTGCCAAGTATCCCGGGGAAGGGATTGCAGCAGGGCATGGTACGCAATTTCTATCAGCTCTGTATGGGGAAGTATGCCGGAGCGTTGATGCAGCGCAGCAGGTGTGAGCGGCAACAAATCCTCTGGCTGCAGTTGAACTTGATGAGGCTCGGAAAAGAACTCGCTCCGGTAGAGTATTGCCTCCCTGGGCAGAGCCAGCCAGTCCGACATGCAAGAGATGCGGTTAAGACAACGCGCAGGCAAATTGCCAGAATGATCGCATCGGCGCGCCCTGAGGCCCAGCGTGACGCAAGGCGCTTCCAAATGACAATTTGAATCTGGGAGTTCTTGCTTGATGGTCGCGCGACCATTGGAGTTTTTATGCACGCGCCTGCTACTTTGGAGGCGTATGTTTCCCTTTCATGGTTGACGAGTTTTCACTCGTCCGCCATAGAAAAAGGGTGGTCCCCCGGGATGCGCGCAATACTCAACTGCTTCGGTCGCAAGAATCGGATTACCGTTCGCCTAGCATATTCGGTGACGCGGGGACTTCGGGAGGGCGGTGGCTTCAAAATCGTAGGCGAGACAGGTGAGATTAAATTGTATCGCTTCGAGCTCCGAAATCGACCTGAGGCCATCTGACGGAACGGATCGAAAATGAGCCACGCTTCGGAAGTATCAGTTGAGCGGATCACGATTCCAATCCTGCAGCGGTGGAAGCAGGAGCGGCGGCGTGTCGCCATGACCACCGCCTACGATGCGGTTACTGCAGGCATCGCTGACCCCATCGTCGACATCATTCTTGTCGGCGACAGTGTTGGCAATGTCTGCCTCGGATTCGACAACACGTTGCCTGTCAGCATGGCGATGATGAATCATCATCTCGAGGCTGTTGCGCGCACAAGGCCCCGTGCCCTGCTCGTGGCCGATATGCCGTTTCTTAGCTTTCACCTCAGTCCGGAGGAGACGATACGCAACGCCGGAGGATTCCTGCAGCGAGGTGCAGATGCAGTGAAACTCGAGGGCGGGGCCAAGCGCGTGGAAATGGTGCGCGCCCTGGTCGATTGCGAAATTCCCGTCATGGGCCATCTCGGCCTCACCCCGCAGAGCGTCAATATCATGGGCGGATTCAAGGTGCAGGGCCGGAAAGCCGATGACGCTTTGCGGCTGCTTGATGACGCTCACCGTCTGCAGGAGGCCGGATGCTTCGCGTTGGTGCTTGAAGGCATTCCGGCCGAGCTAGCCCAGCGAGCGACCGAATCGCTGTCGATACCAACTATTGGAATCGGCGCGGGTCCTGGGTGCTCGGGCCAAGTGCTCGTATTTCATGACGTGCTGGGGCTGACCGAAGGTCATCGGGCCAAATTCGTTCGCGCCTATGCAGATGGTTTTCAGCTGTTGCAGGAGGCGCTGTCGCGCTGGGCTACCGATGTCCGCAGTGGAGCGTTCCCGGCGCCGGAAGAGTCCTATCGGCTTCCTGAAAGCCTGGGTAACATCATCGCAAACTGGGCTCCTCCTAAGACAACCTGATGTAGGTGCTACGATGCAGACGATTACGACGGTGGCTGAGCTTCGTCGTGAACTCGCGAAGGCTTGCAGCGCGGGCAAACGCGTCGGGCTCGTGCCGACAATGGGCTATTTGCACGAGGGCCATCTCGCCCTGGTCAAGGCGAGCCGAGCGCAATGCGACGTCACCGTCGTTAGCATCTTCGTCAATCCGACTCAGTTCGGACCAAACGAGGATCTCAGCAGCTATCCTCGCGATTTCCTGCGCGATGAAAAATTGTGCCGCGATGCCGGTGTTGCGATTGTCTTCGCGCCGGGTGCACGGGAAGTCTATCCGGCTCAATTCGAGACCTTCGTCGAACCGGGCGAATTGGCGAAGCCACTATGCGGGGCTTTTAGGCCCGGACATTTTCGCGGCGTCGCAACCGTGGTATGCAAGCTGTTCAACATGGTGCGTCCGGACGTCGTGTTTTTCGGGCAAAAGGATTTTCAGCAATGCGCGGTCGTGCGTCGCATGGCAACTGATCTCAATCTTCCGATCGAGATCGTCACCGTGCCAACCGTTCGGGAACCGGACGGGCTCGCGATGAGCAGTCGCAATCGCAATCTGAGCGACGAAGAACGTCGGCGAGCCGTTGCCATCAGTCGTGGGCTGTTCGCCGCGGCCGATGAGTTCCGCTCAGGAGTGCGCGAGGTGGATAAGCTGATTGCGATCGCGGAGCGGCATCTTGAGACCGTTGATCGGCTGCAATACCTTGAACTTGTCGATGGTGATACGCTCAAGCGGGCCGCGAGTCCGCTGCGACTTCCGGCGGCGCTCTGTGCCGCAGTCTACGTCGGTTCGATCCGGCTGATCGACAACGTACTGCTGGCGTTGCCAACTCTGTAGCGCAATTCAGAACCAAATCGACAAACCGTGTTCTTCTTATCCGTTTCGGCGGTCTCGTCGGTGTAACCCTGGAAGTTCCGACGCGGCCGCCCCTCGCGCTTCGCCGCGGCAAGGTTTCTAGCCGGGGTAGATCGAAGTGGTCGAAACTAATGCGCACGTAGCCCGCGTCGACCGGGGGCTTCCGCAATCAATTCCGACTGAAGATGACGCACGACTGTCTGGGGCAGCGCGTATTCGCCGATCTTGCACTGATCCTTCTTGAAGGAGAGAATATGCGCGTAACGGAACACCGACGCGCGATCCGGACGGAGTTCGATGCATTTGGCGCACCGGATCTAGCACTACAGTTGCAATTTTCGGGTGGTTCTGAATCTATGGGCCACCATCATTCGGGATTTGATGATTGGTGGAGCGTCGGTCGAAGATGCGCGACGCTGTGGGCTTCTTTGTTGCGGCAGACCAAGCAACGGATTCGTCCGCTGTTTACGCGGAGCGGGTCGCGATCTCGGCGGGGCAGCTTTCTCGACGGACTGTTGGGCAACGAGCGCATCCCTCCCGCACACGGACAAGAATCAACGCCGGTCCATGTGCACAGCCAATTCGATGAAGAAATCGTTAATGGCGAGCCGTGACGGGGGCGTTGACAAAGACGATGGGTCTAGCAGGCACATAAGCCTCTGCGTGCCTTCCATGATCAAACTGTTTATGTCGGCGTCTACACCGCGATCTCGGTTGACACAAGCTTTGGCAGGCTACGCAAGCCCAGAGTAACAGGGTTGCAGACCCCTCGCCTCGCATTGAGATCGATTGCGGTCGGCAGACAATTTCATGTCAGCTTTGCGACTGAGCCATATTGATTTCTCGCGAATATGACTACGGAAGGTGAGGCCGCGTTGGCGCGCTAAAGGGCGTCAGGAATCGTAATACGTGGTCTCGAGGCGCACTCGGGTGCTTCGTGCTCCTTCAGTGCGCGACCGCGCTCATCAATCAGCAAGTAACAAGCTTGTTGAGAGCCCCCGACGCTCCATGCCTAGCCGGCACAGTTGCCCGATCGTATCGAGATCGGACTGAGTCGTCACGTGCGTTTTCGCGGTGGCATCGTATTTGCAGTCAAAGATGTCGTCGCGGATCGAACTAGAAGAGTGACGATCGACGCGATCCGATATCACGCGCTGAACCGTCCGGCATGGCGGATTGCGCCAACAAACGATGCCCTCTCGACCGCCGAACCTGCGCACTCCTGTCGCTCGGGAGTCCGTCGTTGGTACAGCGCCCGCAGGTCGTCTATCAATAGGGTCCCTGTCATGGCGTCTGCTGGTCAACCATCCTCTCGGTTAGCAACGCGTCTTGCATTCTTCGTTCCCGGGGTTGGCTTCGGGGCCTGGGCCCCGCTCGTACCATTCGCGAAAGACCGGCTGGCGGCCGATGACGGCGTACTTGGCCTACTACTGCTCTGCCTGGGTGCTGGATCCATCATCGCGATGCTTCTGACCAGTGTTTTGAGCGCCCGCTACGGCGTCAGGCTGATCATTCTTGTGGGTGGGCTTAGTCTCGCGATAGTCCTGCCGTGCCTCACGACAGCTAGCAAGTTGGCGCTCGGCGTCGCGCTATTCGCCTTAGGCGCCTCGATAGGCTCGATTAGCGTGGCCGCGAACATTCATGCGATGGAGGTGGAGCGCACGGCGGAGTGCCCGCTGATGTCCAGCTTCCACGCTCAATTCAGCATCGGGGGACTTGTGGGGTCTGCAGCCATGACCGCTTTTCTCTCGCTGCAGATTGACGCATTTGTTTCGGCTGTGGTCTGCTCGGGATTGATAGTGATCGCGATCATGCTGGCGTGGCCGCGATTGGTACCAACGGCGCAGGCGGACCAGGGACCGTCGTTCGTTCTGCCGCGTTCCATCGTGCTCCTTCTAGCCGTGATTGCGGCGATCGCCTTCCTTATCGAAGGCGCGATGCTCGATTGGGCTGCCTTGTTGGTCGTCGGCGCTGGTCTTGCTCCAAAGACGCAGGGCGGCTTAGCGTATGTACTGTTCTCCATAGCCATGACGGTGGGACGCCTTGCTGGCGACGCCGTCGTCGAACGCGCGGGGGACCGCGCGACACTTATGTTCGGAAGTCTACTGGCCTTGGCAGGTTTCGGAGCTCTGCTGGCGGCACCGGCGGCCGTCATCGCCATGATCGGCTTGCTGCTCATTGGTCTTGGCCTATCGAATGTCGCCCCGATTCTGTTCCGGCGCGCCGGCACGCAGGAGGCGATGCCCGTTGGTCCGGCGATTGCCGCGATCATGACGGTGGGTTATGCCGGAATTCTCATTGGACCAGCTGGTATCGGCTTACTGGCCAAGTACGTGGGACTGCCGGCCGCATTTGGGGTCCTAGCCGGGCTCATGTGCCTCGTCGTGCTCTTGGCGCCGATCGCGACGGCGAACACACGGTGAATGCGTTTGAAACGTGAAAGAGCGGCACCCGCGCGCAAGAGAAGCTCCGATCGTATCTTGTCTCTCATCGAGACGGCAATGAGTTGGCTACCTGATATCTGCCTGGCGCCGATGATCGGCTTTTGCTGGTTCGAAAGCGGTGCGCTTCTCCGGAAGTGCTTCAGGCCCGGCGATTGGTGGTCCGCGTTCTTACAGAGATCTGCCTTCATGCCTACAATAGGTCGCTTGATGCGCTTGCTGTTCGCCCAATCGCTTCATCCCAGGCTTCTATGCCTATGTGAATCCGCGCTTTCGGCTGTTGGCAAGCTCGAGCGTTAAACCCGATTGCCCAAAGCGGACGTTCGCCGAGCAGGCGTTGATACCTAACGGACTTGGAAATACCGGTATCTGGTATCTCGCAGCCCCTGGACAGGTTTGTGCGGTGGCCTTAATCAATCGAATTCTGCAAGCCCGGTCGATTTGATCATTCTTTCTCGGGACTATCCCGACGTTCGAAGCCGAGACAACCTCGCCGGTGCGGGCGGTGCTCGATAGGGTCTACGAGAGTGAGAAGGACCACGAGATCGGCCTTCGTACGGATCTCGCATGGAAGAGTCTCGAAGTCGGCACCAGAAGAGAAAGCTGGATTGACGCGTACACGACGTGAAGATATTGCAGTTTTTGGTCGGTACGCTTTCATGGGCATGGTTCGGTCACTTCGTTCCCTTAGGATGGTGCCGCGCTTATCGCAAACCCTGCAGATGAACCGCTCCTTACAAGGCGGACGTGTGTCTGGCCATTACTCGAGCCTAGACCGTGGCGAGGTACTGCCGGACATTGGCGGCGACGATTGTCGTGTTTGAGATCAATTTTGACCGCCGACGCTCCCCGCATTTATCACGAAGCGCCTGCACCCTTTGGTTTTCAGAGTTGGTACGCGGCTTGGTCCGTTCGGGGCAACATTATGGCGCGACAATCAGGATGAGAGCGCGTATTGCCTCATGAAGGGAGTGTTCCCGAAGACGATGCCTCATCTATTTTGCTCCCGAGAAGACGGACGGACCATACGGGGAGGCCGATCGTGGAGCTGGCCGAGGTTTGCGCAACAACAGGCTTCCCTGTGCCGGAAGCGGGCGCTGTCACGGCGCAACCGGTGCCGCGTCGAACCGCTCCGCAAGATCTGCCGATCCAATCAGTAGCGCGCTAGCCTGCTCGCTGCGTCACGATTTGATGCGGCGCTGCAGCTTTCGCAGCAGCTTATTCGGCCAAAGTGACGATCTTTACCTTGGCATGGGCCATACGCTTGAACACGCAGCTATGTCTTCCTGATCACGTCAGAGACGATCATCGCCTCCGTCGGCACCACTTGAAACCGCCCGCGCAAGGCGTCGGTAATAAGCGCTCTGGCTGCCGAGGCTCTCGAATAGGGCAGGGATGAACCCAATGATGAGACCCTGGGCATGTTCGAGACCCTGCATGAACGGCTTGTGCGCGCCGCGAGCGCAGTCGCTGACGAGATCGCGCGGCGCAGGCGATGAAACGTCAGCGGTGAGTGAAAGAGGGGCGTGGTCACCATCTGATAGCCAACCGAGCGAAGCATGTAGGCAGCGTCTAGATGTGCTCACCTGTAGCCCGTTTCGCCCACCGACAACAGACGATCCTCCTCCGATCAGTGGTGCGAGTCTAGAATCGCTATCACATTCGAATCGCACTCTCTCTTCGCGTCTATGCAGAATTTCTGCCCGATGACGGTTTGTGAACACGCGGTCTACTGATCCGTCGTCGCATTGCCGATGATGACTTTGCCTTCTTCACCACCTGGTGCCCAGCGGGAACAGCCATTGAAACGCTTGTCTGTCAATCGGCCCATTAATTCCGGATTGATTGTCAATTCTCCTTTTGAAGCCACTTCGCGCCGCGGTGCGCCAGCCGAAGCTCGGGTGACGCGCTCGCGTGCCGGCGTTCGTCGAGCAGAAGAATGGTGCGTTGTGCGTCGCTTGATGGGCTACGGCCGCTTCGATGGCCTCGACACGGCGCACGTGATGGGCCGCCTCTTCGGCGGCAACTCTACGTCAACTTCTTTCAGCCGTCGTTCAAGCATGAACGTGCTGTCGTTGTCGAAGTCCACACCGCGTAGAAGCCAGCGGAACCGGCTCTGTGCGTGTTTCATAGCCTCGACAACCAGCGAGCCATCCCGCCTCACCAACGGCAGGCACTCCGTCCAGCCCGTCGCGAATCGGCCATCGTCATGGTCTGGATGACGATCCCGCCACCGACGTGCCGCCAGGGGCGACCATGTCGACCTCGCAGAAGCCCGGCCGCGGGCTGTCCCAGTCATTAAACGTCCGGTTCGGAACTTCCCGCCGGATGACGCTCATCATGCCGGCGCGTCTCAACAACATCGATCCGAAAGCGTGGCTCGCCGACGCCTTCGCGCGCATCGCGGACATGCCACAGAGCTGCCTACACCAGTTGCTGCCGTGGAATTGGACGTCGCTCACGTCGACGTCCTCCGCTCGGCGCACGTCAACAGAGTCAAGTGAGTCTTCACCATCGGTCGCGTCGCAAAGGACCTCGGCGAGGACGAGGACTGGCTTTGGGATGTGGCCAACGGAGTGGACCCGGTGGGCGGCGTCATCTGGGTTTACAGCATACGTAACGACGGCGTCATGGCGTTCACCGACTCGGCTAACCTGATGGAGCTCATCAGGATGCACAGGGGAACCGAACCCCTCAGGCGGTGGAATCGGTGATCCACTATCCGCGGCTTATCTCGGATGGATACAGTTCAACCAGCTGCACGCGCTATTCAGTTGAAGCCGACTTCACCCACTTAGCCGGTTTCGCAGTGCCTGCCGATCGACGACGAGGTAGAGGAGGCTCAGATCTGCGTGCCGTCTTCCCGCGAGCCGTCTGACCAGCGCCCGGGTACCGTCGACCACAAACACTCCGCAATCATAGCCGTTCCCCTGCTCGCGCATGGGGGCATCTCGCAAATCGGCTCCCACCCGCGCTGCGAGCATTGCTGCAGGTCTGGCATTGTGTCGCTTGGCAGAGTCATAATGATGGGCAACAGGCCGGTGGCGATCGCGGCGATCTACCAGCAGCAACGACCAATGGGAGCCGCGGGCACGAAGGTTCGTAGCGCTCGCATCACTCACCGGCAAGAACAGGAAGTCGGCCGTATCGTTGCCATTCCGATCGTTGACAATGCGACGGAATGCGTCCTGGGCGTCGCCGTCCGTACCATGGCCCACCTGAAAGGCGATGAGAGGATCGACGAACCGGGTCCGGGCGGCGAGGTTTGGATTGTTTTGCCGCAACTCCTGCGACAGCAGCTCGTAGTCCCGCTGGATATGCGCGTCACCCAGCCATTCCGAGGCTCCGAGCACCCGTCCGCTGCGGTCGCCGGCAGAGGCACTCGCCCTCGAAGCGCCGATCCGGGCATCAGGAACCGAGGATGGGCCAGGGTGATGGATCAGTTGGGCGTCGCGGCGTCCTCGCGGCCCCAATGCGATGGAGTAGGTCTCACCGTTGATAGAGACCGGCTGGGGAGCCATTCGCGAACTCGGCAACAGCATTCTATTGTCCAGTACATCGAGCAGGAAGTCCGGCACCGGCTGTGAGCCATGCTGCCAATCCTCGCCGACGAGATATCCGATATCCTCGAGCTCTTGCGGCGTGCCTGATGAACCGATGAAGAACGGCGGTCTGCCGGCAGGGCTGAGCACCGGCCTTGACTGGGCGTCGTCACGCATTTCCTGCGGTGTGGACGGCAGATCAGTGAAAGAAGCCAAACCGTGGTAGATGTCTGAGGACCGAGCTGGCGCGCCCTCCGGAGTTGGCCACTCGAAGTCGGACGGCACCCGTGGAGACCAGGTTAAGCTCGAGCCGGCCAGGTCCTGCCAACCCGGTCCAACCGGGCCTTGCGGTGCCGGCCACTCACTTGGATCAAAGTCGGACGGCACGCGCGGGGACCAGGTCGAGCTCGACCTAGCCGGTTGCTGCAAGCCGGCCTGCCCAAACGGATCTAGCAGCGGCGGCCACTCACTTTCGGACGGCGGAGTCTGCAAATCTCGTACCCAGGTTGAGGTTGAGTTCGAGCTAGCCCTCTGCTGAGGGAAGGTCACACCCAGCGCCCGGTTCGCCTCAACGAGTTGCAGATACTGCCTGAGCTTCTTGAGACTCAGGCCAAGTTTCCCTTTGGCTTCCGTGAAAGCCCGGTGGTCTGCGTCCAGCGAGCGCCGCTGCTCACTATTGCCGTTGATTCGGCTCGCGATGCTTTCCCTACCCTCTGTGCGGAGCCAATTACTGAAATTGCGTTGGGCCGAAGCAGTATTACGAATTGTTTTTCTTCTCTGTTCGGAAGCTGGGTCGAGGTTTCTCAGCTCTTCCTTGGCCAGGCTCTCGATCAGGCTGGCGTCATCGTCATAAGCACGAAGTCCTTGTTGGGGCTCGAGACCCAGGTATTGTCGAAGGAGATCGAGTGGGGGTGTCTGCTTTGTGGCTTTGCTGTACGCCGCATAATCTGCGCTCAATGACGACTGCTGCTTAGCATTGCCCTCGATACGGTCCATGATGCTCGGCCTGCCCTCTCTTTGAAGCCAATCACTAAAAGAGCGTAGCCTGGAAGCCCTCGCCGAAGCGCAGATTTTCTCCTTGCGAGTCGCGTCGGATCCAAGCTTGGATAGAGCGTCCGTCAAAAAGTCACTGATCGTGGAGACGTCCTTCGGATGAGCCGACAATGTTTCGCGCCCCATCAGGCGGGGCCCGGCACCGACAGCTTGGAGCCCGTCAGCCCCGATCCTCCGGAGATGAGACAATGCCGCGCTGAGGCGGTCACGATCATCGCCGCCAGCTTCGAAGTACTCGTGGATGTCGTCGGCGAGCGACATTGGCTCATTGAATGCCCGAGGAGCCAGGGGCTCCTTGTTCTGCGCTCGGAGCCAACGAGCAAACGCGTTGAGCGCCTGCACATTGCCCTTGATCGTTGCAAGCGGGACCTTTCCAGTCCCGCGGCCTCTGGTACCATCGGGATCTACTCTGTAGTCTTTGACGTTTTCCACGAACTGGCGGATCATCCGCTCGTCTTGGGGGTGCATCGGTTGCTCTCGCGTACCCACCCCAGCTGGAGCGGATATGGGATTTCCAGCCTGGAAATTCTGGAGTGTATCCAAGGCTCCGCCCACATAGTTCCTGCTATTGGCGCTCGCCACCTTCTTGAATTCATCTTTATAGGCTGTCAGCAGATCAGCATTGCCAAGCAGGTCGTTCAGAGTGACGCCTTTGGGTTGGAGGAATTCGCTGAACATTCGAAGAGCCATCACATAATTCTCGATCGTCTTCGTCTTACGGTTCGCGCTGCCCAATGCCGTCTTGAACTCTTCAATCAGCGCTAGGTCTGCTTCGGACGGGCGACTGCGCTTTGCAAAGTCGATGCGAAGCTCCGAGTAGACGTCATCAGAGGCTGGGCCGCCGGACAACTTCTCACGGTGGTTTCCTCCAAAGACTTTGCTTAACCCTGATTTGACCCGAGAGAACAGTCCACGCGGCTTGTTGTCCTTCGTCCGCGCCGTAGGTTGTTCCTCCGAGGGCGCTGCGTAACGCATGCTGCTGAATGGCCTGTCCTGCAAGTCAGACCGGTAATTATTTGCAGCCGAGCCAAGATGAGCGTGCGGAACATCGACACTGTGACGCGTGCTGCTGAACGAATTGTCCCGCAGGTTGGACCTTGGCCGCATTCGCATCGAACCACCAACGTCCGTACGCTGGATGTTTTCATGCGACCGTGCGGCTGAACTGTCGGGGGAACTAACCCCGGAACTCTCCTCAGGAGAGCGGAGTTGCAGCTCGCCCAATTGCTGCTCGAAGCCAGCTTGATCCGCAGGGTCGACGTCGGCCTCTTGCCCCGCACGCTGCAACGCCTGCTGCTCGGCGTACCAGCGCATCCAAGAGTTCGGATCGTTATAGATCGGTTCCACACGACTCTCCTAAGATGAGAAGATTCTTCATAGCTGCCCCGGAGCCACACTCCGGCGCATTGACCACAGAGACTCCGGCTTCAAAAAGCCGGACGTCAAGATCGCCAAATTGAACAAAAAGGGACTGTTATCGCGCGTCGCTCCGAGCTCGTGCATTACTCACACCTGCCCGGTCTTGGCTGCTGCAGAAAAGCGCCCCGGCTCCTGGGCAACAGGTGACCGCTCGCCAAACCTCAAAACGATCCAGGAGAAACGAAACCCAAATACTCGCACGACTCAAAAAGCCACGGTGTTGCCGCCCCTCCTTCCGGGACATCGCATGCGGCACATCGGCGACCGACATTGGGCCGCCCCACTGCTGTTGGAAGGCGACCGGGTTTCAATACTTGGACTGCAAGCTCTGCTTCCTCTTCAGATCACCGTCCTCACATTCGCTACAACCAACCGAGCCTCTCCGAGTGATCATGAAGCTTCAGAGAAGGCCGTATGTATGATTCAGACTGTACAACCTGACGCTACGTAGACTTCAAGCCCCCATCGCTGTCGCGTCGAGCCTGCTTGGGTTTTCATACCCGTTTCACGATGCGGCAAATCCTCTCAGCTTGGTGATCTACCCCGCTTTCGAGCGCCTTAATTGCGCGAGGCGCGCCGCCGCCGATGAATACCAAAGACGTGTTGGCAGCGGCGTAAGCGCGAAGCTTTGGCCGTTCAGGCTTGGAAGTTCAGGGCATGAGAGTATCGATCTGAGAGATCGGCCAGCGCCGCGCGATCCCTTCGAGAGTTTGCGTGAGCCAGGAGTGCGGGTCGAGGTCGTTCATCTTCGTTGGTCTGCAGCAGCGTGGCGATGGTGGCCCAGGTCCGGCCACCATGGCTGCCCGCGAAGAGCGCGTTTTTTTCCTGTGATGGTTGGTGGCCGGATTGCGCGCTCGACGGTGTTGGAGTCGAGCTTGATGCGACCGTCGCTTAGGAAGCGCTCGAGAGCGGTGCGCCTGGATGTGGCACACGGATCGGCCTCAAGCGTGTAGGGCATCATGGGCGATCGTCCCGGTCGGAAGCCATACGAGGATGGCAAGAAGTCGGTTGAAATGTTCCTGAATGCTGTGCTGTGCCTGCCTCACGTAATTTGCTCCCCAGTGGGATGGGACTGCGGGCGCGATAATGAGGCAACTGAGCATGGCGATTCGGAGAGAGCTGACGGGCGCTGTGGGGCAGCGCTACAGAGAGGCGAGCCGCGCGGAGAAGCGCGAATGCTGGACCAGTTTGTGCTTGTGACGGGCTTGCATCGAAAGCATGCGATGCGCCTGCTCCGAGGCGAGATGAGGCAATCCTCGGTTCGGCGCACCCGTCGCCGGATTACGAGGAAGCTGAGCGAAATGCGCTGGTAGTGCTTTGTGAGGCATCCGACCGGATCTGCGGCAAGAGGCTGAAAGCGCTGCTGCCGCTCCTGATCGAGTCGATGGAACGCAACGGTCACATGGGCCTGGCTCCTGAAATCCGTGCGAAGCTACTGGCGGGGAGCGCGTCCACGATCGATAGGGCGCTGGGCAAGATCCGAGAGGAAGGTGGACGCCAGCGGCGCCGCCCGGTGGCGAGCGCAGAGCGACGGAATCCCGGTACGGACGTCCGCCGGCTGGAAGTATCCGGCGCCGGGGTTAGTCGAAGCCGATCTGGTCGCTCACAGTGGGCCCTCGGCGCGCGCCGGTTTTATACAGACGCTGGTGCTCACGGATATTGCGACCTGTTGGACGGAGTGTGCGCCGTTGCTGGTGCGCGAGCAAACGCTCCTGAGCACCGTGACGACAAAAGTTCGCCGACAGCTGCCGCTCTCGCTGCACGGCATGTGAGCAGATGAACATCGAGTTCACGCGTTGCCGACCCTACCGCAAGAACGACCAGGCGTTTGTCGAACAGAAGAACGGAGCCGTGGTCCGACGCATCATCGGTTATCGGCGGTTTGAAGGACTTGAGGCGGCTGCGTGAGCTATCACCCAAAGTTGGTGACGGCGGGAATCGGAAAAGCGGCATATCGTGGGGGTGCTTGACGCCTCCACTTCTCCACCGAAGGAGCGATATGCTGTGTCCACGATAACGTCATCCATCTGATTCAACCAGGCAACTTCGACGATCAACTCACAGAAGTCTTGCGCAATGGGGCGCGTGCCCTGCTTTCCCAGGCGGTCGAGGCCGAGGTTGCAGACTTTCTCGGCCAGGATGCCGATTTGAAGACCCGGGACGGCCACCAGTCGTCCGCCACGGTCACCTGCCGGAGCGCGAGGTGATGACCGGCATCGGTCCGGTCGCCGTCCGCCAGCCGCGTGTACGCGATCGCGAAGCGGACGCCGCCGATCCTGGCCGCATCCGGTTCTCGCCGTCGATCCTGCCGCCCTTACAGCCGTCGTTCAAGCTGATAGCGCGATGGCGCACGCGTCCGTAAATCTAATAGTGGCACCGACGCCGCCGCATAAGCGGCTGACAGCTAACCCACATACCTCCGATGCGGTTCTGGCCCGACTGCAGGAAATCTGCTTCAGCTTGGACCCGGTCGCGTTGCTGCGTAACATTCGGTCTGCGCAGCAACGTCTGGCCGACCTTGCCGACGTGAAGTCGTCGGGCGATTCCATTACTGCGGCCCCGCCCATCGACTTCTTCCTCGCCAGCTTGCGAACGGCTTGGAAGAGGGCGCATCTCGACGGACGGACCGTCCGATCCTCAAAGCGAAGCGAGGTCGTCGTCCCCCTGATCCGCTCGTTCAGGCGACCCCACAGCTGCAGGAGTGGTTCAAGGCCGAGCCGTGGCGAAACGGCGCCGAGCTCCTGATAAGGCTGCAGGCGGAATATCTGCTATCCGGATAAGTTGCTGCGAACGCTTCAGCGCCGCGTCAAATCCTGGCGCAGCGAGGAGGCAAGCGCGCTGCTGTTTGGATCGGCAGATCATCCAGGGCGGTTCGACGAGGAGGGAGGCCGGTCGTTGCGCAACCCGGCCAGCTGCGGGATGGTCACCAGGAAACCTGAGAGATCCCGTTGGTGTCCACATGGAAAGCCCGCGCGGAGCACCGGCGTTAACAACGCTCCTGGCCCGATGTCCGGCGCGGCGGCGTCTCAAACGGATGGTTCAGAAAATGAGCAGGAAGAAAGAACGACGCCTACTGACGTTGATGCGCGGATCGCAACAGCAGCGGCAGCGCAGGAAGCTCTATTCCTTCCATGCGCCCGAGGTCGAGTACATCCGCAAAGGCAAGGCGGCAGCGCCTTACGAGTTCGGCGTCAAGGCCTCGATCGTCACCACCAACGGCCGCGCGCCGGGCGGCCAGTTCGTGGTGCACGCTCGCGCACTGCCCGGTAATCGCTATGACGGACACTCGCTCGGCACCATCATCGAGGTGACGGAAACGCTAACCAGCTGCGCGGTCGAGCGCGCTTATGTCGACAAGGGCTATCGCGGCCGCAACACCGATAGACCGCGCAGCGTCTTCATCTCCGGGCAGAAACGGGGCGTCTTCGGCGTCATCGAGCGCGAGCTCCGGCGCCGTTCAGCCATCGAGCCCATCATTGGCCACATGAGAGCGACTGTCACCTCGGCCGCTGCCATCCCAAGGGTCGTCAGAGCGACGCCAGCAACGTCATCCTCACCGCCGTCGGCCACAACCTCCGCCGCGTGATCGCCTGGCTGAGGGATTTGCTGACATCAATCCTGATCATCCTCTGGCAAGCAGGTGTCCGGTCGGAGGCGCTCAAACTGCCTTCTTAGCGGCGACGATTCCACGATGCTTGGCGGCAGCGAGTCAGTCCGAGCCTGATGAGATTTCCGCCGATCAAGCTAGCTTGGCTCCGAAGCCGCCGCACACAAGCTTGTCGAGATCGCATCTGGCATTAAGCCGGTTCAGGACGGGCCACATCGCACCGGTCAACACGTCCGTCCTTAAGGTCGGCGGCAGCGGCGCAGAGCTTAGCGCCGGGATCAGAGCGCATGGTTGCTGTGGCTCAATTCGCTCGACATCTCTATCACTTCGGACCGGCCCGATGGTGAACATTGGTGCCTTGTTACAAAGCACCTCGCGGATCCAGTCGAATTGTCGGTTTCGCTCGGCTGAGGCTTGACCTTTGCCGCAGCTGTCCGTTTGCCTGCGCTCCTTGCTCCACCGCCTGCCCAAACATGAATGCCAGCGGATCTGGGCATTACATAAAGTCACCATCCTCTTCGGAATCTGCTGCAACCTCCGTATCACTATCGACCTTGGAGAGATAAAGCTGAGATTTAGTTGCGCGCTGCCATTCACCGAGGCTGTTTTTTGTCCACTGGGCGGACTGAGTGGGGTCAAGTACCATGTCGTCCTCGTCCACTTCAACGAAGCCCATTGTCTCTGCGCGGGCCTTCGCTTCTGCATTAGCAGGACGCCAGTTCACCAATGGTCGTTCGCCGTCTTGCCGAAGCTGATGTTCGAGCAGAATATCGCCGGCGTTCGCGACAAGCGGATGAGCAACCTGAAAATCAACAATTGAGGTGACTTCACTTCGTCCAGGGAACTGTTCTCGCCACTTATCGCTTTCGAACTCAGTCATGTTGAATCCGGCCTCCGTTCTTTGGAGGCCGACGCTCACATTTCCTAATTGGTAGCTGTAATATCGGGCGTCTTCTGAATCTCTTCTGATACCGTATTCCTTAGCGACCTCTGCTGTGCGCTTAGCTCTTGCGGATACAAATTCCGAGTACTCGTGTGGATTGTTGGCGATGCGGTTGATTGCGTCGCCATGAAAGGTCCTCACTTCTGTCCTGAAGGTAGCTCTGTCGATCTCGACCACAGGAGGTTTTCGAACGAGGGAATAACTCGGTTGCGAAGGTGAGCTGCCAGCGGACTCCTGCAATCGCGTTCTAGCGAACGCATCCGCGAAGCCCTGGCTTTCGGCACCCGCTTCCTCAGCGTTTGCTGCCCGATGATATCTTTCTTCGGCCGGAATATCGGGCCAATTGTTAACTCGACCGTACATGACGACTGCACCTGGATCATACGTCTTGCATTGCTTCAGGTCGTTAGACCTTACCCGATTGATAGACAGCTTAGCTGTCCGTAAGCTGACGCCAGCGCATAAAGGGAAAATCCGACCCCTTTGGGCAGCTCGACCGCGTATCGTCGAGGCGTTGCGCGATGCAGGCTTCCACGTTATCCACCCAGCACGAGGCGAGGAGGTGCTGGACTGGTGCAAGCGGCACGTCGCAAGGGGAACATGATGCGGGGCACTCGGACCCGCCGAGGCGTCGAGCTCGCCGCGAGGAAAGCGACTTCCACCGCCGCCCGAGCGTCTCGTGCGCTGGATGGCTTGCTCGACCTGGTGGCACTCCCAGTCCGAGGCAGCGAACTGCACGCAGTGTCGACTGGATGGTGGGCGCGTGGCGCGCAACGCGATCGCGAGAGTGACTCCGGATGACGTCGCCTACTACGTGGCACTGCCGTTCGACGAGCGCCTGAACGGCGGTTGGCGTAGGAAGGGGCGCGCCGTGCTCGAACTCATGGAAGCTCCGCCTTCCGAAGCCGAGTCGAGAAGACAGGCAGCCGGAGCTGAGCCATCGACTACCACGCCCGCGGCTCGTCTTCCGGTCTCGAGCCAGCTCTGCTGGATCAGTGGCGGACGACGGTCTGGCCGCCGGCGAAGTGGTAGATTACCTGAGCGCAAACGCAGCTCTTGTGCTCGCCGAAGCGCTCTCGCGGAAGCCGCGCACTGCTCGTGGCGATCGCCTTCGCGGCCAAGATGGCTGGGACGATTTGGGCCATGGCCACCCGGAAGGTGGATTATCGGAACCCAGCGCAGGCAGTGACGGCATCATGACGAATGCAGCACGAAATAGCCTGACGTTGGTGAAGGGTGTGAGAAGGGGACGACCCTAATGGGCGGAACGATCGAACAGATCTGGATCAGGAAAACCAGTTAGAGCTGAAGAGCCGAGGTGCTCGGAGATGAGAATTGGACTTGATCCGCGGATCACCGTACCGGCCAGCGGCTTCTGAGGACGCCGTAAAGGAAGGCCTGACAGAAGAGCGCATCGTCCACACGCCGAACGGGTCAGAAACTTCTTGCATCACGGGCGGCAACGACAGAAGGCTCTACACGAAGTACCGTCAGCCCGCCAGTGGCCGCCGCCAAGGCGTCGTTTAGTCCGTCAACCGCGTATCGGACCCAGAACAACCCCGCCTACCATCGCAGAAGAAGGGTGGCGCGGCCGTCGCCGGCCGGACCGGTTGGCCGATGTGTTTTGAGTCAGAAGTGGTGCCGATGCTCGAGGCAGCCCGATATCACCGATGCGCAGTGGCTGCAGCGGCTCCATTCGTTTGGGCTGTCGCGAGCCAGCTTTCGGCCCAAAGGACAGATTGCGGAGCTGCGAGCCTACGTGCGCCAGCGCGAGCGTCTGATTGGGTACGCGGCCTCCCACATCAAGCATATGCACAAGGCCTTGACGGAGATAATCTTCAACTCCACCAGATCTCGCCGACATCACCGGCGCCACCGGCTGCGCCTCATCCGCGCGATCCTGAGGCGCTGGCGTGCTTGCGCCATTACAGTTGCCACGCTAGCGCGGAGACGATCGTGAACGCGCTCACCGGAAGCTATCGCGCCGAGCGTCTGTTTGCGCTCGAGCAGGCACTTGCGCTTTAGGACGCCTACCACGAGAAAGCATCTGTCTGCGACGCCCCGGATCGAAGCCGTGTTGAAGGCGCGTCGGAATCGAACCGATCAGGCGAACGCTCTAGCTTACGAACGTCCGCGTGGCGCTGTTCCGTTGCTCGGAAAGGACATCACCACGCTCGACGGCCTCGGTCCTTACCTCTCGCTGAAGCTGATCGCTGAATGGGGCGACGACCTCTCCTCGTGGCGAAGTGCAAAGCATTTTACCTCCTGGCTGGGACTGGCGCCGAACGACAAGGTCTCCGGCGGCAGAATGCTCTCGTCCCGAACGCGCGGATCCGGCGGTAGGGCGGCGGCAATTCTGCGCCTTGCTGCCGTAACCGTGGGCCGTACAGACACCGCGCTCGGCGGCTTTTACAGGCGACTTTCATCGCGCGTGGGGTGCGCCTCGAGTGCAGCGCGCGTTCTTCCGCCGCTTGCCGAGCGGCGGCTTCGCCCTGATGACGTGGCAAATACCGACTTTCTCGAGGCCGTACTGTCGAGCGGCGCAGAAGTTGCAAGCGTCCGTCCCTGAAAAGGTAGATACGAATCGCACCTTACCCGCAACTGGCCTTTCAGGCCACCTTCTGAGACGACGGCGGCGTAGCGACCTAACTCGGAACGCCTGCGGCCTGCATGGGCTCGGTAAGGCGTGCCTTCAGGTCGTCCAAATGGTCCTCGGCATAGGACTGCACTTTCGAGATCGCCGTATCGAGGCCGAACTGCACGGTCTGTTCGAGCATCTCCTTTGCGAGGCCCTCGCGCAGCGCGAATTTGACCTCGGGCCCAGCAACAAAGCTAATGGCCTGCCCCGCAAGATTAAGGCCAACCTCTTTCAGAGCCTGTTTCATATCACCTCCGCTAATGCCCGTATGCAGAAGGCTCAATGCTTGCGACTCGAGCTCGAGCACCATCGATATGCCATCGGCCAACTCGCCCAGTCCCGGAATGACGCCGAGCAGGCCTACTGCCGTGGCCTCCCAGTCGAGCACCTTCGAGCCCACCTTGGCTACGTCATCGACCGCATGCATGAGGACCCCGCCATTCTTCTTCGGAGACGCGACATCGGGTTGGTCGGATACCCCCATCAACATGTCTGTGACTGCATTTTGTTCAGCGGCGGTCTTGGGGACATGGGTCTTGATCTGCTGAACGGTATGGTTCGCAGGTGACATGTTGCTATAGAAGTGCCTGAAGTCGTTGTTGCTGATATTACCGGAGTCGACCGTATGCCCGCCGCCTAAATCGAAGAACTCCTGATGGGTCTTGTAGCCCGTAATCGAATTGTTTAGCAAACGGAACAAGATCGGGTCCGAGAGCAGTTGCGATGCCGCTTCTCGTATCTTCGGGTCGAGAGTCTTGTCCTCGACCATACTCGCCAACTTGTGTCGTGTCAGGTCACCGTCCCCGAAGAAGGCGTTCTGATTCTTGTTGATCGTGTCGAGCGTGTTCAGCTCGCTTTGCGTGGAATTCATCGACGAGGAGGCGACTTGCAAGAAGTCTTCCTTGTGGATTTTATCAGTCGCACCACCGCACAACTGCTCCCAGGCGTCCGGGTGCTCGAGGAAGTGTTGAGCCGCCGCGATCAGCTGAGGCGGACACTTACCAGTGTCAGCTTTGCCGTCGACGATCCGCTTGAAATCGTCCAGGCTCAAATTCTTGGGCAGGTAGTCAGAATACTTGTAAAGCTCGCGCAATGCATCATTCAACGTCATGACCGATGCTTGTCCATTCGAGGTGCCGTCGGATGGAATATAGTTCTGCTCGTAGCTTTGCGCTTGCTGCTCCTGGAATGTAGCAACCTGCGAATGGCTGGCGGAAAACTCTGACAGATCCTTGGCCTTGATCTTGCCGCCGCAGCGGCCGTCCCCTTGGGAGCCAATCGCATAGAAGAGCTCTGGATCGCGTCGCAATCCTTCGATCGCCTCCTTCAGATCCGGGGGCGTCGACGGATCGCTGGCCTTGGCTGCCAGCGAGTCCCAGCTGAGTGGGCATTGGTCCTTATGCCGGTTCAGCACTGCCACGATCTGCAACTCGGCATTGGTGAGCGTGCCGCCGTTCCACGTGATCCTAGAGCTTGGCACCGGAGTGCTCGGTACGTCAGGCGATGGAGCAGCCGTCGACGATGCGTCTGCACCAGGGGTGTCGACCGAAGAGGAATCGACCGAGGAGGAATCGACCGAGGAAGAAAAAACCGGATCCTTCATCACCGCCTCGATCGCCGCCTTCGAGTGCGCTGACAACTGGTCCAGCGAATCCTGCGGGATCTGTCGTTCTGATTGCAGCAGATCCGGTGGCGTGGAGGGAACGTCGGATTTCTCTTCCCGCGAGCAGATGGACACCATCGCCTCGAACATCGAAGGTTCGCCTTCCCGAATCTGGCCGGGGGTCTGCGCGGATGATCCCAAGGCCGACGAAGCCCCCGGAACAAGCCCGAACAGAGCTGGATCTGCACTGGCGGGCAGCGAAACGCTGTTGAGCTGCATTAGGTTCATTTCCATTCCATTGCGGTAAATACTTGGCATCGACATCGTAAGATCGAGGCTTTCACGTTAAGGGGGCGAGCTTTCGAGAAGCTGACGACTTTTAGACGGAGCAGGACGAGCCAATGTCGGTCGTCTTAACATCCCGGAGAGGCGTCATCGTGCTCATGAAACTCATCTCCGGCTCAGAGCATGTGCAGGCACGACGCTGCTCTGACGCTTTCGCAAAGCAGGTGCCTGCGGTCGTCAGTCCCGAGTGACGATCGCTGTGGGGCCACGAAACAACATCACCACCGATTCCCGCGGTAGCATTTCCAACTGCGCGCGGTTTTGCCTCTGACTTGCCATCACACCATTGCTGATCGAGCAATGTGATGAGGTGCGTTGGGCCGGCGCCGCGATCTGGCGCTCGTCGGCATTATGTAGAGATTGAAAGTGGGGCCGAGAAATTCGCGCGGTGGCAGTCGCGGCATGTACCTGCGAATGCGCGCTCTCAGCTGGGTTCACTTGACGATAGTGAGGTTGTTCTCATTCTCGTCAGCTTCTCGACAGCTAGTCCCAGTAGCGTGAGCAATGTGAATCGCTCGGTGGTGATACCACCGTTTTGGCGGAACTGAAGTGAGAGGCACCAGATGGCCGGGGCAATCGAAGGCGTGATCCATACCAATTCTGACACTGGCAGCTCGCAGTCGGTAGCTGATCGTCAGAAGTTCGAATCGGCGTTCGGTTCGGTTCTTGCCAACGTCGCGATGCAGGCGATGGAGCGAAACATGTCAAATCTTCGCGAAGCTATAGCTGAAACAGAAGAGGATACCTGACGCCGGTTCTTCGACGTCAGTGGAGTGTTGCCATTGATGGCAGCAAAAAAATGGAAGGTGAAGCGATATGACCAAAACAAGCTCTACTAGCCCTTCTACTGGTGGTGTCCACGACTCCCATGATAACAAGAATGCTAGCAAGACTGATAACAAGACTGATACCAAGTCCGCGGGTCCCGGCGTCGGTAACTCGTCGACCGATAACGTTGGTGGGACGGGTACTTTCGAGAAACTGATCGACGACTTGAAGGCGGTTAACCAGCAGGCCATGGTGCAGGACCTAAAGTTGCGTGCACTGACGACCGAGCTCTCGAGTGAGAGGAAGGCGGCCAGCGAGCGCGTCAACGGATAAACGGTGAAAGGCGGGGCGAATCGTCGCTCCGCCTTTCCCGTCATAGTGGTGCGGCCTAGGAATGAGTCGTGCGACCAATCCCCCTGCCGTGCTCCTCATAGTTCGGAGAATTGTCCGTGAATGAGGCCGCCTCCTTACATTTCGAGGTACTGTCGGGACCGTATGCCGGGCTAAGCGGGAAGGCTGCTGTCGGAACGAGCCTTATCGGTAGCGGCCTCGACGCGGATATGGTTTTCGTCGAACAAGGGCTTGAGCCGCATCACCTACGTGTCACCCTAGTTGGCAATTCAATCGAGCTTGAGGCGCTTGCAGCCGTAAGCACCCCAGAGGGCGACGGGGATATTGCCGCAGGTGAACGTGTTGTTCTTTTTCTTCCTGCCGTCATTCGTGCGGGCGCCATGTCTATTCGCTGGTCGATGCAGAATGCGATTGAGGCTCGGTCGATCAGCCTCTCGCGCGTTTGGATCTCAGCTCTCGCCCTCGTGCTCCTCAGCTTTCTTGGCGTAGGCAGTCTCTCGACGATTTTCTTCAAAGCCAGCGGAAGTGCACCGACCGGCATTGCTCCGCCTGCCGCAGAGCTTGTACCCAAGCTGGGTATGAATCGGCCTGACGATCGGCGAGCTCAGGCTGCGGCCGAAGTGCTGAAACAGGAAATTGATAAGGCGGGCCTGCTCGATATCAGGGTTGGTTCGGGGCCGGGTTTTGTTAGCGCTGAGGGAAAAGTCACGCCTGCAACCGTTGCGAAATGGCAGGAGCTCCAGCAATGGTTCGATGGTCGTACATACGGTGCGGTGACACTGGTGAACGGAGTGATCGTCAAGGAGGAAAAGCAGCCATCCTCAATCGCGATCGAAGCTGTTTCGCGCGGACCCCAGCCCTATCTCTTTGTCGGTGGGCAGAAGTATTTCGTCGGCGCTCTCTTGGCCGACGGATGGGCGGTCACTCGAATCGAGGATGGGCGTGTGCTGCTAAGCCGCAATGGCCGCGTTGTTGCCGTTCCGTATTAGGGTTTCCGGGCCCGAAGGAAGGATAAGGAGATCGTCATGTCAAAGGTGTCCCGCTACGATGTCGGGCCTGGCACTGCTTCGCAGAGACTCAGCGAGCACCATCATCAACCAGTGATAGGGCCGACCATCCAACCCAATAAAGGTGAGACGGACGGTGCTCGTGCAAACGGCGAGAAGGAGCTGGCGTCGATCTGGGGCGAGCTGAACACGCGCTATATGCCGCTGGATCTAGCGATCGAAGCCGCATCGGAGGCCAAAGATATTGATGCAGTCGGGCGTGTCAGTCTCAACGAGATGCGCACTCGCATTTATGAGCTCGAGCAACGCGCTGGGATGGCATCGCTCTACGGGCGCGATATCGCGCACGATCTACTCTCCTTCGTCACGCCAAGCCTTCGTCATCCGGACATGCTGCGGGCGGAGCGGTATAGCATTGTTCTGGAAGGTCTCGTCCATAAGCTGGCGGCCGCGCCTGCGGATCCGATAGCTGGGGGCGGTATCGTCGTCCTACGGCAGGGACTGCACTGGCTAGCGCTGCTCCGCCGGAATCGGAATAGCTTGATCGAAGCCTAACAATGTTCAACTCCGATGGAGCGCAACGGACGACCAACGTTTCCAAATCCGATAACGACTCGCTGAGTTCCGGGCAGGAGCGCGATTTGCTCTGTACACTTTCGTATCTTCACCTTGCATGTGGGCAGAGCGCAGAATGCGTGGCTCTCTTACGACTCATCGTCGGCAAGGACTCGCGAGACGTCGATCTATTACGGATTCTCGCCTATGCCCTCATCTTGGAAGGTCTCGGAGGTGAGGCGTTGCAGGTCATAGATAGGCTGAACACACTTGATGACGAACCCTCGGCGCGTATCTCTTTGATGCTGTTGCGTAGCCACGCTCTGCGGCGGGCCGGCCTCATAGACGAGGCGCTCGCCGCTTTCCAACGCTATGTCTCGTTGCGTGACGGCACTGGCCTGATCAATCAACGATCGGAAGGTCCCCATGACCAGCGTCCTGCGTAAGATCATTGCGCGCGCGTCGGCCAGCTCCGATTTGATGGTCGCGTTGATGCTGCTTCTGACGGTCGGCATGATGATCATGCCGATCCCGATAGTGGCGATCGATACGCTCGTCGGCTTCAATCTGGGCTTCGCCATATTGCTGCTGATGGTCGCTCTCTATATTAGCACTCCACTTGATTTCTCGTCCTTGCCAGGCGTCATTCTGATTTCCACGGTATTCCGTCTGGCGCTCACCGTATCAACGACGCGGCTGATCTTGGCTGAGGGGGATGCGGGCAGCATCATTCGCACGTTCGGTGATTTCGTCATATCGGGGAATATCGTCGTTGGTATTGTCATATTTTTAGTCGTGACCATGGTGCAGTTCATCGTCGTGGCCAAGGGGGCTGAACGCGTGGCGGAGGTGGCGGCGCGGTTCACGCTCGATGCTCTGCCAGGCAAGCAGATGGGAATCGATGCGGAATTGCGCAATGGCCATATCGATCAGAACGAAGCCCGCAGCCGGCGCGCTACATTGGAGAAAGAAAGCCAGCTTTACGGGGCTATGGATGGCGCCATGAAATTCGTAAAGGGCGACGCCATCGCAGGATTGGTGGTTATCTGCGTCAACATGCTGGGCGGGATCACCATCGGCCTGCTCTCCAAGGGCATGTCTTTCCAGGCGGCGCTGCATCAATATACCCTGCTGACCATAGGTGATGCGTTAATCTCACAAATTCCCTCGCTGCTGCTCTCGATTACAGCTGCGACAATCATCACTCGTGTAAATGGGGTCGTAAGGCTCAATCTTGGGACCGACATCGTTAACCAGCTCACAGCAAACTCGCACGCATTGCGGCTGTCTGCCTGCGTCCTCGTTGTAATGGGGGCTATTCCGGGTTTTCCGCTCCCTGTCTTTCTCGTCTTGGCTGCAGTCTTTGCGGCAGCGAGCTTTGCCGACGGTGGGACCCAAAGCGGCAAGAAAAGCGCTGATGTCTCTCGCCCGGCTCCCACAGAGTCTAACAAGGAAATCGTGCCTGCGGAGGCGCTTCCCATCGCGTTGTTCCTTGCGTCAAGTCTGACAGGGGCGATCGACAAAGAAGAATTGCAACAGCACATTGCACGCGTTTCGGGACTGATCTCGTCTGATCTCGGCATCACAATTCCGCGCATCCCCATCGAGGTCGACGAGCGCTTGCCAGACCTGCAGTACAGGGTGGATGTCGAGGGCGTGCCCGTCGAGCAGGAGTTAATTGATCCAACCCAGCTCGCACTCCACGACGATCCGGCCAACATTGAATTGAGTGGCATCCCGTTTCGGCATGACCGGGAGACGGATCAAATCTGGATTGAACAGAGCAATGCACCGGCTCTCAAAGCAGCCGGCATCGGGCACCACCGTCCCATTGAAATCCTGGCCTTGCGCGTCCATTCGGCGTTGACCCGCTATGCACAGTGCTTGGTGGGTATCCAGGAGACGCGCCAGTTGCTGGGCCGCATGGAGACGGAATATTCCGATCTGGTCAAGGAGGTGTTGCGTACGACGCCGATCCCTAAAGTAGCCGACGTCTTGCGGCGCCTCCTGGAGGAGGGTATTCCGATCCGGAACACACGACTGGTTCTGGAGGCATTGGCCGAATGGAGCGGACGTGAACAAAACGTCGTCTTGCTCACGGAACATGTTCGCTCCGGTCTGAGACGGCAAATCTGCCATCGGTATGCCAACGCACACCGCGTCGTGCCGGTCTTTGTCATCGAACGTCAAACCGAGGATATCGTGCGCAGCGCGGTTCGAGAGACTGCCAAAGGACCCTACTTGGTTTTGAGCGACGGGCAAAGCGAGGCGCTGCTCTCAAAAATGCGTCACATCCATTCGAACGTAGTTCGGGCGCAGATCAAGCCGGTTATCCTTGCTTCGATGGATATTCGACGCTTTGTCCGCGGCTTTCTCACCCGTAATGGGATCGATCTTGCTGTTCTATCCTATCAGGACCTTGCCTCGGACTTCACAATCCAGCCTGTTGGATCCATTACACTCGCAGCTGCAAAGGACGACGACGCCCCGTCCGAGGAACTCAGCAACACGCTCCTTGCGCCCGATTCACAGGCGCAGCAGTCAATTTAAGAAGGACCGCATGAATTCACCTCGTAAGGCAGCGCGGTGGCGCTTGGGTTCATTTTGTCTGCTTTCGTGCTCGGCTCTCTTCGCCACTCTGGGGCTCTGCAGTTGCGCTAGCTGGGATAGACCAGCTCTTCAAATGCAAGAGCGGCCGGCGCCAAAGTTGCTCGGCGCCAAAGATATCGATCCAGCTATGCGCGAACGCATTGAGTGCGCGATCGGCCGGACTCCTGACCAGGAGCTTTGCGCGACGCGTTGAAGCAAAAAAGCTCGGAAGATCAACGCAGCGGATCGGTCTTGCGTGTCGATGCGAAAGCGCCTCGCATTGATTGCTCGTCAACGTCTGCCTGGACCTGCGACCTATATGCGCTCAAGACTAAATGCGTTAACTTGAGAACGTGGGACGCTTCGTGAGCCACAACCGCAATACAAGCAATCGCGTCAGCGCAGCGTATTCCGATTGCGCGGACCAAATCACGTTGTCCGCAACGATCGGTGCACGATATCGCGCAATGCAAGCACCCGCCCGCTGCGCTGGCGCTGCCGCCCTACACAAGCGACCCGGGCATACCTAATAGTAGCGGACGTATTGGTTCTGTTGTCTCTTGCTCGAGGTCTCGCCGGCCGGCTATCACGCCTGGCGCGAGCGTCCGGACAGAGCACGCACGACGACCAATGCTGCGCTCTCGACTGATATCTCATCAGGACAGCGGCGCTCGGGGACGGCAACCCACGGGTCTATGCCGCGCTGCGGGCACAAGGACCTGGCGCCAGCCCTGGCCGGATCGAATGCCTAATGCATCGGCAAGGCATCGGCGCCATGATGGCCCGGCCGCACCGCGTTGCCGACAGCCGTCATGGCCTGCCGATCGCGCCAAACCTCATCGATCGCAACTTTAGGGCCGCAGCAGCGAACCGGATCTGGCTCGCCGAAATCACTTACGTTTCGACTGCAGATGGCTGTTGTACCTGGTGGCGATCATGGACCTCTGTCAACGGGCAGCGAACTTTCCGTGAGAATGTCCAGATTTCCCTGGGTGACGGCGATTGTGCTTCGGGGATCAGCCGCTAAGTCATTGGTCCTTCCAGGCGGGCGGCCGCGGCGCTTGGGCTGCGGCGGGTTGGCGAGCGGACGTTTTCCGCGACGAGAGCGGCGTGCTGGCGGAGCCGATAGCTCGATCCCTCGATGTGATAACAATTGCGTGGGGAAGCAGTCCATCAAGCACTGCTGTGGCCAGTTTGAATTGAGGATCATCGCGCCCTTGTCATAGCGGGCGTCTTCCAACTGGAAGAACAGATTGCCGCCGCCAGGCGCGACCGGGAGGTAACCGATTTCGTCGACGACAAGGAGGGAGGCGCGGGCGAGGAACCGCAGGTGCTCGCGCACGGTGGTCGTCACGATGTCCGCGATCGTGGCGAACGCGACGCTCTTTCCCGCCTTCACGGCCTCGACCGCGAGTGCCGGCGTGAGATCGCTCTTGCCGGTGTCGCAAGCAGATGAATTTCAATTGGGCAAGCGCCAGAATGCGATTGCGATGGAGCTGGAATGCGAAGTCGAAGCCAGCGAGCCTTTTTGACCGTGGTCAGGCGAGACATTCTCAGCGCGGTGCTGACACCGCGACTGTCGCGCACGGGCAGCTCCTCGATAAGCGTTTCGAGCGCCTCAATCCAGGTGACTTCACCCTCTTTCAATCCGCCGCAGCGTGGTGTCCAGCATTCTGAGCGCACCTGGCATGTTGAGTGCGACTAGGCCTTTCTTGACGCTGTCGATCGCTGCCGGCTGCGCGTGGATGGTTATGGCCGGCCTTCCGATTGGGGGAGGCGCTTGCGACACCTCGGTAACACCCAGCGACCGCCTTGGCATGTGATCGCCGGCCCGATCGACGAGGGCTTCGGATACGCCTGGTCGCGACCTAGACCGGTTGACCGCCTGTCGATGCTCGGGCGCGACGCGAGTTCGCCGGCGGCCTTCTCTAGAACGGGATGGACGGCAACGATTGCGCTTGATCGAGAATGGGATTACATCGGGCAATTGCTGCACCTCGACACTGCGCCGCGTATGGTCGGGTATGCTGTAATAGTTCCCACTGATCCACACGAGCCCGTCGTGGCTGACACGGGTGGCGTTCGGCATTGGACTGGACCCCCGATCGGCATCCAAAAGGGGCTCTGACTCATGTGTGGAACGGCCCGGGCTGCAAGATCGTTCTCTGGTCGAACAAGGGATGACGGTGCGGTCATATATTCGACCTGTAAACGCGGCGCCCGGCCGCTGGCCACGATGATATCCGCGGAAGCAATCGGCCAATCAATTTCTCGCGCTCGAAGCGCAGTAAGCCAGGCGGTCTGATTGCGACCGGGAATGTCGTCATTCGGGGTTCATCCAGATTTGCACCTTGCCTCCTCGGCAGCTTTCTTCTTCCGCCGGAGACTTCTTAAGATTAGGCTTCAGCATTGCACGCGACGCATGATAGATGCCGCCTCTGACCAGCAAGGCCCATATGGTGCGCGCAAGCTATTGGCGAACTCCACCGCTATGAGCTTGACGGCCCGTCTTTGCAGCATGGTCCGAATCCAGAGCGGGGCTTTCGAGCCTCGCTTGCCAAGCTTGATGATTGAGGTCGCACCAACGATCAAGTGCGTCCGTAGTTGCCGATTTTCAGGCTTTGATACTGCCCCGAGCCTTTCTTTCCCGCCGCTCGACTGTGCCCTCGGTGTTAACCCGTCCAAGCCGCAAAATGCGGTGCAGTCGCAAAACCGGGGCCATTCAAGACTGCTGTCCGAACGCCAGCGCCGCTACCAGTGCCTTCTCCGAGCGCTGATAGCGTTGAACAGCTTGGTCGAGAACCGCCCCTGACGGTCCTGCGGCACCTTCACCCGGGGTGATCAGCGAGCGGGTATAGTAGCCGGAGCGATAGCCCAGCCGCGCCTCGCCCAGCGCCTCCGCCATCGTGGCTTCGAGAGCTTCCTGCACCGCACCCCGGATTAGCGGTTTCAGGATCCCTTTCCGACGCAATAAGCTGTTTGACGGTAGAGCCATCCGTCCTAATCTTCGTCACGGTCTTGGTGGCCTTGCTCCGCTAGGGGCGGTGATCTTCGCAAGCACCGGATTTACTATGACCGCTTCAGCCGCTAGCTTTTGCAGAACCTCCCGCACACTACCACCGGATATCCCGGTACTGGTGGACAAGGTCGCGCAGCGACAATTCTCGTGTTCTGGAGCCGATTTACGACACGTTCGTCTCGCCCTGCTTGTGCGGCGTCTGATCAGACGATCGGTCCAGCCTCCTTGCACACCCCGCGTAACGGCTGATTGAGCGGTATCATCTTGGGCCCGGCCCTTGCGCAGGCAAGGTACCCTCCTGACGCGGCAGGTCTGAAGAGTACGGGGCTTCAGTTCGCCCATCCCGAACGATCGTCGCGGAGGCGCCGCGATATAACATCAGCACAGATTCCCGAGACGGCATCTCGATGGAGCGAGGTCGCGCCTGCGCCTCCGCCACGAGACCATTGAGCGTCTGATCCACGAGTGCGATGAAGCGTGGTGGACCGGACGCAAGGACTAGGCCATTTCCCGGAGCCGATCTCATGATGTAGCGTTCGTCGGAAATGGCGAGCGCATCGAGGGTTGCCTTGAGCGCGTCGCAGCTGATTGAAGTTAGCAGAAGCAGACGAGTTTGCGCTTCCTTTGCGGTAGAGACGTAAAGCACGAGCCCATCGTAATACCATTGAAGATTGTAGACTTGAGTCAGATGATCAAGGAACTCGCGCGGTGGCAGGTCCGGCATGTGCCCGCGAATCCGACCCTTCACCTCGGCGCTGATGGTGACTTTAATATTGAGGTTGTTGCCGAATTCCTGCAGCGCGGCAGAAAGCTCCTGATCCAGAACCGTATATCGATAAGGGGTCGAGGGCAGCGACAGGGGAGCGCCGCGCGCGATCTGTGTTCCGCCGGAAACGAAAACGGCGACACACAGAACTCCGTTCAAAACGTGCGGGATTATGGATCGGATGAGCATTCATGGTTCTCTTTGACTTAAACTAACAGGAGTACGTTCGGTACGTGAACGCGAAACGTGATCTTTAGATGGCGATGTGCGGGCGAACTCGTCAGCTTGTCGTCAGCTGGCCTGTCTAGGACATTGAGCCGCTAATCGGCTTGAACGGCTGGTCGTATCACATCTCGATGAGAGCGAGTCTTTCCATGATGATGTTAGGCGCTGCGCCGATCTCTCACAATCTAGAAGGCCTGTCCAAGGCCTGTTCGGCAACAGCGGTCGACGAGCAGGTCCAGTTTCAGCAGAGTCTCTTGCAAGCGGCTTCGGTTCAAGACCTTGCGCCTCCAGTAACGGGAGCGGCGGCGGTTCCGCCGACATCCGAGGTATCGCGTGCAACAACACAGGCGAGCCCGCTGGGCGATCGCATCCTCCAGAATCTTTCTGCGATGTATCCGGTCAATGCAGTTCCAAAAGGTGCGGAGACCGGGTCGACGTCGGAGCCCCTTTTGCTGCAACCGGGCAAAGCGGAAGCAGGTGTGCCGGGCGCCCCCAGTGGCGCAGGTGACTTCGAGGCGATGTTGGCGAATCTGAAGGATGTTTCTGACAGCGTCATCCAGGCAACACTCATTTCAAATGGCATCGGTAGCCTCGGTTCATCTCTGAATAAGCTGATATCGGCGGGCTGAGTGGGGCGAATGATTGGTTTAATCGATCGCGAAAGCGATCAGGCGCGCCCATTCCGCAAGCGGCTTCAACTTGTGGCTCTGCTGCCGCTCCTGCTTGCCCTGGTTGGTTGCAAAGCCGATCTCTACACGAAAGTTCAGGAGCGTGAGGCCAATGAGATGCTTGCGGTCCTCCTCAAGAACGGGGTCGATGCCCTCCGCGTTGCTGCTAAGGACGGGACTATCACGATCCAGGTCGAGCAGACTCAGATTGCTTCCGCAATCGACCTGCTGAATGGCGAAGGGTTGCCGCGCCACGCTTTCAAGAGTCTAGGCGAAGTGTTCAGCGCGGCGGGTCTGATTGCTTCGCCAATCGAGGAGCGCGCCCGTTACGTCTATGCGCTGAGCGAGGAATTATCTCGCACGATCAGTGATATCGATGGTGTCCTCTCGGCGCGCGTCCACGTTGTTCTGCCAAAGAACGACCTGTTGCGACGTGACACCACGCCATCTTCGGCGTCGGTTTTCATCCGACATGACTCGAGGGCAAATCTCTCAATCTTGCTGCCGCAGATTAAAATGCTCGTCGCTAACAGCATCGAGGGCTTATCCTATGACAAGGTGGCTGTTGTTTTCGTCTCAGTCGAGCGGCCCGCACTAGAGCCGCGACCGGCGGCTGCGGCTGGTCTCGCCCAAGCATCTGGAGTCATTTCGACGCCATTGGTTGCGGTTGGCATGGGTCTCGGCGGGTCTGTATTCGGCGTGCTGTCCTGCGTCTTGCTGAGCGCTCGTGGGCGTCAGCGCAGGCAATCATCTCAGAAAGTTAGCGCTGTTGGTGGGCGCTCGGCTGTCTCTGCTATGGAGATGATTCGCAAAGCGATTAAGCCTAATGCGGCGTAGTGTGGTATCCGACATGACGAGACCGAATCCGTCTGCCGAGCGGCATGATCCGCTGAAACTAGCCTCTGTAGGTATTCGTAAGCTTGCTGCCACGATTCATCCGACCCGCCTTGCCGCGCGACTTGACGCGAACCTCTCGTCCGCGACGTTGGTGCGACTGCAGAAGAGTCCTAGGCTGCAGATAAGACTGCAAGCGTTGCTGCTTGAAGATGAAATGGGCTTGAACGGAGGTGACTTCGGGCCAGACCTTCTCCTCGGGCATGATCCGAGCAGGGCTGCCCTCCTCGCCGGCGGCATTTGGCATGCCCGTTCGCTGACAAGGCTGGTTTCAAAGCATGATGTCGCCGTTCTGGTCGAGCACGTCGGCACCGAGGTGCTGGCTTTCGGGATCCGACATGCAGCGCATGCGGTTTCGACCAGATTAATTGCTGATCCTCAACAACTCGCGCTAGGGATTGAAGACGATGGACATGCCTGCCTCGGCGCTTGGCTCGATGAAGCGTCAACGCTTGATTGCCGCCGCGTGCTTCTACGCCTAGCTGTCGGAACGGCCGCCGACAATCCGGCGACTGAACACCGCGATGCCGCGGGCCAATTGTTTTCGCCGGTGTTGGCCCATTTGGCGAGGGAGGCCCCAGCGGGATGACAGACGACGAAACTGCGCCGCCCGTCGCTCCGCACATCCGCCCCCTTGGGCCACTCATAGCGGCGAGGGATCTCGAGATTTGGCACAGCGCCTTCGAGGCGCGTGCCGTGGCCGAGCGCAATCTGAAGCGCGTTCGCGGCTGGGCGCGCAGAGCTTATCAGAAGGAGCGTGCGCGCGGCCATGCTGAGGGGGTGAGGGCCGGCGCCGAGGAAATGGCACAGCTAGTCGCGCAGGCTGCCTCGGAAGTGGCACGACGAAAGGCCGTTTTGGAGCAGGAACTGTCAGCGCTCGTGATGGACATCGTAACTGATCTACTGGGCGATTTCGATCCCGGCGAGATGTTGGTGAGGACGGTTCGTCACACGATTTCGCACAGATATGGCGGGCCGAAACTGTCCCTTCATGCGTCCCCCATGGATGCTGATGCGCTTACGCGCGAATTTGCTGCCTGCGACGGACGGGAGGACCGGCCGGAAGTCCGAATTATTCCGGACCCGGCGCTGTCAGCGAACGAATGCGTGCTGTGGAGCGAATTTGGCAATATCCATCTCGGACTTGACGCGCAGCTCCGCGCATTGCGTTTGGGGCTTGGGTTAGATCATGAGGCAGACGAATAGTGACGGCGCCGAGACCAGACCATAACTGTCCTGATGGAGATGGGACTCTGCACGCGGCGCTGGCGCGTCTGCGAACTACGGCAAGCCATGTGGACACGCGTGCCGTACGCGGGCGGATCACGCGTGCGATCGGCACGTTGATCCATGCAGTTTTGCCGGATGCTTGTATTGGAGAAGTTTGTGTGCTCAAGGATCCGCGCACCGGATGGTCGCTTGAGGCCGAGGTGATCGGTCTGTTGCAGGACGGCGTATTGCTGACGCCGATCGGTGACCTGCAAGGCATGTCCGGCCGCGCAGAAGTCGTTGCCACTGGCCGAATGCACGAAGTGCCGGTCGGCCCCAATTTGCTTGGCCGGGTGATCGACAGCTTCGGCCGTCCACTCGATGGCAAGGGCGCAGTCAAAGCCATGGAGACGCGCCCGCTGCGCGGCAAAGCGCCAAATCCAATGACGAGGTGCATCATCGCTCGCCCTCTGCCACTCGGTGTTCGCGTCTTGGATGGTCTTCTGACATGCGGCGAGGGCCAACGCATCGGCATTTATGGAGAGCCTGGTGGCGGCAAGTCGACGTTACTGTCGCAGATCGTAAAGGGCGCGGTCGCTGACGTGACCGTGGTTGCGCTGATAGGCGAGCGTGGACGCGAAGTGCGTGAATTCATCGAGCGGCATCTTGGGGAGACTGCCCTCCGCCGCACGGTCGTCGTCGTTGAGACCTCCGATCGCTCAGCGACGGAGCGGGCGCAATGTGCTTATACGGCAACCGCGCTCGCCGAATATTTTCGCGATCAAGGCCTGCGCGTCGTTCTGATGATGGATTCATTGACGCGATTTAGCCGCGCTATGCGGGAGATCGGGCTTGCTGCCGGTGAGCCACCGACTCGCCGGGGCTTTCCTCCCTCTGTCTTTGCAATGTTGCCAGGTTTGCTGGAGCGCGCTGGTATGAGTGAGCGTGGCTCAATCACCGCCTTCTATACCGTGCTTGTGGAAGGTGACGGCACGGGCGATCCAATCGCGGAGGAAACGCGTGGCATTCTCGATGGTCATATCGTTCTTTCACGCTCTCTCGCGGCGCGGGCGCATTTCCCCGCCATCGACGTACTGTCGAGCCGCAGCCGCGTCATGGATGCCGTCGTATCTGCACCGCATCGCAAGGCAGCATCCCTCTTCCGTGATCTTATCTCCCGTCATGCAGAGGCCGAATTTTTAATCAAGGTTGGCGAATACAAGCAAGGCAGCGATCCGCTGACGGACCGAGCTGTCGCTTCGATCGATGATCTGCGCGAGTTTTTACGCCAGGGTGAAAACGATGCGTCCACTTTTGAGGAAACCGTCACATGGATGTGCCGTCTGACCGCATGAGTTGCATACACGTTTCGAGCTTGCGGCAAGTGAAGGATATGCGCGAGCGTAGTGCTCGTAGTGAGTTGTCCAATATGGAAGCCAAGCGTCATATCGCGACCTCGGCCGCGGAGCACGCATGGCAGGAACTTGGAATTGCTGAAAAGCATCATACAGAGGCCCAGGCGGAGGTTTACCAGCAGTTGATGTCGGTCGGTACCTTGTCCGTCGTTGAACTCGATCATTGCCAGCTCACCCTTGAGAGGCTAGCGATTGAGATCACCTCGAAACGCCGCACACTTGAGGAGGCGCGTATCACTCAAAAGCAGGCCGAGACAGCGGCATCCGAGAGGCGTGCGCACTGGGCGAAGCGTTCCGCAGCGACTCATAAATGGCGACAAATCGAGACCGACGTCCGGCGTGCGGCCGATACCCATTCGGAAGTAACAGCCGAGCTAGAGGCTGATGATGAAGTCTTGCTTCGCCATGGGAGGGGTTTGCCCACGCTGGTGGCGGGCGGTTCAATTTGATGACCGCTAGTCCAGTTGGGAACCAAATGCGCTGCCCTGTACAGTCGCCTCCTGCAACTCGCGCGAACGCATACGCGAAGTACGAGCCGAGCCAGCGTCTAACCCAGAGTCTCGTCTCATGGCTCAACAGAAACGTGCGGCCCTCCGCCTCTTTGCGGAGTAACCTTTGCGACAAGCCGCTATCGGTGCGACTGGAACGACTTGTGTGGCAGGAGGAACCTCCGGCTCTGTCGATGCTCGATTGCGTTTGGCGCCTCGGCGATGATGCGCTCGTGTTGTCGATACCGCATGCGCTTGCGGAGGTCTTGATCTCGACAGTACAGAGTGGCCTAGCTTTACTTTCCGAGCCAAGTCGTTCGCTGGTTCTCGAACTTGCACTTGAACCGTTGCTCGCGCACCTGGAGACTGAGACAGAGCAGCAACTGCGACTCCTTCATGTTGGAAAGGCCGAGAAGAACGGGCCTCATATCGAACTCGACATCATCTACGGTCCGGTCAGGGGCAAAGGTCGCCTATTTCTTTTCTCGCCTCTTGACGGACCGATACCGCCGGCGTTCCGCGCCTTAGGCGAGCTGCTCGGCCAATTGCCGCGACATTTGTGTGAGGTCCCCGCACAGCTACCCGTTACAGTTGCAGGAGAGATCGGCTCCCTCCGGGCGTCAGCCGCGCTTCTTCGCAAAACACGTAAGGGCGACGCTTTGTTGCCGGATGTAATGCCATTCGCCCGCGGTCAGATCATCCTCACTGCCGGCCCGTTATGGGCCGCGGCAGATGTCACTGGCAACCGCCTGATCCTGCACGGACCGTTTCGCTTGCGGCCGCGCCCTCTGGAGTATGCGCATATGACGACACTGCCCGGTTTACAGCAGCCGCCTTCCGAAGCCGATCTCGACGATATTGAGATTTCGCTTGTCTTTGAATGCGGCCGCTGGCCCATCACGCTGGGAGCCCTGAGAAGCATCAGCGAAGGATATGTCTTCGAACTTGGCCGGCCGGTCGACGGCCCGGTCGATATCCTAGCAAACGGCGTACGTATCGGGAGTGGCGACATAGTACGTATTGGAGACGAGCTCGGCGTTAGACTGCGTGGCGGGTTAGCGGGCAATGACTAACATTGAACCAGCGATACTGCCGCTTCTTGCGGTCACGGCCGCGCTCGGCTTGTTGGTCTTCGCTGTCGTCACGACCACGGCGTTCGTAAAGGTATCTGTCGTTCTCTTCCTCGTTCGCAATGCGCTTGGGACCCAATCAATTCCACCGAACATCGTTCTATACGGCGCAGCATTGATGCTCACCGCCTTCACGAGCGCCCCGGTCTTTGAGCAGAGCTACAATAGAGTCGCCGATCTGCAGCTCCGCTATCAAACGCTCGAGGATTGGGTAGCCGCTGCGAAAGTGGGGCAGGAGCCGCTGCGAGGCTATCTCAAGAACTTCACCAATGAAGAACAGCGAGGCTTCTTCCTGTCCTCGACCGAGCGTGTCTGGCCGGAAGAGATGCGCGGCAGAGCGACAGTCGATGATTTTGTCATTCTCGTCCCATCTTTTCTAATCTCAGAACTCAAGCGTGCCTTCGAAATCGGGTTTTTACTATACCTTCCGTTTATCACTATCGATCTGATCGTAACGACCATTCTGATGGCCATGGGCATGTCAATGGTGTCTCCGACAGTGATCTCAGTTCCTTTCAAGCTGTTTCTGTTCGTGGCGATTGACGGCTGGTCGCGGCTTATGCACGGGCTGGTGCTGAGCTATACAACACCTGGAGGGTGAGCATGGATGAGGCCACTATTCTCCCTTTTATGAGCCGATCACTGGTGCTTTTCATGACCTGGGTTCTGCCTCCGCTCATTGCAGCGGCGGTCGCCGAAACCATCATCGGCATCATCCAGGCGGCAACGCAGATCCAGGATCAGACATTGCCACTGACTGTGAAGCTTTTGGTCATTGTTGGGATTATAGGTTTGTTTGCTCCGGTGCTGAGCGCCCCGCTCATCGAACAAGCCAAGCAGATCTTTACTGATTTTCCCGCGCTCACGACGGGCTACTAGCAGCAGCCGTCATGTATGATCTGTCAACCGCCGACACGCAAAGTCTGATCCAGGCGACTATCGAACTCGTCGTTGCTGCCGGCCTTGGTGCGGCCCGCCCCGTGGGCATCATGCTGGTGCTTCCGGTATTTACGCGTCCGCAGATCGGCGGCCTGATCCGCGGTTGCCTTGCCGTCGCGCTCGAACTACCATACTTGGCGCACATCGCCGATGGCCTGAAGGAGCTAGATCCGGACACTCGTCTGCTCAAGATCGCGCTACTCGGTCTTAAGGAGACGTGTGTCGGCCTACTGATCGGCGCCCTCCTCAGTATTCCCCTCTGGAGTCTTCAGGCCGTCGGCGAGTTCATCGACGCGCAACGGGGCATCAGCAGCGTGGTCACTCCCGCCGATCCCGCGACACGCAGTCAGGCTTCGGCGACGGGACTTCTTATCGGGACCACCGCGACCACGATCTTCGTCGTATCGGGGGGCCTGCAAACCATGATCAGCGGGCTTTACGGCAGCTATCTGGTTTGGCCGGCTTATCAGCTTGGACCCACGCTGAGCATGCAAGGGACGCTGGAGTTGTGGGGCGTGCTCGACAGCATCATACGTACCGCCGTCCTGGTCTCTGGACCTGTGGTAGCTTTCCTCTTGCTGGCCGACATATCAGCGCTTCTGCTCGGGCGCTTTGCGCCGCAATTCAACCCGCGGGACCTATCGTTGACGATCAAGAATATAGGTTTTGCGATCGTCATGGTGACTTATACGCTCTACCTCATCGAATACATGCAAGCGGAAATCATGCAGTCGAGCCGAGAGCTGGAGAGGCTTGAGAGGAAACTGAAGTGAGCGACACGAGCGAAGAGAAAACGCTCGCCCCCACTGAAAAGAAGCTAAGCGACTCGCGCAAGAAAGGCATGGTTCCGCATAGCACGGATCTAGTCAGGGGCCTCAGCGCGTGCGCCGGTCTCGGTTATGTCTGGTTAGAAGCGAGTTCCATCTACGACAAATGTCGTGAAGCGCTCATGCTGACTGACAAGCTGCTTGATAAGCCGTTCAATATTGCGGTCGATCTTGCGCTCGGCGTCTTGCCCGAACTTGCACTGGGAATTGTTGGCCCGCTTCTTGGGAGTATGGTCACCTGCGCAATTCTGACGACGGTCCTAGCCAATGGTGGATTAGTGTTCTCCTCCGAGCCGATGACGCCGAAATTCGAGAACATTGATCCCATCAACGGACTGAAGCGCATCGCCTCTTTGCGTTCCCTCATCGAGCTTGGCAAGACCTTGTTCAAGGTCTTCTGCCTCGGCGCGATCTTTGTCCTGGTCGTTGTCGGCGCGTGGAAGACACTGGTCTATCTGCCGGTTTGCGGCACGGGCTGCTTCGAGTTCGTGTTCATTCAAGTGAAACTGTTGATCGGGATTGCAAGTGGTGCATTTCTTATCGGCGGATTGGTCGATCTCCTCATCCAGCGTTGGTTGTTCTTGCGCGGCATGCGCATGACTAAGAGCGATATGAAGCGCGAGGACAAGGAGCAGCAAGGCAATCCGGAGGTCAAACGCGAACACCGACGCCTTCGGCGGGAGCAGGCGAGCGAGTCTCCTCTCGGCGTGAGTCGCGCGACATTGATCTTGACTGGGCGCGAGCTGCTGGTCGGGGTACGCTACATCCGTGGCGAAACGGGCGTCCCGGTCCTGGTTTGCCGCGGCGACGGGGAGGCGGCTTCACGGCTCTTTGATGAAGCGAGGCGCCTTCGTCTCAGTATCGTCGAAGATCACGTCCTGGTCCGTGAGCTAATCCGCAACACTAGCCTTGGCAATTCCATTCCTGTCCAGTACTTCGAGGCTGTCGCAAAAGCTCTCTTTGCCGCCGGCCAAGTCTAGTTCGTGTTGTGAATGAGGTCGCATCGAATGACTGATGTTCTCGCTATCGAGAGGGCTGCACGGTCTGGGTGCCGGCAGACGTGGGATCTGACGGCAGCTTGTTGTTAGCCATACCCAAGTTGCTGTTATTGCCGGTCGCGAAGGTTTTGTATGTGGCAACGGGAATGGCCGCACGATTGCCATCACTCGGCACAACGGCCTGATTGTCAATCAAGTCGCGCGGATCGTTGACCATGCCGGCCAAGTTGTTGCGGATCGAGCAGCCAAGCGTCGGATCGAAAGAATTGTCGTTCACTGAAGGGCCGACGATCGCAATCGACGGACAAACGGGAGGGCGCGCCTCGTACGTAATCGCCTCGATTCGGGCGGCAGAGCCATCACGCCTATCGATGAATGGACCGTACAGGCGGATGTTGTGAGCGTCGACGCCCACTGCGCGGGCCTCAGCTGCTATCTGCGCCCCGAGCCGACGTGAGCCGACGATATCAAGATGGAGCGTGTCGTACCGACCGCGACTGGTACTCGCTATGAAGTAACGCAGACGCTGCCGTTCGGGCCCTCCAAGGGTCTGTAACAGTAAGACGTTCTTCTCTTGTTCAACCAGGATCGCTTGCGCGGTCGGCTCGAGGTAAGTCGGCGCGGTGCTTGCGCAGCCACCTAGACTGGCCGTCAGACCGATGAAGGGGCGCACGAATCGTAATCTCATTGGTCGATCCTCATTCGATGGTGTGGCCGGTGCCCCTTGTCGCGCCTGGTACGCTTATCGGGGGAGCACCGCGAACAGGCGAGCGCGTTGCCAATGTGTTCGTCAGACTGCGCGCGAGGTCTGAGGGCGGAGCGATGCGGTCGGTGGGCGCACTCATCTGCTTCGAGTTCGATCTTGGCCGCACGACGTAAGGCGTGACGATGATCACGAGTTCCGTCTCATCCTGTTGAAATGACGATGAGCGAAATAGCGCACCAAGAATCGGAACGTCGCCGAGCCAAGGGAAAGTCGTGATCTCAGTGCTGAAGTTGCGCCGGATAAGCCCACCAATTGCAAAGCTCTGGCCGCTGGCGAGCTCGACAACCGTGTTTGCACGCCGGGTGGAGAGAGCCGGCACGGAGATGCCGTTGATGTTGACAGCACCTTGTGACGATAGTTCGCTGACTTCAGGCTTCACGCGGATGTTGATCTGATTGTTACTGAGAACGGTCGGCACAAACTCCAGGCTGACGCCGAAGTGACGGAACTCGACAGAGACCTGCCGATTGTCCTGCAACACCGGAATGGGAAATTCGCCGCCGGCGAGGAAGCTGGCGGATTCGCCTGACATTGCGGTGAGGTTCGGTTCAGCAAGTACGGAAGCGAGGCGCTCGTGAGCCAGTGCATCGAGCATAGCGCTGACGTTCACATGGCCAGTGTTGACCCCCATCTTCGCCGTACCGCCGCCCTGCGCCGCGCCGTATCCACCACCACTGCCACTGACCAAGCCGAGAGTGAAAGGGCCAGCTTGCCCGGAAGCGGAGAGGTTGACGCCGAGCTCCTTCATGGCGCTCCGCGAGACCTCCGCCACCCGCACGCTCAGATTCACCTGCAATGACCCCGCCACCTGAATCTTGTTGACGACGAGCGCACCAGACCCAAGAAACTGCTCGGTCACTTTCATCGCTATATCGACGATCTCCGCATTGGGCGCCGTACCGCTAAGGATGGCCCCACGCGGGGTGTAGCTTACCTGGATGGGATAGTCGCCGACCTGGGCTTTCAGCGTGGCGCGCAGATCCTCGATCGGCTGGGTGACGACAACACGCAGCTCAGCGAGAGCCTCCCCGGCCTCGTTCAGTGCGAACAAGGTGGTCCGACCGGATTTTTTGCCGAAAACAAAGATGGTCCTGTTCGAAGGTGCCTGATAGTCCGCGACCGTAGGATCTGCGACAAAGATGCTCGCGGCTGGCGCTGGCAGGTGAATCGTCTTACCTAGCGAAGAGGAAAGGGTCAGGGTTGCGCTAATGCCGTCGGCAGCCGTACGCTGCGGCCCACTTCCATCATCCCGCTTGATCTGAGCTACGGCCGCAGCCGGGAATAGCAGGATGACCACGCACAAAAGCTGCCAAAGACAAGGAAGAAATGTGGACGAAAGGCCGTTGGCGGCGATCGATCCTCGAGTGACGCCAGCATGCTTGTCAAGAATGATGCTCAAGATGGTCTTTTCTTTCAAGTTCAATTAACTACGCGGTCGATGCCGCGCCTTTCAATTCAAGGACGTAGCCGATCCCGCGCGCGGTTTTGATCCGTAGCGTCGCACCGGACCGACTCAAATGACCGCGCAAACGATAGATTCCGACCTCAAGCGCATTGGTTGAGACCTCGTCGTCAAATGCATAGAGGCTATCTTCCAATGACGCACGAGCCACGGTGCGGCCGGCGCGGCTGAGCAGATGTTCGAGAATGCACACCTCGCGGCGGGCAATTTTCAGTGGTCGACCATTGACCGTCGCTTGCCGACCGATCGAATCGAATCGTAGATTGCCAAAGGTAACAATGGGGGCCGTCATTTGCGTTGACCGGCGCAGAGTAGCGCGCATTCGTGCGATGAGTTCATCAGTAGATACGGGCTTGGGCAGGAAGTCGTCCGCACCGCCATTAAATAGCGCTATCCGCCTACCGAGCTCATTGAAGTTACTCATCATCACGGCAGGCATCGAATGTCCGTCACGTCTCAACTGCTTCAGCCAATCCAAGCCGTCTCCATCCGGTAGAACCAACTCGAGCAAGAGAATGTCATAGCTGGCGCAAGAAAAAGCGGCGGCGGCCTCGTCCAGGGTGCACGCTACGTCAACGGCAAAACCGCAATCGGAGAGCGCATCTTGTACAACGCGCGCAGGGTCCCTCTCATGATCAACGAGTAGCGTTCGCATTCCAGGACCTCATATCAAGTCACGCCAAGACACCCACCACGTCACGCCACCCCCGAGCGGAATTGAACAGTCCGGCCTCCGCGTAAGCATTGGAATCCGGAATAGACGAAGAGCTGCGGTACTGGCGAATCGCATATTGGATCGGGATTCCATTGTGAGCTCGACTGGCGTTGTTCACTGTCTCACGTGGCGCGCGTGAATCTTGGTGACGTCGAATGTGCTCTTTCCATCGGGGCGTAGGCGGCAATCAATACAATGCATCGATAGGCGGGCAGCACCCGCTCAGCGCCGGAACAATCGCGGCAGTTGTCGCCGACATCGTGAAGTCGAGATGATTGCCGAGAACACATTGATTGGTGAAATCGATGGTTTGGTTCGATGCATTCACATGGCGGATTAGTGACAATGCCGTTCCATGGTCTGGATTTAAATCTCCTCATCACGATCGATGCTTCCGATGGCGAGCGCAGCCGCACGGCCGCAGGTTTGATGGGGGAGCAGCGATGATATGCGATTTGCATCGCGGCCCTCAATTTGCAAAGCCTCACACGCCGGCAGGCGTTCCGTGCTTGAGCAACGAACTTCCTCATTCGGCCAAAAAGGTGAGCCTCCTTCGTGCTCCGATCACCGGAGCGACAGTGATGGCCAAGCGCGGCTACGCTCAGCTGGAGAACGCCATAACGAGGCCGTCCTGCCGCGCCTTCCTATTTTTGACTTTTATAAAATCACCGAGACGCTTTGGAAAGAACTGCTCAACGGCCGGACAATCCAAAGACGGGGGGTGACATGAACTTGGCCGCACCGGGCAAAACCGTGCCTACAATCCGATCGCGGTGTCCATGATCACGTACTCATCGCAGCTTTGCCGACAGCAAACCTACGACGTTGCGTGATGCACGGCGCTTTCCCTACCCGGCAGCACATGAAGTGTGAAATCAATTCTTTGGATAGATTGCATTCACATCCTGGATAGTGACAAGACCTCTGAGGTCTGTGTCTCAGTCTCCTAGTCGCACCTGATGCTCTGATGACCGAACGCAATCTGTCGCTGACAGCTCTGGTAGGGTGAGCGATGATTTTGGTGATTTTGCATGACGGCGTCTTCCTGCAAGGCTCACATTGGGCACCGACTCTTCTGGACTAGCAAACCCAGTCATGGTCACTCGCCCAGCAATGTCGGTTTGGCTCCATCCGGACGTGAGAAAAATGTTGTTCTGATCGACATTCTACGTCTGATCAGAATGTGCAGCATCTCGCAATCGGTGGGCGACTTGCTCAGGAAATCGCATGGTGCATGACCGCGCGTCTGCAAGTTGTCCCGTCTGAGCCGAAGCGCCCCGGTCCTAGAGAGCTTGACGGCCAATAAGTCTTCCGCAGAGTGCTTGGCCGGCGCATTGGAGCGCGGACAGCTGCTTTGGTCACGTTGTGGTCAGCTAAGCTGTATATCCTCCTGACAAAGCTTGCCGCGCACGAGCTCAATCGCGTGCACTTTGCCAATGCGGGAGCGATCTGATGTATGGGCAGAATCGGTGGATCCGTTTTGCGGAACGGTTGCCGGCCTGGAGCGAGGTGGGTCGTCGTCGACGGGCGCGTCGCCATACTCCTTGCGTTCCAATCCGCCCATTATCAAGATCGTCGACCGAGAATCTGTTCATGCGCAAAGTGAAGAGAGTTTTGTCCAGTGACATCATGCACATCGCCAGTAACCCGCAGGAGCACTCGGATTTTGTCGGAGAAAGCCGAGCGGGCTGCAACTGCCGGTGAAGGCTATTCCAGTACTTACGGTGATCCGGATAAGCCCGCGCGATTTTTCAGCTATCAGGTCGGGTGACGAAACTGTGAGCCGGAGGCTCAGTCCGGATCGAGGGAGACCAGTTTCGCCGACAGTTCGGGCGTAACGTTATCACGTCCCTGCTAGATGTACGCAGTACTCATCCGCTCGACGAGTGCGCGGGCGATATCCTGCTGGAGCATGAACTGCGAATGGACGGCGATCATCCGTTGGTCTTATCACGTCCTGGCATAGGAGGTATGGAACCCCGTCTACGGAAATGGGTTTTGTTCATGGCGGGTCGCAAAAAATGGGTGCTTGATCCTCAACAGCATCCCAAAGTGTGGACGGAGAACGAGAACGACCAGTAGCACCGAGTAGACAGCCCTACAAAGTATCTTTCCAAAGTCGAGGATAGCGATGGTCAAGAGAGCTGCGAGACGGATTTCGTCTGACGATGATCCCTCGTATTACCTGGAGCGCGCTGTTCGAAGATTGGCTGTGGGACAAGGCGATTCGGAATGATGAAGGCGGCTGGAACCGACTGGTATTTCGCTATTGCAGGGGCCGATTCAGTAGTGAACTTGAAGGAAGCGCTCGCGCCGGATAGTGCTCGTCGCGCGTGACAGATGCCCGGTTTCGAACGTCAAGTTTGACTTCCTGGCTACCGCTTCCGGCCGCGACGGGCAAAGAACTCACAAAACGCCTCAGCATTTTGCAGTTTTCTGCCTCGGCTCAGCGCTTCGGCGGTGAAGTTTATGCGGGTGCCTCCGAAAACGACCCATGTGTCAATGGTGACATCGCTCGGCAGCTCAATCCACTCCTGCGGCCGGGGATTGTATATTTCGGTCGATTCAGGCGGGCGCCTCTGTGGCAATCCTTCGATACGTCAATCAGACAATCGAGGCTTGGATGATGCGGAGGTCCAAACGCTTTATGGGTCGCAAGGCCAAGACCGGCCGCGTTCTCGAACGGCTATCTCGCGAACGTCCCGGGTTTTTGCACAATGGAAGGTCGGCATACCCAGCTCGTTCGCCTAATGGGAGCCCAGTGACGCGAGAGTCTCACGTGGGGATCCATGAGAGCCCGGCAGTGAGATTCCGCCGGCCTACTCGCCAAGCCGTCTGCCCGGATGTGTGAGGGCAAAGCCAAATGGCCTAGCTACTCGACCACGATCCACGGCGATGTGGGTTTCCTGTGCAACCGGAAAAACGCCCTTCGTCAGCTACTCGTCAGCCAGTCTGTCTATCCAGACAGGCTGCGCATTCTCGACTTGATTGGAGATGGAATATGACGGGCATTGGCCGATCTGGAAGATCGCGCACTGCAGATGCTGGAGCCGGATCGAGCAGTTCACGCTCGCACTCAAGTCTAGCCCCTGGGGAAGGCAGTCAATCGTTCGATTCCGTCGTGGAGCGGATGCGCTCTGGGCCCCAAGATAGAGGGACGCCCTCCGCTAGCACGGCGCGCGGTGCCGACGATGCCCTTGGCGACAGGTCTTCCGGTCCCTCCGTTGGCCCAGATCGAATCCTAGGCGCTGCGGCACGTGCAGCCGCTGCGCCACGTGGAGCCACTGCGCGGCGGCGCGGCTTTCCCTCAGTGTCCGAGGGTGGAGACACGGCGCCGGTCGCCAGCCAGCCGCCAACTTCCGGTGTGGCAGTCCCTATTTCCTCGTCAGAGGAAGAAATCAACGCAACAAGGCGACACATGGACCGCCTGCGTGAGGACTATGCCGCTTGCCGTCAGCCGGGCGAGGATGCCGAGCTGAAGGAGGCGCTAGAGCTGAGCGATCGATTCGTCAAAGCAGGCTCGGCAGTTCTGGAGTACTACGCGAGCCTGCGCCCGGCCGTGGCGCCGAGCATTCTGTCCGACGCCGAGGCTGGTCAATACTGCTATGCCGTGCTCCAGGCGGGGCGTCAGGGCAACATGGTGGCCTCGGCGATTATCCTCGCCTTAGAAGAGCGCAGACAGGTATCGGCAGGCCTGTTCCAGCGGATTTCGAAATCCAACGCTACCCCCGACCAGCTGAGCCGAGTGGCTTCCAGTATGGTGAAGGACCATGTGCCTGTCATCGAGTGGTGGGGAAAGAAGCTGTTGCGCTCGGAACGGATGCAGTCCGCCTGCGAGACCACTGCCAACTTGCCAAGCACGACGCCCGAGATGCGGAAGGCCAACGAAGCCGCACTACGCCTGCACACCGGCTCGGCACTTTATGATGGGTGCTTGTATCTGGAATCGCGGATTAAGCTCGCGAAGCTTCTGATTGAGTCTCAGGCGAGCACGTTTGAACCAGCCGTGAGGGACGCCCTCATGGATGAGAACGGGCGGGTGCGTCTGCTCGGGACCTATATCCAGGATGCTTTTCCGGCATTCGTCTCGACGTACAAAGCCGTTCTGAACAAGGACGGAGAGCCACTCGACGCAGAGCACTGCACCGTTCTGGAAGGAGTCATGGAACGGCATTCGGAATTTGCCTCAGAGGTGGAACGTATCGTTGCCAGGCTAAGGGATGCTAGAACGGATGCCGACCTTCCATTGGAACAGTTGGACCAGATCGTGGAAGGTGCATGGGTCACCGCGCACCAAGTCACGCGACTTTTGGCAGTGCAGCCAAAGAGGCAAGTGGAGCCGCCTGCCCAGACTGCGATATCGGAAAAGACCGACTTAGCGGCTGAGAACCACGCGCCGCGCAGGAAGGGGAAAGGCAAGCGCGCACCGGCCGCACGCGAGGGGAGTTCAACGGCCGGGCTGCGCGAGCCGCAGCTCGCTAGGCCCGACGCTGCCACAGCCTCTACTGCCAAGGTTATCGTACTCTCGGATCTGGGTACGAAGAAACTCGCGAGTGCGGAGGAGGCACGCGCGAGGGCGTCATCATCGGCGACCGGGCACCTGGCGATGTGGCAGGCTCCGCCCTCCAGGAACGCACTGACGGGACTACTCAAGCGATTGGACGAGCTGCTGCAGTTCGATCTGCCGGCTCAGCAAAGCGCCGTCTCGCAAGCGCGCCAGATGAAGCCTGAGGACGCCGACCACGTCGTGGATCTCGTCCTTAAGCGCCTGGAGACGCAGACCGCCGAGATTAAGAACTGTGTAGCCGCGCTGGAGGAGCCCCGCCGACATGGCCTACTCACGCATGCGCAATTGCCTGAAGTGCACGGAAAAATAGTCCGGCTTAAGACGATGTTGTCCGAGGTTCAGGGACAGGCAAACTCGTTGAACGCACGAAAGGCGGCGATCACGATCGATTGCATGAAGACGTACGCGTTTCCGTCGCAGAAGTACCTTGAACAATTGCAGGCGGCCGAAGAACTTGCGTCTGTGGATCCACCCCGCGCCTTGAAGAGCGAGCCAGCGACGCTGTTCGAGGTCAAGCTGCAGCCCAAGGCGCTGCGCAGTGGTAGGATGCCAAATCCGATGTGGGTGCACATCCATACCAAGCTGCCGGTACATGCCTGGCAGTTGGCCACGCTGGGCGGCGCCGACTTCGCCGCTTGCCACGTGAAGTCCAATGAACAGCGCGGCTACAATCGGCAATGGCAGAGCGCTCGAGCCGCCACGGGGCACGAGAACGTTGTGATCCACCGCGGCAAGCTCACGCCTGCGTTCTGTAAGTCGTTGTTGAGCATCGTCCCATGCGACTCCCTTCGCGAGGCGGAGCATGCGTCGATGCAGTTCGCGCGCCTCAGGATGTAGTTACCTGAGTGTCTCACGCCAGAGCGTCGCTGTGGTGACACCATCAAGCAGACCGTTATCAACGAGAGGAAATCCTCGATGAAATCGAAGCCGGCGCGGGCTCCTCGAACAGATCGACAACGGGTCCGACTGAAATTCGATCGGGAGCGTGGAGACCCCGACTTCCGTTCGCTTGAAAAACAGCATCGCGGCCCTTGTCGCCGCGCTTGCGATGGCCGGGTCCGAATAGCCTAGGATCCGGCTATGCTTCAGATCGTGAATGAAGCAGTTTTGCGCATTTGTGTTCGAGATCCCATCGCCGATCGCTTCGTAAGTGTCTGCGGCGCCGTGCTTAGCGCCCTACTGTCAATCGGCGTTCGACTGGGGCTCTGACTCACTTTTGATGAAGTTCAAGCGCCGGCTCGTGTTGGTTTCACAAAGGAATCAATATGATGCAGCGAGCCCTACGTCCGTCGGCTCTGGTCCCTCACGGGTTTGACGTGCAAAGCGCCTTTTGTGATGGCGCTACGACCGTGATCACCGTGCGTCCCACGAGCGGGACGAGTCTCTGTCCCGGATGCGGGACCAGTTCTGGGCGGATCCATAGCCGATATCAGCGGCGCCTAACCG
>NZ_JADPJJ010000010.1:0-121778 GCF_023073375.1 Bradyrhizobium sp. 197 | reverse complement strand
ATAGCCCTGATAGCGCAGCTTTTCCGCATAGGTCAGCAATTCCGGGTTGATCGTTGTCGCTCCGATTGCGGTTCGGATTCTGTTCATGGAGCGGCGCACTGAACCGCTCCGGGTTTGCCGGAGGCCATTTGGTTTAAGTTATGCCGCCATGGCGGGTTGTTCCAGCATGGCGTAGTAGCGTTGCTCGGCTTCGGCCGGCGGGATGTTGCCGATGGGCTCGAGGAGCCTTCGGTTGTTGAACCAGTCGAGCCATTCGAGGGTAGCGAACTCGACGGCCTCGAAGTTCCGCCACGGTCCACGCCGATGGATCACCTCCGCCTTGTAAAGTCCATTGATCGTTTCGGCGAGAGCATTGTCGTAAGAATCTCCGACGCTGCCGACAGAGGGCTCCATGCCGGCTTCGGCCAGGCGCTCGGTGTATTTAATGGATACGTATTGGCTACCCCTGTCGCTGTGACCACGAGCCCGCCACGATGGACCGGCCGTCGATCATGCAATGCCTGCTCCAGCGCATCGAGCACGAAGCCTGCATGCGCCGTGCGCGAGGCCCGCCAGCCCACGATCCCGCGGGCATAAGCATCGATCACGAAGGCAACATAGAAGAAGCCGGTCCAGGTCGCGACATAGGTGAAATCGGAAAGCCAGAGGACGTTCGGCCTCGGCGCCTTGAGCTGGCGGTTGACGTGATCCAGCGCGCATGGCGCGGCCTTGTCGCTGATCGTCGTTTTGACGGGCTTGCCGCGGATGACCCCTTGTAGACCCATGTCCCGCAAGCCTCATTGCCTCGTTCGCGAATGGGATCGCCAACGATAAGGGCGCGGTGCACGCTGCTATTACGCAACCATGGTCCAATGGCCAAGTGAAAGCTCACATCGCCAAGCTCAAGCTGGTCGAACGGCAGATGTACGGGCGCGCTAAGCTCGATCTTCTTCAGGCTAGGCTGATTGGCGCGCCATAAAAACAATCACGATCATCGAATATGCGTCAGAGCCCCGATTGGATGCCGATTACCCCGAACACTGGTTTGACTAGGTCGCAACAGAAGCTTAATGACTTGATTTCAGTGCGGCGCTGGAAGGCAAAAGCTTGAACTAAGCGGCAGATCTATCGAAGCCCTTCCATAGCGAGCCGCAGCGACTTCGGGATGCGCTGCGCCTTTCCGGCTGAAATAAACGCCACGCGTACACGCGCCGTGACTAGGAGATCGTCTCCGCGCCTGCATTCCTGCAGCAACGCAATCGACGCTCCCCTCACCTCTTGCGGGACTGTGACGACGTCAAGCAGGTCATCCAAGACCGCCGGTTTTAGAAAATCGATCGTCATGGAGCGGACAACGAAGGCAAAGCCGGGCGCATCTTTCTTGGCTTCTCTGAGTAGCGCTTGCTGAGTGGTTCCGAGCAGGCGCAAGTAGTTCGTTCTACCGCGTTCCATGAAGCGCAAAAAATTTGCGTGATAAACAATCTGACCGGAGTCAGTATCTTCGAAATAGACGCGGACCTGCATATGATGGCCGCCGTCGCGAATTTCGCCATCAAGAGAAGCTGTCACAGTGCGGTTTCCTTACTGCCGTTCTGGGACGAATTGTCTTGCACAGAGGCGCGTTCCGCAGCAAGTGCCAATGGGTTTGGTGCGTGCAGGTTGAGGCTGCCCGGCGCAAGGCCGGTCGGAGACCGGTTGCTTTGCGAGAAGCCGGCACCCCCCTATCCAGATTTCGGGCAAGTCCCGCACGCACGGATGGTTTGCAGAGCTCTTATCGCTGCTCAGCAATCCCCGAGGACCGAGGTCGCCCCACTGGCAAGCGCCTTGATCTCCGCGTACATCTCCGCTTCGCAGGCCAAAGTCGGGATTGCCCGGCAGTGCGGATTGTTCAGCAAGCAGTCCTATTCCGCGAATCCTAACATTCTTAGCAATTGTTAAACTCCGGCCGGTCAGCCATCGCGGCTGGATATTCCAGGTGAGATGGTCATGGAGATCGATGAAACCGGGCAGAATGATCCACGGTACCTTGACCGAAGAGTCGGCCGCGCCGATGCTCTGCGCCCGAGCTCGTCGCTCGGTACGACACGCACCGCGCCTGGCAAGTCCGCGCCGAGCGCTGCCAATAGATCGAAGTCGCTCCGTGGCCACCGCGCCGCAAGAAAGCGACGAGTTCATTTGCATATCCGTCACGTGCCGGGACGCTGCCTTCATGAGCCGGGCGATTCGGTCGTAAGGTGGCCGTTGGAGCAGATGCTCGAGTTCGGCATGAGAGGCCGCCAACGTCATTCAACATTCCGCGTTGTCGTGTTCAGCCGTGTCCGGCTGAAGACGTTAATGTCCGGGACCAGACACTGAGGCGCGAGTATTCCGTCGGTGGACACGAAGCACATGGTTTTGCCCTCTTCAAGCCAGGCTCGCAAATGTCTTTAGTGGCACGTGTATTGCTGGGACACCGTAAATGGATCCGCACGACCATGACGATCTCGCATTCGCCGGCCCAGGAGTTCAAATGAAACTTGCTCGACTCAATGCCTTGGACCTGCGCTATTGAGTGCGGTCCCGCCTAAAGCTTTGCCGCGTCCCTCGCGGGTGCCGCTGTCGTTCTTCGCGTCGGGTAACTCTCAAGACCACCAGACACGACTAGCATTGAGCGCGCTTACTCACGAGCAAATCCGAACCAGTGTGACACGTTTGGGCGGCTCTGTGTCGAATGCATGCAGCGGCATGCGAATGTTGGCGTCGGACCGGGAGGAAACCAAATCAAGCTTGGTCTCGAGCAATGGCCGCTTCCTGTCGAAGAGGGGAGCGGACAGAAGTTGTTCAATGGCACCCTGGAGCAGATCGAGCTCGGCGCCCGACCCGGCGCGGGTCACACTCGAAGGTGGAGCACCATTTTCTCCAGCAGTATTCGCACTCCTCAGCCCCTGAAGTCTTTCTCGGTGCCGTTTCGCAACGCCCGAAGGACATTCGGCCACGGCATCTGTCTTCCTCGCCGAACCATAATCATCCCGCGTGTCCCCGAGCGGATGGCGACACTCGGTCTGCTCTACGGTGGTTGCGTCGAGTAGGAGCCGACAAATCCGCGTCTGATCGAATTGCACGACTTCAGTATCGAGCCCGAGCTTAAGAGCGCGATGTGACACGAGCAACGAAGCTGCCATCGGGCCTTGCCTTCACAAGAAAGCTAGAGGAGTTTAAAAAAATGCGTGCGCCGTCCTATTCCGAGGCCTTGGAATTCGCGATCGACCGCTCGTACGACATTAACCTTGACATGTTGAGGTCACGGAATTTGCACCTTGACATGCACAACGATTATCTTGTCGGCACATATCCGCCTCTCAAGGCAATGGGCGACCTGAATGCCGAAAAGTTGTTGCTTCAGGTTTCGTCGTCAATTGATCTCTATTTTCACATCCCCTTCTGTGATCAGTATTGTACCTTTTGCCACTTCGCCAAGGAAATCAATCCATCTTCCGGGCGAGTAGAGCGCTATCTGGCGGCTTTAGATAAAGAGATGAGTTGGTCGGACTCAGCGCTGGGTGGCAGAGCTATTGAGACTGCTTTTTTTGGAGGCGGCACTCCCTCGTTCTTAACCAACCGTCAACTCGAAACGCTATTTGGCATGATTAGCCGGCGCTTTGACTTGTCTAAGTCGGAAGTGAGTTTCGAATTGCATCCCTCTCTTGCAAAGCAAGTGGACGCTGCAGATCGCATATCCACACTGCTTAGAGCCGGCGTAAACCGCTTCGTATTGGGCGTTCAGAGTCTAGATCCGAGCATTTTACGCATATTGAACCGCGGGCACCACGTGGACGAGGTAGTACAACTCGTAAAGTTACTGAATGAGATGGGCGTTCAGAATCTGTCGCTTGATCTCATGTATGGGTTGCCGCAGCAAACGCTCCGGAGCTGGTACGACTCACTTATCGGCTTACTGGATATGGGAATAGAGAAGTTCAATGTATTCCCATTGATGTTTAAATCTACAGACCCCGTAGCCCGCCATTTGGCTAGCGGACGATATCAATTTGCCGGGGCTAAGGAGCGCATTATCATGCATTTTATGGCCGAGCACATCCTCACGAAACTCGGCTATCGCCATGGGCCGATTTTCTATTGGAGTAAGCAGTCGCAGCCGCACTCAATTCAACAGAGCCGCAAATACGATTCCTGGAACGACAATAATCTGGTCCCGTTTGGGGTTGCCGGGTTTGGTTACATGAGCCAGTGCCAGTTCTATAACGAGGCAGATTTAGATCGCTACCTATATAGGGTTGAGGCGGGCGAGAAGCCTGTGTGGAAGGGTGTTGTCCTGTCGCAAGATGATCTCATGCGCAGAACGGTAATGTTTGCCCTGCGAAGCAGTGGGGTGTTGCTCTCCCGCTTCGAGCGGGAGTTTGGGGTGTCGATCGAGAAATGCTTTGGCCGCGAGCTTGAACTCTTGAACGCGGCAGGACTCATCTGCATTTCAAACGGCCTGCTTTCGCTAACTGCCGCCGGCATTATCAATTCGGGCGCCGTATCGCTCCTATTTTTCTCGAACAATATACTCGAGCGGGTCGCGTACAACGACAGTAGGATAAGAGACAAACGAACTGATCTGCTCGAAAAGCACGATTACTCACCGGCCGCACGATACGGGTCAAGTGCCGAAATGCAAGTTGCGTTTCGATGAAGTCGCGTGCGCGCTCATTTATGGTCGCTCCTTTTTCCGTTTCCACCCCGCAAGGCTCGCCCTGCCAGGCGGAGGAGATATTTTCGCATCTGTCCGATAGCATTGATCGCCGGCAGCGAGAACGCCCGCTTGGGCTTGTCAGCAATTTTGTCGCCGATCAACTGCCGCACTGCATTGCGGAGATCAAATGCAGTGAACGACCAGATGAAGCGGTTAAGGCTCTTGGGCGTAATATCAACGCGATGATTGCGGAGGCGGACTATGAAGCGCAGCTGCTAAGTCTGCCGCAGTCGGACTTCGAGATCGCTAAGACAGACATCCAATATCTCGTAAATTGTGCTTATCAGATGTCTGCGTTTGCCGGCCTTCATCCCGTGGACGCCGAGCTGACGGTGGGAGAGGTACTGATCCGCCTTGCGCGCTCGACTTGTCAACGGCGGCCTGGCATTGAGGTCCTCTCCTATGAAGATATGATCCTTACGAATCCGCTGCAGAACGATCCACGCGTATACTGCCTCGGCGCGGCCGGCGTCGAGGAGCGAGATTTTTGCTTGGGCCACCAGATCATCGAGAGCGAATTGCAGTCAGCAATGGACGCTCTGCTCAAGTTGCGTGATGTGGCCGACGTGGATGCGGGGCAATGTCTTGCGACATGCCTGGAGCGCCTTGAGTCAGCAAACAATGTTCTGACGCGCTTTTATGAACATATGTCGCCGGACTTATTTGGCCAATTTCGTGTGTTTTACGGAAAGAATCCGTATAAGAATACGCTTGGTCCAAGCGGCCGCTTCTCGGCCCGTATCGTGGCGGTCTCGGTGCTACTGGTCGGTGAAGAACTCTTCCACCAGAAACCGCAATTTTATAGGGATCTGTACCGGCTGTCCGAATATTATCCGCAGAGATGCATTCACGAGGTATTCCGCTGGCTGTCGTCAGGTAAAGGGAGTGCACCGCTCAAGCCAGGTTGGCTAAAGGGGAAAGCGGACTTTCCCAGGGTTGCGACCATTTCGCCAGTCGTGGAGCATCACGGCGGCGAAATCGGAACGCTGCGCACGTCCTGTGTTTGTGCACTGGATCGGTTTACCCGGATGCATCGTAGTACGGCCTTAAAATATACGGTTGAGCCGGGTCGTCCAGTTGTCGGAGTTGAGGTATCGGAAAGTGTTGAGGCTGTCCTTTCTCAGCGGCTGTTGACAGAGGCGCGCCCGTAAGCCGACGGTGGTCTCTGCGTGGCTAAAAACAAAGGCGCAGGCGTCCGCCACCGGTCGAGAGGTAATAGTCGATGTCTCAAGACGAACTGATCCTTCGTCGGTTCGAGTCCGGGGATAGCGATGATGCATGGCATCTGCACAGAAGCGCATCGCAGGATGTTGGTGTGTGTGGCCCGGAAGGGGCTTGGGAGGATGATTTACGCAATATCGGGGAAGTATACATCGCCTCGGGCGGTGACTTCGTAGTTGCGCATATTGGTCCCCGGTTCGCTGCCATGGGTGGGCTGAAACCTTTTCATGATGATGTCGCAGAACTAAAACGTATGCGGGTCGACCCCGTCTTTCAGCGACGAGGGTTTGGAAGGAGGGTTCTTCGTGAATTGGAGTCGCGAGCTGTTGCTCTCGGTTTCAAGTGGATAATGCTCGATACAACAACGATCCAAGTAGGGGCCCAAAGACTTTATGAGAGCGCTGGCTATGTTCGCCGCAGGGAAGGGATGTTGCACGGATATGCAGTGATCTTCTACGAGAAGCGGCTCATTTGGCCAGGAATGACCCCCGCTGAGCAAATGAGGTTGTGAGACCGGACAATCCAGTGAAGCTCTACGGACGCGCAACGAGCACAAATTCAATCACTTGCCCCCTGACTAGCCGAAATGCCCAATCTCGCTCCTTGGGAATGACGTGGAATGCGCTCAGATACAACCGTATCATCCGCGAGGACTTTCTCATTGAGCTTCGCGAGATCTGCGATCGGAATGAATCGTGTCACTGTAGCTGACAAGGACGTGAAGGTTTCGCGACCGATAGGCCTCGAACGCACGCACAAACTCACGTCTGGCCGAGCCAGCGTTGCATTCAAAACGAGAGCTGATACGGTGCGCCAGCGGCGGATAGGCGAAGACGCTCTGGAGTGTCGTGGGCTCGCGACGTGAGCCTTGCCAGCCGGCATACAAATCCACCTCGATTCAACCGCAACATTCTGTTGCGTATGGAATCCAAAAGTCCGCTCTTGGCGATGCGGGTGGTGGATGCACGGGCGCGTCCAATCGCCCCCTACCAGCTTGTGGTGGTGGCCCTTCCAGATCGTGATGCTACTCGGGCGTATCGACCGGTTGCGTGCCGTAGCGCTCGCAGGCTCTCGACCAAGGACCCAGCTCGCACCCTTCTGGATCACGATCGAGTACCAAAACTGCATCAAGCAGCTGCGGATCGTGTCTCACCAGCTTCGTGGTGCTCACGCCCGTATTCGGGTCAACTACCATTCGGTAGTCTCGTTCAAGCAGCTCTCGCAGGCGCTCGATGCGAGCGAACCGGAATGGATGGACCGGTTTAATCATCGGGCCAGGCTCGATCGGGCCAGGCTCCTCGGGTCGAATGCGAACAATTGGATGATGAAAATGACGGCGGGCGACGGGTTACGTTCATGAGTCGAGCTGTCGGTTCTCCGCCGAATGCCAGTCCGCGCCGTAGAGGCGGATCATCTCCCGACGGGACCGCTCGATGAAGATGCGCTCAACGCAAAAGCCTGCTGTCACTGAAGCCGCCAGCGCAAGGCCGCAGACCATATAGTCATTCATGAAATTCCAAAACATGTTGCAGCCGGCAACTCCCATAAAAGTAAGTGCCATGACCGTATTGCGAAATGCCTTAACCATGTTGCCCCCAGTCAATGGGAACTTTACCATTGCAACCATGGCGATTAGCAGCGTTTGTCCTTGTTAGGCGCCGTCTTTCTGCTCGATCGGCCTCGGTGCGCCCGCGCTGTCGACGGCCGTGGGTTCCCCATTGCCCGGCGCAGCTCATTCGATCGCGTCGGAGTCCTGGCGCGGATTGCCCGATCCGATACAGCTCGTGGACAATGACCTCTACTCTCCGCATCTCCTCCGACGACCACAGGCGTGGCACATCAAAATAACCGAGCACCGGTTCGGCGCTCGGCCGCCCAGGCGAACCGATTCGAGGATGAGAAGCGCCGAGGGCTCGACAGGGTCGGCTACGCCGCGATCCAGCGCGATTTCGAGTATATGCGCCGCATTCCTATGCCGAACGCGAGATAATGGCAGTGAATATGACCTCAAGTTGTATCACGCTAGATGATCCACGTTGCGACCTTTAAGTGACCTCTTTTGGGGCTTTCAATATGAAGAGACTTCTGGGACTCTTGCTGCTCGCCCATTCCTTCTTCCTTTCCGCCGAGGCCATCGCACAGGGGCTTCCTGCCCCCTCGTACTGGAAGAATGAACGAGGTTCAGAACTTTTTGTTTGGTCCGCCGATAGCGGGGCAATACAAGGGACTTTCACAAACCATGCTCAAGGGTTTGCGTGCCAGGGCATTCCATATCCTGCATCGGGAGCCGTTAGCCCTGCTGGCTTGTATTTTGTTGTTACCTTTGCCCAGTGCAATTCCTTCACCCGGTGGGTTGGAAAGCTCAACGGGTCTCAAATGCCGACCTCATGGACGCTGTTCTACGTTGACAAGAACGGCAAGCCCGGCAAGTTGAAGGGTGCCGATACATTCACGCGCGTATGGTAGTTTTCAATCTTCTTGCTCTGTCGTGACCTTAGATTGGAAACTCACTCTCGCGAGTTTTTGGCTGCGTCTCTTCGGGAAATGTGGGCTCGCCTTCGTGGAGCACTGGCCTGTCCAGGATCAGCTTCGATGCTGGACAGCCGGCAAGTCGTGCCGAACGGCCCGGAAAGAAAAAACATCAAAGGGCCTCTCCCGAAATCCGAAAGGACATTCTGAATTTGCGTCCGAATCGCGGGCAGATCCGTGCACTACCGTTACTTTTCAGGTCCTTGTTTTGAAGCCGAGCGCGGGCTCCGGCAGATGCCGCTAATATCTGCGGCGGTCGCGTTGCCTGAGTTTGGTTGGCGACGTGAATTTTCAGCTCTCGATACCCAGAATTCTCACACAGCGCGATTCGCAGGCTTCGCCGCCGGAAGTAGCCAAGGGCGCGCTCAGTCTAACCGTTCCGCGAAGCTGCTTGCTATTGCCGGTTCATGTTGCGCGGCGACAAGATCGCACGTTGGCAACGAGTACGGACTTGATCCCTCTCTAGCCATTAGGTAGGTCCCGTCATTTGGAATTGGAGATACTTAGTGACGACTGGCATCGTAAAGTGGTTAAACGCGACCCAGGCTATGGATTTATCAAATCAAGCTGGATGATGGCGGAGCCGACGTTTTCGTGCACATAGGGCGGTCGAGAAGGCCGGCTATACCGTCTTGCAGAGGGGGCCTTGATCAGGTTCGAGATCAAGACTGGCAGCTCAGGCGAGGTATCGGCAGAAAATCTGCGTACAGGATGATTCGCGCTATCAGCTACATGATGCGTCAACAGTGATTCGCCTAGGGCGTCAGCATTCTTCGCGCTTACATGCCTCGATCTGACTTCGGCGAAACACTTCAGAGTCGGCAACCTCGCATGAAGGCGCACATCAGTGTTAATACGCGATCTCGTGTTTTTTCAAAACCATTATTTCTCATGTAAGAAGATTCGCAGCCGCAAGATCTTCGATTGCGGCCCGAACAGACTTGAAGAGAGTGATCTCTTGCTGCGAAAGGCGGCCAGACTTCAAACCATTGGTTAACTCATGAAGATCCCCCACAAATCATTGAGGCGTCCCACCGGCCACCCGCAATCGGCTGGAGCAGATCACCGGCTTCTTTGGGGGCACCCGCATAGTATCTACGAACACGCGGCTGCGGCAAACAGCATCGTCGTCGGTCCACGCATTTCTGGCGTGAATGCGCCGACGAGATCGAGATGTGTTCCTGGCCTGAGGTGCTGGCCTACGATCAGCGGCTCACGTGACGTGGTGGCGCAGCTAACGATGTCCGCCACCGAGAGAGCGTCCGTCAGATCAGCAGCCGGTTTCGCCTTGAGACCCTGATGCTCAAGCGTGTCCGCGAGAGCTTGGACACGTTGCGCATGGCATCCCCAGACCAGCACGGCTTCAATCGGCCTAACTGCGCGATGGGCAACGGCCAAATAGGAGGCGAGCAGGCCGGTTACAATCAGCAGCAGCGTGCGGCTGTCGGGGCGTGAGAGATGTCGTGATGCGAGCGCGGAGGCGGCGGCTGTACGCCGATTAGTGAGTGTTTCGCCATCGATCATTGCGCGCGGCCGGCCGGTTGCCGTCGAACAGCATGTAAAGCGAGGAAAGGCAGGGAGACCGCATGCCCCGCTCTTCGGAAACACGGTCACCAGCTTCACGCCGAGTGCCTTGCCCCGCTCTCAAGCCGGCATTGTCAGGAGACGACCTGGGCTTGCAGCGGTACCAACATTATAGCTCTGCCGCACTGGCATCGCTTCTCCGCCGCGCCGGACGGCTTCGCTTAAGGCATCGATCAACCTGGGATAGTCGAGGCCGGCATCTACCTCTGGGCGGAGAAATAACGCGACATGATTTCCTCGTTTTCATTCGAAGTTCGGACGAGTTTAGCACCCGTCGCTCGATGACAGCACGGTCTATACCGCCGCCAAAGAGAGGCCGTCGCCAGCGTTTAAATTCCGTGTGAAGCTCGACTGAACGTACAGAACACAAAATCTCTCGCCTCGTAGCAACAGATCGAGGTCAATGGCCGTCGGAGCGCGAAGTTGAGTCATGAGCATGCCGATGACAGTCCCATACTTGGCGAACTCGTTTGAGTAATCAGAACCGGGTATCCATTAGGTGAACAAGTTGGGACCCCGCGATGTAGAAGGCTTCCCGCGCGGCACGAAAGCGTCGCCGTTCAACGGCAGTGACCGGCAGCGGAAGATCGTTCTCCGCGATCTGACCCAGAACGTACGAAGCCAACACACTGCCAAAGACTGTGCCAGGTGCGATGCCGCGACCGTTGTAACCGCTGAAAGCAACGACGTTGCGGTCGAGCTCGTGAAAGCGCGGCAGGTTGTTCGAGGTCATTCCAATCATTCCGAACCAGCCGGTTTCAAACTCGACATGCTGAAGTCCCGGAAACAGCTTGCGCAACGATCTCTGAGCCCATGCCCGGTGAACGGATGCGCCAATACCCTCAAGGGCACCAACACTGCCAAACACGAGGCGCCCGGAGCGATCCAAGCGAAATGAAGAGAGGACCTCTCGAGTGTCCCACGCTCCCTGCCGTTCAGGCAGGATCGACTTCCTCAGACCATCCGGCAGAGAACCTGTAGCAAAGTTGAAGTAGGGCAGATGGATCTGCTCCTGCCGTACCTGCGACCAAAGTCCTTTAGCATAGGCATCCGTCGCAACGATCACCCATTCCGCATCTACCGATCCGCTTTCTGTGCTAATCCTCCAGCGCAGGCCGTTGTGTTGCGCAGTAACAGCCTCGCTCTGTGTGAATATCCTAGCCCCCGCTGCAAGCGCGGCTCTCGCTAGACCGTGCACATAGGCCAGCGGCTGTATCGTCCCGGCGCGCTTATCGAGCAGCGCCCCGCTGTATTCGCCACCGCCGACTTTCCTGCGTGTCTCATCTGCATTTAGCACTACGACAGGGGCGCCACGCTTCTGCCACTGTTCGGCGCGGGCCTCGATCTCTTGCAAGCCCTTACGTCCGACGGCACAATGCAGGGTACCGGCACGTTCCACTTCACATTCGATGCCATGCTTTTGGATGAGGTCGAACACCTTTTGCGGTCCACGGCCGAGTTGTTCAATCAACCGTTCGCCGAACGGGACGCCGAGCGTATCCGGAAGGGTGTCAGGCATCACCCACATGCCCGCGTTAACCAGACCGACGTTCCGGCCCGAACCGCCGAACCCAATTTCGGACGCCTCCAACAGCGCGACGCGCGCCCCTCCTTCGGCGAGATGAAGTGCAGACGACAGCCCGGTATATCCAGCGCCAATCACGATCACATCCGCTGCGGTGTCACTGGCGAGGGAAACAGTGTCTGGCGCCGGTGGCGCGGTGAGAGCCCACAATCCATGTGATGCTGAATTGTTTCGCATCCAGCAATCCTCATACTATTCTTGGTTCTTGATCAGCCCAGGTCGTGCTGCAATCAGTGCCGCGCCTAAGGGTCAAGGATGGGTACCATTTCGTCGATATGTGAATCGATCCGTTCGAGAACCTGCCCAGGCACGACGTCGCGTTCTGGAAGAACTGACCACTTGTCGCGCACGGCCGCCGCGGTCTCAGCTACAGCCGTCACCACTGCCCCCTCTGGAAGACGGCTGCGGTTCGCGAAATTGCGCCAGCGCTCTGGAGTCAGGGCCTTGAATGACTTTTCGCCCGCAAGGCTCAATGCTAGACCATCTTTCGGGATATAGGAAACTGTTGAGAGCACGTCGTAGATTGGCGCCAACGTAGGCCTCCGTCCGTCTCGAGGATACAGTAACGACCAATTCTTGAGATGCATGTCGCCATTGCCCGTGATCGCGGAGAGCGCAAGACGACGGACAAATTCGATCGCGGAATCGAACGAGACACCGCTGTTCAGCGCGGCCGCGATATTGTGATACGCCGCACCGGTATATTTCTCGGAGGGATAGCGGCCGAAGACCTGTGCAAAGTCCTCCATATGCACGCGCGCTGCATCGGCACCGCGATCGAAGCGACGGACAAGAAGCACTTTGCCCGTGGACATGGTGTTAAGCTCTTCCGGAATGCCGGCGAAATCCGTCTTTTCGACGAGCTCACGTGCAGGCACTTCCATCCCTAGCGCTTCCGCTAAGGCTAGGATCGCGAATTCGTTTTCCGAAAGCCCAATGTGGGTGAGGGAGGGAAATTTCGCGATGTACTGCCCTTGCTCATCGTCGACGGCGAGCGTGATCCCCCCTTTTCCGGTATTTTTGATGACGGAGAGCTTCATCTGGACACCGGCGAGCGAAAAGCGCGCCTTCTTCTTGCCTTCTGATTCTGGCCCGGCCGGAACGGGAACGCCGTCGCTCGGCAACGCTCGTACCGCTCCCGGTAGATTTGTCCCCAGTGCTGCCAAGAGATCGAAGTCGTTTCCAGGTCTTACTGACGCTGCGTGGTGCTTTTCCATTGCTTCGCGCAGTTTCTCTTCGGGCAGCAAGTTCGCGAAGAACGGCGGCAGCGCGCCGCGTATGGGTTTGGGATCCCGGCGGAGGCTGCCATCCGCCGAGCGAAGCGACAGGCTGAAGATCGGAGGGTCGTTCAAGCTCCGATACGCGGGCAAGAGATTGAATGCGCTGTAGTCGCCCGGCGTTCGCACGAGCGTGCCGACGGCAAGATCGTTTAATGAGATGTCGAGCGATTGGATACGTTCAGCCGCGAGGACAGGCTTATTCATGCTCCTCCTCAACATCTGACGTGAACGCAGGATGGTCATCATCGCCCGTAGCTGGCTGCAGCATTGATTGAATAGCCGGTACCATCGCTTGCGGAATCAGCATCATTTCCATGCCAAGGGCGCGAGCAACGTTGACGAGTGTCGTTGCGCGCGCTGCAGCGGCACCCGTTTCAATGTCGCGATAGCGGGGCCTGCTAATGTTCGCCCGGAGGGCGACTTGCTCCTGGGAGAGGCCAGCAGCCCTTCGCGCTCTGCGAAAGTGCAGGCCAAGTTCCTCGAGCAGCGGGTTTGGAGCCGAAGCCATGATATGTTATCGGATCATTAACATCGAAATGATATGTAAACAGATCAAAAATCGCAGTCAAGCGAAACGTGAACAGATCTTCTTATCGATAATGATCCTTAAACATATCTTGTTCCAGCGGCAATGTCGTCTGAACTGTTGACTCTGCTGCCAGAATGGCCCTTGGGGCTAATGCGCCCGACGCGATGAAGGAGCCAGATCTTATCGCCAGGTTGACACAGATTCCCATGGCTCGCGTGCATTGGGCGCATAGGAATGGCCGCCAGCGAACGAACCCGATCCTGGAACGCGGTGCGTCGCTTTTATGGAACGCCAGTTGAAAGCGGTCGGTAGATGGATCATCGAAGTTCTTCCATGACGCGCCGTTCTAGTGGCGTCGTGCCGAGTCGTTTCCGTGAGGCGCCTTTGGCGCCAAGCAAGATTGCCAAATCAATTCCGATGTCCGCCGGCCCGCCTCGATGTAGCTACGAAGCGTCGAACTACCTATCAATTCGTTTTTCATTCTTCGACATGCTTCCCATGACGGCCAATAGCCTGCGGGCGTGACCGGGCCGCTGAGGTGGCCACTCGCAGGGCCGCAATGCGAGCGGAGTGGTCTCGGCTAGTATCAGCAACTTTTCTTCTATTCGCGTTGATATCCAATCCTACGACGCGCAATTAACGTGTTCCTATGCAACATCAACCGGAGCATGATGGTCAAATCGGCGGCACTCGACAGGGAAAGTTCGACGACTGCGTTGATTCTCTTGACGTCCCCGCCCAAGAAGCGACCAGGCGAATACACAAGAGCCTCGCTCGCTTCAATCGTGAGAGTTGACGATGGGCCACTTGAAGGAGACGCTCCGCACCATGAAGCGACCTCGGAAGAATCGCGGCATGCCGCCGCCCGCGACGTTCGATATCGATTCGCTGCCGGGCAGCTCAAACTTAACGGCATTAGAAACGGCCGCCGTGATCCGGCGCACGCCTGGAGCCCTGGAGCTATGGCGGCGCAATCCGAACCACCCGCTGAAATGGCGCTACGTCGATGGCCGCCCGCTTTACCGAGTTGATGCGGTGCGCGACTATCTGGCCGGACGCGATGAGACAACTAAGTCGTCGCAGCCGCATAATGCTCGCGAAGACGGCCAAGCAATTCGGCCTTGATGGGATCGAGCGGATTCGTCCGCTGCAGGCGCACGACCTTGCCTCCCCGTTTAGCGCCGACCAACTCCGCGATGTAGTCATGAGCAGCTTCGAACGCCATCTTGCGGATGATCCACTGTTCGTCGTGATTGTAGACCTGATCGATCCCGCGCGGCTTTTGCCCGACACACAACCGCTGGATTTCGTTGTCATAGCCGCAGCGTGACATGATGGTTCGCAAGCTGCGCCTTAAGTCATGCATTGTGAACTTGGCGACACCCGCTTCCTTGACCAGGCGGTCGACCAAGTTTGTGAAGCCCGACATCTGGCCGCCGGTCTTCGGTGACGGGAAGACATAGTCCGACGTCGCACGCTGGAAATGTTTTGCGGCCGTAAGCACCTCGTCAACGAGGTGGGTACGCGGCACGTCGTGGTAAACGCCCATCTTGGTCCATGCTGCCTCGAAAGTGATGCGGTCATCCATGACGTGATTTTGCCACTCGATCATGGCTGGCTCGCTGCGGCGCGGGCCGCCAAGTAGGCACATTCGTGTCAATAGCCCAAACGTCCCAAGCTTGCCGGATGCGTGCCAGACTTTGATGATCTCCTCGTCGGGCAGCGCCCGGCCCTTCGTTCGGCGCCCGACCCGCTGCGCGCGCGTCTCCTTGGGCACGCGATAGCCGGCGAGCACGTTGTGCTCGACGTAGCCTTCGCCGACGCACCATTCGAGGAACGTGTGCGTGTGCTTGCGCAAGTCCTTTGCTGCGCCGCGCTTGCCGGTCTTGCCGATCCTGTCCACCGCCGCCATGATTTGCCGTCGCGTGAGCTCGGCGATGGCGAGGTCGAAATGATCTTTCAGACCGCGTCGGAGTGCCGACATAGCCGGTTTCCAGTTGACGACCTGGCGCCCGGTCAGGGACATTTCGTAGGGGCCATCTTCAACGATCAAGGTCGCCAGTGTCGTGCACTGCCGCTCGGCCAGCGCTTGCCGCTTCGCCTCGCGCTTGCCCTCATTGGGATCGATCCCAATGACCACCTCCCCAGCGACGACGGTGGCGGCCCTGCGCGCGGCCTTCTCATTGAATTTGGGCCATGCACCCAGCGTCTTGCGTTGGGTGCCTTTCGTCCCAGGCTTTGTGAACATGAAGACCCAGGTCCTGCCACCCGTCGCGCGCATCCTGATCGCGAGCCCCGGCTGCTCTGTGTCGTGCAGATAGTGCTGCGATTTGCCCGGCGGCAGCGTCGCCGCACGGATGGCCGCGTCAGTGAGTCTCAGGTAGTTCGTCGTTCCTTCAGCTCTGAGAGATTCTTTACTCTTTTCCATCGTTTGTGCTCTCGCTCCTTGCGCCCTGAGACGGGTCGCGGCGATCCTAGAAGAAATGGACCACAAGCCATTGCCCTCGCGTTCCCAGTTAATGTGCCCTGCGGGAAATCCTCCGAAGGGCACAGCAGGGACATACAACATGTGGTAAGGCCAACCGAGGCCACGGATGGTCCAATATGGCCACAAGTCCTTACCTTACAAGGACTTTTGCAATAAAACTATGGCTGGATTAGGTTGGCTACAGTCCACCAGTTGTGGTTCACACGGGAGAGGTCCAAGGTTCGATCCCTTGTGCGCCCACCATTCACCTTCCTGAACCATCGTGATTGCGGACCCATCGTCGGCGCCTGGCGGCGTTTCGGGACCGTCTCAATCAAAAATGTCGAAAACAACCCCATGCACAGTAGCCGACGCTAGCCGGATCAATAGGTTGCGCCTTTTCCGAATCCGCTTGCTCCGTCGGGCAAAACACGGGCAGGATGGCGTCATCCCGATATGTCCCACGCGGCTGGGTGGGGCGTCGCAAAATCGCTCCGCGCTCTTCCGGAGCAAGCTTCAGGCGGTCCGCTCCGGCCGCCTGGCCGCACAGAGACCGACCAGGGTCCCAATGGCGACCAGTCCTGCCGCCAGCAGCAGCTGCAATTCCCCATCGTCGGTCGTGCCTACGGACGACACAAGTCTGGTCACGACGACGAACAGAACGCCCACGGAGGCCGCGGCACCCACGCTGAGATAGGCGAGCTCCCGCGTCAGGTCGCGGCCGAGAAGTCCGAGTGCGGTGAAATACATCGCGCAAGCGTTGGGATGAACGAACAGGGCAACGCGCGCGTAAGGACCGTAGGCGTCGAGGAGGGACCCGCACCGTCTCAGTGCCGCCTTCGAGGCCACCCGCTGCAGGAGCGGTCTGAAAAAACGAGCCTGTCCGTAACTCAGAGCGGCGCCCACGATGATGGCCAGCCACGCCACGATAAAAACCGAGACATCAGCGGGCTTCGGATTGAGCGCCACGGACATCAGGATGAGGGCGGTTCCGGGAAAATAGCCAAAATACGGGAAGACCGACTCCAGGAGCACGCAGACGAACACGAAGACCGGAAACCATGACGAAGCCGTTGCATCGTGGACGATGGCGTTCAAGTCGAAGAGGTCAGTCTTGTACAGGACGAGGTACATGCACATGGCCAATCCGGCCAGCGCGTAGAACGGCAACGCCCCCGAGAGAAATCGTCTCATCCAGCCGCCATGCTTTGCTTCGCGGACACGGCGGAGACCTTTGATATCAGCACAAGACAACGGAAACGCATGGTTTATGTTTAGGCGAATGAGATTGCCCCTGTCGATAGCAATCCTCGCCTCAGCTGCGCGGGCCATTCGCCGCATTGAAATGCCCGCCGATCGGGAAGGCGCAGTCAATCACAGACCCAGTGTGACTTCGGCCCAGTGCATCGCAGTGCTGCCGCCCAGAAACTCGATCACGCGGGGTTCGATGGTCTCCGGCCGATCGTGGCCAATGACCGCGGTCGCTGCGATCATGTCGCAACGCTCGTTGTAGACGACCGACACCAGCGTTTTGCCGGGAGCGCCACGTGAGTTGAGCGTGTAGGCGCGGCTGCGACCTTTCATCCACCCAATCGTGATGGGATGGCCGGAACCGAGTGGAGAGACTTCGCCCAGGAGAACGGTATCGCCCATACGATCGAGGTCATCATCATCGGCGACGCCCGTCGTGCAATTGCAGAAACCTATCTTGGCACGCAGGTACAGCGTCACCTCGACACCGCAGTCGGCCGCCTTGCAGCGGAACGACTTTCCTTTGCCCCATTGGTCAATCGAGAAGAGCCACGTCACCTCCTGCCACACCGGCGTGGCGGAATTTGCGGCGGCATGCCGTGGCACATAGAGCCACAACAGCGATGCCGCCAGCGTGCTTCCCAGCGCGATTGCGGCGACGGCGATGGCGGCTGCCCTTCTCATCACTCCACCGTTCTCGTTCCGGCTCAGTTGCTGGCGAGATATCTCTTCGCCGCCGCAACCTCGGGGCGCTCCGAATCGGCACTGGCCGTCAGCGTTACGAGCTGTTGACAGTTCTGTCGTGCCGCTTCCTTGTCACCAAGGGCTTCGGCCGCCTTGGCCGCCCCCGCGAAAGCGTGCAAGCGGTTCGGCTCTTTCGCCTTGGTTGCCTCGAATGCAGCAAGCGCCTCCCTGGCCATGCCGCGATCGAGCAGCATGAAGCCGTAAAGCTCGCGCGCCGGCGCCAGTGGTCCGGGCGTGATCACGTGCTTTTCCGTCTTGTCCTCGGCATCCGCCGCGGCACTCATCGCATTGAGGGCCTCGTCATACTTGGCCTCGGCGTAAAGCACCCAGGCGACGGCGACCTGACGCTGGATGTCGACGATTCCGGACCAATAATTGTCTTTGGCGTCCTGCAGCTTGTCGCGCAATTCCGCCAGCTTCTGGATGTCGGCCTTGGCGGCTTCCGGCTTGCCCGACCGTGCCGCGCCGAGGGCGCGCGCGAAATGCGATACTGCCATCGCGAAGTTGAGGCCGCTCGGCCTGACCGGCAGCTGCGATGCATCATCCCAATCGCTACGGTCGATCGCATAACGCGCCGGCGAAGCCGCCAGCGCGTAATCTGCCGCTGCGACTGTCGCCTTGAAGTCGGTCTCCTTGATCATGTCGTCGATGATGGCGCGCGCCTGCTTGTCCTGGCCGAGCTGCAGGTGAGCATAGACCATGTAGTCTTGCGCGTGCAGGTAGTTGCCGACCGACTTTTCGGCCATCGCGGTTTTCACGGAAGCGGTGTTGGAGTCGATCGATTCCTTCCAATAGCCGACGCGTGTATAGATGTGGGATGGCATGTGCTGGGCGTGCGGCGCGGCCGGTGCGATCTTGGCGTAACGATTGGCTGCATCGAGCCCTTTCTGCGCCAGCGCCGGGTAGTCGTAGAGGTGGATCAGATAATGCGTCACGCCCGGATGCTGCGGCAGCCGCCTGGAAATCGGCTCGAGGATCGCCGCGCCCCTGGTCTGCTGCGCGTAAGTCTTGTCGTTCAGATCCGCCGACGTATTGAGCGTAATGGCGTAGGCGATCTGGGCTTCGTCGTCGTCTGGATATTTTGCCGCGACGCGCGCCTGCGCGTCACGCAGCATGCGCATCCGCTGGGCGTGAGGGATGTTGTCGTAATCGGCATACATCACCATCAACGCATCGATGTAATCGCGTTCGCGTTCGGTCGCGGCTCCGATCTCCTTGGCCTTCATGATCGCGGCGAGGCCCGGCGCCAGGTTCGGCTTTGGAATCGCATTGTGCGGATTGTCCATGTAGGTGAGCCCAATGCCCCAATAGGCCATGCCGCATGTCGGGTCAGCCTTGATGGCATCCTCGAAGATCTCCTTGGCGTTGAGATACCAGTAGGAATGCTGATAGCGCATCCCGCGATCGAAGCGGCGCTGGGCCACATCGTTGCAAGAGGTCTGGAAATGAACGCTGCCGAGCTGCTGATCTACATCATCTTGCGCGGCCAGAGCCTGTGGTCCTGATAGGCCGAGACCGGCTACGATGACGAGGAACAGGGACTTTCGCATGGATCCCTCCCTTTGCCTGACACGCAATGTATTGGTCTTGATGGCCCTCACTATATGACGTTCGCGGCTTTTGAACAGCGAAGTGAATCGCGGCAGCGCGACTGACCCAGCGGCGCCTCGGAGTTGGCGAAACCGGTCCGAAGCCAGAGCTGTCGGGGTTCGATCCTTATACGCCCACCATTAGGCCTCAGATCGCATCCCTACCCGATCGACAGAATCTCGATCTCCTGCGCGCCCGCCCCCACGACGTCACCAACGGCCTTTCCCATCAGCGACCTCGCGACAGGCGCGACGAACGAGATCGAGCCGGCCTTGGGATCGGCTTCGTCCTCGCCGACGATGCGATAGGTTTGCACGCGGCCATCGGTGCGGCTGAAGGTCACGGTGCTGCCGAAGGCGACGATATCGGTCGACACCGGGGCGGGAATGACCTGCGCCGTGCGCAGCCGTTCGGTGAGATAGCGGGCGTCACGCAAGGGCACCGCCGACTGCCGGCGCTTTTCGTTGACGTCCTCGATGCGCTGCGCGGCTTCATAGGCCTCGCGCGCATCCTGAAGCTGCGTCTGCAATGCCTGCAAGCCTGCTTCCGTCACGAGATTTGGATGCGGCGAGATCGGCCGATCCGGCAATAGCGTCTCGGCGGCGGTTTCCGCGCTCTCTTCTTTGGTAAAGGCGACGCTCAAGTCGAAAATCCTGTCGAACTGTTGGGGCTCACCGCTTGCGCTTTCCCGCCGCGAGGAATCGCCCCGGACGACCGCTGGCGATTATCCCGGACTATATCTCAAGTTCGACGAACCGGCGCAGCTTGAAGACGAGGTCCGGCATGGCCTGGCGGAACCGCGTTGCATTCCGGAACGTGGTCGAGAACGGCGCGAAGGTGATCATCGCGTTCCAGTGCCTGTAACCGTAGACCGTCACGGAGGCGCCGGTCGCCGGAAAATTCTCGAGCTTGCGCAGCTCGCCCAGGACGAGATCGGCGATCGCTTCGGCCGGCAGCAACTGCTTGCCGTCAGGCGTGGTGGCGATCTTCGCCGGCGGCTCGGCCGGCTTGGTGACAGCCGGCACCGCATCGGGCTCGTTCTCGGGTTTGGCCGGCGCAAGATCGGGAGTTGACGGCTCGGCCAGTTCAAACCCGTTCGTCGGCGCCGTCGGCGGAACCTCAATGAGCGGCGGCGGTGCACTGTCTGCTGCGCGCTTGTTGCCTCCCAGGATGCTGCTGATCATGGCCACAAGGCCAGCATCCTTCACGTCGTCACTCATTACTCCCCCCAGGCTTCGGCCTACTCTAGCACCGCTCGCACGGACCGCCACTGGGGACGTATGACCGGATTCCGCCCGGCCAAGGTCCTGGTTTCAAGACTGTCACGCGGATGGCAGCGGCGGCGCAACGGCTGATCACCTCGCGCGGTCGTGCGATCCGTCACCGTTTATCGAACGGAACGTATTGCTGGTACTGCTTGGGCACCGAGCTGCGGTAGCGCGCGGGCACCGTGCCGCTGTCGACCGAGTGATCGATCTCCTGCTGCCGCGTCATCTTCTTCTTCGCCGGTTTCTTCGACGCACTCTTCTTGGGGTCGGTCGGCTGGCTGGAAGCGTCATTGGTTGCGCCCGGCGCTGTCGTCGTCGCTGCCGGCGCGGCGGTTGTCGCCGCGGGTGCCGCGGTTCCGCCGGCAGCCGGTGCGCCCTGCGCCAGCGCGAGCGGTGTTTGCATGAGAAGCGCCAGCGCTGCTGTCGCAGCCAGCAAGCATGACCTTTGCATCATAATCTCCAAAATTCCTGATCCGAATGAGGCAAGCGTAGTCCGCCGGGATCGATGCGTGCAAGTCCGCTCACAATAGGCCGGAACCCCATCGTGAACTGTGGCCGAGATCACATTGCCGGTGGCCGGCTGCGTCATGATGTACCTTGTCGCGAACGCAAGGCGTTCCGCCGACACCAACACAGGCATGATCCTGCATCAGACGAGCTCATAGTCCTATCCACTCGCTCTCGAAGGAGACTGAAATGCGTCGCACCATCCTCACTCTCGCATCGCTCGCGGCCCTGATCGCCGTGGCATCCCCGGCCGCCCAGGCACATCCTGCAAACGATCGATATTGCCTGCAGGGGCGCATGTGGGGCTATCCCGGCAACTGCCAGTTCACGAGCTATCAGCAGTGCCAGGCCACCGCCTCCGGGACGTCCGCTTATTGCGGCGTCAATCCGCGCTACGCGTTCTCGCAGCAGCGCGACTACTGACAGGTTCGCGGCGTGCGCGCACCACGCGCGCGCCGCTACAATTTTTACGTGAAGCCGATCCGCTTCGCCAACGCCCCGGCGAATTGAAACTGTGCGAAGCCGCCTGCGTCCGTCGATGACGAGAATGTTATCCGTCGCCGTGACGGAGAAATTCACGATGCGCGGCCGTGGCTTGCGGGCAAGGCGGCTCCTGCGAAGATTCCGATGCCCGGCAATTGTGATCCATCTCGCTCGTGGCACGCGTGATCGCGCTTAGGCTGCAAACTCCAGCGCAAGAAACTAGCCCGTTTCATTCGATTCTTCAGGGAGGTGTTTCAATGAGCAGCCGCCACGCAATTGTCCCGCGCGGTCTGAACGCAACGCGTTCGCCGCTTTCGCAAGGCCGCTTCGGCCGCATGTTCCGCAAGATCAAACCGGCGACATTCGGCCCGAACGATTCCGACAATGTTGCGAACCTGTCGGCGCTGGCCGACAAGATGGTCGCGGGCTTCGATGGACCGAAGGACGGCCCGGACGCCGAAGAGAGCGGCATTCCCGCGCTCTACACCTATTTCGGCCAGTTCATCGATCACGACATCACCTTCGATCCGGTAAGCTCGCTGACCAAACAGCAGGACCCCGACGGGCTCGTCGATTTCCGCACGCCGTCGCTCGATCTGGATAATCTCTACGGCCGCGGTCCGAACGACCAGCCCTACATGTATGACGGCATCAAATTCCGCCTCGGCGAGAAGGTGACCGGCGCGGGCGTGCCCGATGCCAGCGACCTGCCGCGCTTCAAGGGCCGCGCGCTGATCGGCGATCCCCGCAACGACGAGAACAGCATCGTCTCGCAGTTCCAGGCCTTGATGCTACGCTTTCACAACCGCATGGTCGACGACAATGACAGCCTGTCGTTCGAGGACGTGCAGCAGCGCGTTCGATTCCACTATCAGTACGTCGTGCTGAACGACTTCCTGCCACGCATCGTTCATGCCAGCGTGCTGGACGAATTGAAGACCGCGGGCCGCTACGACCGCAGCAAGCTCGCCTACTACCACTGGAAGACCTATCCGTTCATGCCGGTCGAGTTCTCGGTCGCGGCCTATCGGCTCGGGCACTCCATGATCCGCCCCGGCTACCGGATGAACGATGCGGCCAACATGCTGTTGCAGATTTTCCCCGACCCCAACAATCCCGACCACAACGCGCTGACCGGTTTCCGTTCCATGGGCCCGGGACGCGCCATGGACTGGGGCCGCTTCATCGATCTGGACACGCGCGCCTATGGCGTCGAGGACGACGACACCAATGCCGACAACAAGAGGCGGCTTCAGTTCGCCTATCGCATCGATGCCTCGCTGGTGGACCCGCTGCGCAAGCTGCCGCCGGAAGTCGCGTCCAATCCGTCGTCGCTCGCGCTGCGCAATCTCGAGCGCAGCTGGCGGCTCGGATTGCCATCCGGCCAGGACGTCGCCAAGGCGATGAATCTGATCCCGCTGACGGACGACGAGATCATCATCGGCAAGGCCGTCGACGAGCCCGGCACGGGCGATCCGCAAGTCAAGATCGCGACCATCGCGAACGGCGCATTTGCCGGCAATTGCCCGCTCTGGGCCTACATCCTGGCCGAGGCGCGGCAGTTCCAGACCGCCGTCACGATCCCCGTCACCGGCGCGCCCGGCCCCATCAACACGCCGCAGCTCGGCCCCGTCGGCGGTCGCATCGTCGCGGAGGTCTTCCTCGGTATGATGTTCGGCGCAAACTCCTCTATGCTGTCGCTCGACCCGCAATGGACGCCGGTGACCGGATCCAGCTTCGCGCTGAAGGATATCGTCGCCTACGCGCTCGGCCAGGGCGATCCGCTGCATTGAGCGGGTGACGGACGTGACGCAAGGCCGCTCGTGTCATGCGAGCGGCCTCGTGGCCCACCGCGCCGCGTCGGCCGGCGCGCCTCGTCGAGGTCAATCGGACACTGTTACCGCCGAGCCGTCCGGTTGCGGGGGGCTTCCGTCAAGGTGTCGGTTGGCCCGGTAGCGGCCGGGCGACAATCCGTGATGCCGGTGGAACAGTTTTGAAAACGCCGCGGTCGTCTCGTAACCGACCTGGCTCGCAATCCGTGCGATCGGCTCACCGCTGGTTTCGAGCAGGAACGCCGCTTCCGCCATCCGGCGTTCGATCACATAACGGTGCATGGACTGGCCGACGAGCTTGGTAAAGCGCGCCGAAAATACCGAGCGGCCGAGCCCCACGCGGTGGCCAAGGTCGCTCAGGGTCCAGGGCCGCTCCGGGTTCTCGTGAATCAGCTTGAGCGCCGGTCCGATATGCGGGTCCGATATCGCGCCGAGCCAGCCGCCTTGTCCGGGACTGAGAGACGCAATCCAGCTTCGGAGCACCTCGACAAAGAGCACTTCCGTCAGCCGTGAGAGCGCGACGCTTTGGCCGGGACGCTGATGCGCGGACTCGCCGACCATGCGGCTCAGGATTGCTTCAAGCCATCCACGCTCCGCCGTCGGCTTCAACAGGAGCACGGGCGGCAGCAGCTCCAGCACGCTGCCGAACAGCGGCCGTGACACCGTGAAATTGCCGCAGATCATGGTCGAGAGCGGCTTTGCACGGCTGCCATGTCGAACGACGCCAAGACGCGGCGACGATCGATCGATATCCGCAATTCGCAAAGGCTTCGCCCGGCGGTCCGAATAAAACACATGGGGCTCGCCGCGTGTGATCACGACAAAATCGCCCTCGCTCATCTGGATTTCCTGACCCGCGAGCGCGAGGGTTGCCGAGCCCTGGCTGAGATAGTGAAACAGGGCGTAGGGGCGCGCCGGCAACTCCAGACTCCAGGGATGGCCGAGCTCGAAGTGAAACAGCAGCGTCCCGCCGAGACGAACGCGATCGAGCACTTGAGCGAGGATGTCCATGCCGCCGAGATTAGACCGGTGGACGATTGGACACAACATCCGGACGATTGATCCCTATCGTCCGGAAGGACCGCAGAATAGTTCATGTCGCGGCGGGCCGACGTTACGTGCGCCAACCATTTCGCCAACGGCAGATGGAAGAACCGCGCTTTTGCTGGAAACGCCTGTCCATTCCTCCGGACTCTGTTCGTCCGACATGCCAACAGGAACAATCAATGCGACATATCCTTCTCTCAGCCGCCAGCGTGCTCCTGGCCGGAACGACATTCGTCGGCTCCGCTCGTTCCGCCGAACTACCCAAGGGAGCAGCCCACAACATCGTGCTCGTGCACGGCGCTTTCGTGGACCAGACCAGCTGGCAGCCCGTTGCCGATATTCTCACAAAGAAAGGCTACCGCGTCACGCTCGTGGAAAATCCGCTCACTTCGCTCGCCGCCGACGTCGATGCCACCAAACAGGCGCTCGCGAAGCAGGACGGCAGGACCGTTCTGGTCGGCCATTCATGGGGCGGCGTGGTGATCACGCAAGCCGGCAACGATCCCAAGGTTGCGTCGCTGGTCTATGTCTCCGCCTTCGCGCCGGAGGTCGGTGAATCCCTGGCGTCGCTGGCAAAGGCCGGCCCGCCGACCGAAGGCGGCAATGCGATCCATCCCGACGCGAAGGGCAATTTGTACATCGATCCAAAGGTGTTTCCGTCGGCCGTCGCGGCTGACCTTCCTCCGGAGATCGCCACGCACCTCGCCAACTCGCAGCTTCCACTGAACCACGTTGCGTTCGAAGCCCCCGTCGACGTTGCGGCCTGGCATGACAAGCCGACGTTCTATGTCATCAGCACGAAGGACAAGGTCCTCGCTCCCGAGGCCCAGAAGTCGTTCGCAGCCAGGATCAAGGCTCAGACGACGGAAGTCGCCGGCAGCCATGCCTCGCTCGTCGTCCATGCCAAGCAAGTCGCTGAGGTCATCGAAAAGGCGGCGCTCGCGAAGTGACGGTACCGCTCCCGGCGCTTTTGCGCCGGGAGCGTGCACGCTCGCTCAGAGGCCTACAGAGGAAGGCCTCGGTCGCTGCGCCACACCAGTCTCCCCACTCGATTATTTGTGCCAAGCATCCGGAGGATGACATGACTCAACTCGACATCGCGAGCCAGGACGCCGCCACGCTCGAAGCGGCGCCGACCCGTTACATCGAAGGCCACGGAATCCGCTTCGCCTATCGTCGCCTCGGCCCCACTACCGGAACGCCGCTGGTTCTCCTGCAGCATTTCTCGGGCAACATCGATGCATGGGATCCCGCGGTCGTCAACGCCATCGCCAGCGATCGCCCTGTTATCGCATTCGACAACGCCGGGGTCGGTCGCTCGACGGGCCAAACGCCTGACAACATCGCAGCGATGGCGAGAGATGCAGTCGCCTTCATCAACCTGCTCGGCCTCTCCGAAGTCGACCTGCTGGGCTTTTCGCTCGGCGGCTGCGTCGCCCAACAGATCGCCGTCGAGCACCAACGGCTGGTCCGGAAGCTCATCCTCGTCGGCACCGCGCCGAAAGGCGGGGAAGAACACCTGTTAGCGGTTCTGCAGCAGGCGTTTTCCCAGACCGATGCGCCGGACCCACGTCTGCCACTGTTCTTCACGAATTCGTCCGCCAGCCGGTCGTCCGGCCTGGCGTTCCTGAAGCGCACGAAAGTGCGGAAGGACGACCGCGACACCGATAACGGCAGCGCGGTCACCGATCCGCAGGCCAAGGCGCTGATCACCTGGTGCGCAACCCCTGATCCCGAGCACGCCATTCTGCGCGCCATCCGCCAGCCCGCTCTCGTGGTCAGCGGCAGCCACGACACCATGCTGCCCGCAAACAACGCCTATGCAATGTCTAGGGAACTCGGCAACGCTCAGCTGGTCCTCTATCCCGATTCAGGACACGGCGCGCTGTTTCAGCACCACGAGACCTTTGTCAGCCACGTCCGAACCTTCCTGGATGCACAGCCCGCTTCTACGTAACACCCGGCACGTTCCGACGCGATCATCCCTGAGAGTTGTTACGGAGGACAGATGACAATCGCCAAATTCGAGGTGGAGCGTTTCAGCCTCACGAGCTCGAAACCATTCGACACTGTCGTGGCCGCGTTCAAGTCGGCGGTCGGGCAACCCGACATGATCGAATTTTTCAAGGAGACGAGGGCAACGAATTCCTTCGCGGACCTGGAGCACGTCGTACAAAGCGGCCTCGGCCGAACGAACCTCATGCTCTTCGCGGAATTCGACCTCGGCGACATTCTGCGTCGTGAAACCGGATCCAGGACACCCAGGATCATACGGCTTGTGGTCGGCAATCCACTCATCATGAAAGAGATGGTCAAGCACGTGCCAGATGCCGGATCTTACGCTCCGGTCACCGTGCTTATCGACGAACGTCCCGATGGCGTGCACGTCTCCTATGACAAAATGGAGAGTTATCTCCTGCATAATGGCAACTCGGACGCCTTGGCCGTCGCTCGAAATCTCGATGCGAAGATCACAACCTTGCTAAGCGAATGTGCAAGCTAAAACGTCCTTATGACGTCTTCGGCCGATGGAGTGGGTAACTCATACCCATCGCGGCGCGATGGACGTTGTCATGACGTGGGCCAGACATTGGAAGGGAAATTCCTGCATGTACAAGACGCTTCTTGTCACTCTGACTGTCGCGGCTCTTTCCATCGGGCCTGTCGTGTCCGCTCCCGCCGTCAGCAAAGAGCCGCTGGATGCTGCGACCCTCAGCGCGATCAAATCGAAGTTCGGCAGGCTGATGGAATTGGCCAACAAGCATGATTTCAAGGCTCTGCATGAGATGTTCTGGCAATCGCCCTCGACCCTGCTGGTGGCCAAGAGCGCGATTCCGTCCGAGGGAAACTGGGCCGGCTTTTGGGGCAACGAGGCGATTGATCAAAAGCTGCATGATATCGGCAGCTCCGGTCCGGTCGTGCTCGAGCCAGATTATGCGAAGCTGCGGGTTGTCGGCCTGACGCGCGACGTCGCCGAGTCCTACGTGCCGACGAACATCACGGTCTCTTATGCGGGGCAGGATGGAACAGCGAGGCCGTTTCTGATGATCATCAATTGGCTTCGCGTCGGGAAGGACTGGAAGGTCGCTTCCGAAATCATTCTGCCGGTGCCGCCCGTACCCGCAGCGAAGGGCTAGGCGCGAGGCCTCAATTGTTCGGCACCGACGCCTCAGCTGCAGACCGAGGACGGAGGACCGAATGACCGGGCCTCGGCGATCTTCGGTCCGGATGACGGCATCTGCGCGTTAGCTGCCGAGAGTCGTTTCGACGGCGATGCCGGGTCCGGCAATCGGAGAGCGGCGTCGTGGCTGGAATGGCCGGCGGGCAGCGGTTGGCGGAAGCACGATCACTTTCGCTCGACGCCAGCCGATCGCGTCGCAGTTGCACGTCACGTCCCACTTAACGCGCCGTCCCGAGGCCGCTCTCCGCGAGGCGCGTCGCGAACCAGCGCGACAGCGGCTGATCGACGACGCCGCTGACATAGACCTCCGAGATCGTCACATGGTGCCTGTCCAGCACCAGCAGCACGCCGATCCAGTAGGCGAACCAGACATGCGCATCGGTCAGCGCCATCAGCTTGTGCTGGTCGTGATCGAGCGGGGTGTGATTGCTCGCCTTGCGGATCTCCACGGCGAGCAAATTGTTCGGGATCTCGCGCTGATGCACGACGACGTCAGGATAGATCGACTTGCCCAGATGATCGTCGGTCGAGATGATGGTGCCGTGCGGCAGGTGCAGCGTGCGCTCGCCGAGCCGGTCGTAGTTGCAGTCCACCGACCAGCCCGAGAATTGCTTCTCCAGATGCACGGCGAAGCGGTGCGTGACCGCACGCTCGCCGATATCCTTCTCGAACAGGAATCCTTCGTGCGCGTAAAAGTCCCGGAGCGCCGCGATCACCTTGTTCAGCTCGGTCTGCATCGTGCTCCCCGGCCCATCACGCGCATTCCGATGCGCCGTCACCAGACCCTCATGGTGAGGAGCGCGGAACGCGCGTCTCGAACCATGAAGGCCCGTATCCCGCCTGTCACCATCCTTCGAGACGCCCGCGTAACGCGGGCTCCTCAGGATGAGGCCGGAATTCGCGGCGCGATCGACCAGATCCTACATCTGGACTTCGATCAGCCGCGGTCCGGGCTCGGCGACGGCTTCGGCCAGCGCCTTGTTGAACTCGTCAGCGTTGGTGACTGCGCGGCCTGGGACGCCCATGCCCTTGGCCAGCGCCACGAAATCCAGCGTCGGCCGGTCGAGGCGGAGCATGTCGTTGGCGCGCTGGCCGGGCTCGCCGGCGCCGACATTGTCGAACTCGCCGCGCAGGATCTGGTAGATGCGATTGGCGAACACGATGGTGACGATGTTGAGGTTTTCACGGGCCTGCGTCCACAGCGACTGGATCGTGTACATCGCGCTGCCGTCGCCGACCATGCAGATCACCTTGCGGTCCGGGCAGGCGATCGCGGCACCGATCGAGAGCGGCGTCGAGAAGCCGATCGAGCCGCCCATGTTCTGGAGCCAGTCGTGCGGAGCGGCGGCCGCCGTCGGCGGGAAGAAGGCGCGGCCGGTGGTCAGCGATTCGTCGATCAGGATCGCATTCTCGGGGATCGCGTAGGCGATCGACTGCGCGATCGAGGCGTGGGTGAGCGCGCCGGTCGGCTTGAGCAGCTCCTGCGCGGCCTGCGGCTTGACGTCCTTCGCACTGGCCTTCACCGCGCCCGCAAGTGCTTCCAGCGCTGCGACCGAATTCTCACCCCAGGAGGTCATGCGATGCACGTCGCAGCCCTCAGGCTTAAGTATGCTCGGCTTGTTCGGATAGGCGAAGAACGCCACGGGATCGTCGGACTCGACCAGCACGATGTGACGGAACTTCGCCAGCATCTGCAGCGCGTTGTCGATCACGTAATGGATCCGATCAATCGAAAAGCGGCCGCGGCCGCGCGCCATCCTGGGACGGAAGGTCGGGCCCATCACGGTGCAGCCGGTCTTGGCGGCGATGCGCTCGGCCAGCGCCAGCCCCTGCTCGCTCAGCGCACTGCCGGTCATCAGCAGCAGCGTACCCTCTCCGTCGCCGTGCAGGATCTTTGCGGCTTGCTCGACCGCCTGCGGCGAATAGCTCGCGCGCTGCTGCTCGGCCGGAACCTCGGCGATGCCGTCGGCCTCGTTCCACGCAGTGTCCGCGGGCAGGATCAGGGTCGCGATCTGCGGCGGCGCGCTTCTGGCGGCGGCGATCGCCGCGGCACCATCGGCAGCGACCGATTTGGAGTTCGGCGAGGTACGCACCCAGGACGACATCGGCCGGGCCAAGCCCTCGATGTCGGAGGTCAGCGGCGCGTTGTAGGCGATGTGGTAGACGGCGTGCTGGCCGACGATGTTGACGATGCCGGAATTCGCCTTCTTGGCGTTGTGCAGATTGGCAAGGCCGTTGGCGAGACCGGGACCGAGATGCAGCAGCGTCGAGGCCGGCGTGCCCTTCATGCGGAAATAGCCGTCGGCAGCGCCGGTCACCACGCCCTCGAACAGGCCGAGCACGCAACGCATGCCGGGCACGCGGTCGAGCGCTGCGACAAAATGCATCTCGGAGGTGCCGGGGTTGGAGAAGCAGACGTCAACCCCGCCCTTGACCATCGTCCGCACCAGACTTTCCGCACCGTTCATCCGTCAGCTCCCGTAACCGGCAATTTTCCAACAATCCGTCCGATCAATCATTGTTCGCTCGTCTCGTCAAAGCAATAGCCGGCATCGCCGCCCTGCCCCGCGCGTCGATGCGCCGGTTTGGCTAATGCTTTTCGCCAAATTGGCGTGGTTGCCGATTTGGTAACTTCCTTCATTAAGGATGCCTGCCTCACGGGGCCGTGGCTTGCGGAAAGCCCGCAAATATGGCCTGTGACTTCAGTTGAATCGATTTTTGCTGGGGGAAACAATGATCCGGTTTTTTGCCGCACCGATCGCCGCCATCGCACTGCTGTCGGCCACCGCCGGCGGCGCCTTCGCCGAAGAGTTCGACACGCGCGACATCATGGGCGGCGGCCCGAACTTCTTCCGCGGCGGCTCGAGCCCGGTCCCCCGGACCACCGTCATGTATAACGGCAAATACGCCCCCGGCACGATCGTCGTGAACACCAGCGAGCGCCGGCTCTACCTGGTACTCCAGAACGGCCAGGCACTGCGCTACGGCATCGGCGTCGGCCGCGACGGCTTCCGCTGGGGCGGAGTGCACAGGATCACCGCCAAGAAGGAATGGCCGGGTTGGACGCCACCGTCGCAGATGCTGGCCCGCCGGCCGGACCTGCCGCGTCACATGAAGGGCGGCATCGAGAATCCTCTCGGCGCACGCGCGATGTATCTGGGCTCGACGCTCTACCGCATCCACGGCTCCAACGAGCCGGAGACGATCGGCCAGGCGGTGTCCTCAGGCTGCTTCCGCATGACCAATGACGACGTCAGCGACCTCTACGGCCGCGTCGGGGTCGGCACCACCGTGGTCGTGCTCAACAACTAATGGGCGACGAATCGCGCGAAACCGCGAGCGCGTGAATATGAGGTCTTGTGCGTCGCTTGCGAATACGGCAGCGTCGCCCGGCAATGAGCGCATTGGCCCCGTCTTCGTCCGGCTTTCGCATCGCCCTGCTGGCGCTCGCCACCGTCGCGTTCGTCCCTGACACCGCTACCATCGCCGTCGCGGGCGAATTGCCCGCGATCGCCTCGCGCCAGCGCGCCGAGAAGAAGAGCTTTACCGACGGCGAGATCGTCGATGGCTTTCTGAAGACGGCGTTCGGCGCCGAATACCACCTTGCCGGCCGTGTCGACCGCATCCGCAAGTTCGACGGGCCGGTACGCGTGTTCGCCGAGAGCGACCGCGCCGACCGCAAGGCGCAGCTCGCAAAAGTCGTGGCCGACATCGGCAAGCGCGTGCAGCATCTCGACATCGCCATGATCGACACCAGCGAGGCGGCGAATGTGCGGGTGAAGCTCGTGCGCGACAGCGATCTGTTCCGCACCATCTCGAGCTTCTACGGCGCGGCGAAGGCCCGCGAGATCCGCACCTCGCTCGATCCGCAATGCCTGTCCGGCTTTCGCAAGAACGACAATTACGAGATCGAGCATTCCGACGTCATCCTCACCGTCGACAACGGCGATTTCACCTTCCTCGACTGCGCCTATGAGGAGCTGCTGCAATCGCTCGGCCCGATCAACGACACCGCGAGCGTGCCCTGGACCATGTTCAACGACAACGTCTCGATGGGGTATTTCGACGTCTACGACCAGTACATCCTCAATCTGCTCTATGATCCCCGCATCAAGGCCGGCATGACCATACAGGAAGTCAAGGCGGTGCTGCCCGACGTGCTCACCGATGTGCGCATTTGGGTGACGCGCGTGAATGATCTGAAAGAGTGAGGCGCCTTCCCCACAAAGGGAGAAGAGAAAGCAGTCACACTTTCCTCGCCTTCGTCATCAGGAATTGCTGGCGCATCACGTTGTTGCTTCCGTCGAAATATTCGGAGATCAGCGCGTCGAACTCGCTGCGCAAACTTCGCAGCTTGTCCGGCTCGTCCTTGTACTGGGCCACGAGCTTGATCAAAGGCCCGATCGTCGTTTCCATGGTGCGGCGGAAATGCTGCGGGCTGAGTGCGGACGGATTCATGATGTCCATCTCGAAGGAGATATCCTTCACCTTCCCCGCGAGACGTTCGGCGACGATCTTCGGATCACCCCACGACACCGGTGAGGCCACGCCCTCGGGCGGCGGCAGATGGCGGCCGATCAGCGCGAACATCCGTCCGACATAGAGATGCGGCGGCCAGGTGGAGAAGGCGATGGTGCCGCCGGGCTTCAGCACGCGCAGCATCTCGCCGATGGTGACCTCGGGGCGCGGCGCGAACATGTGGCCGAACTGGCTGAGCACCACGTCGAACTCGTTGTCGCCATAGGGCAGGCTTTCCGCGTCGCCTTCGGCGAAGTCGAGATCGAGGTTCGCCAGCTGCGCGTGCTCGCGGGCGCGCTCGATCAGGACCGGAGACAGGTCGAGGCCCCTGACCTTTGCACCGCGGCGCGCCGCCGTGATCGCGGCAACGCCGGTGCCGCATCCGACATCCAGCAGCCTTTGGCCGGTAGCGACCCCGGCGAAACTCACGAGCTTGGCCGCCGCGGGCGTCGTGAACACTTCCATTGGCGTGAACAGCGACCAGGCCTCCTTCTGGACTGCCTTGAAACCAGCAAACGGGTCTTGTGCGGTCATGGAACTCTCCCTTCGCTCGACGTCAGTTTTCATGAGGCTAACCAAGGATGCCAAAGGTTCAACGCACCGCAAAGGCGGTCGCGCCAGCCCTACTGCACGAGATCGGCAACTGTGGTCGCGGCCTTCAGGCCGGTGCCGGTCAGCACCGCGACCGTGGTCTCGTTCGCCTTGATGGCGCCTGTGGCGGATAGTTTTTCCAGGGCCGCGGCCGCACTGGCGCTGGTCGGCTCGCCGAACAGGCCCTGCCGTGCCAGGCGGCGCAGGGCGGCGACGATCTCATCCTCCGTGAGCGCAACGGTGCCGCCGCCGCTCTCGCGTAAGGCGCCGATGATCTCGCGCAGGCGCAAGGGATTCTTGATGGCGGTGCCTTCGGCGATGGTCTTGTTCACCTCGCGCGCGACAGGCGTGTCAACGCCCGCCTGAAAACTCGCATCGATCGGCGAGCAGTTTTGAGGCTGCGCCGCGAACAGCCGCGGCAGCTTTGCGATCTGGCCTGCCCTCAGCAACTCGCGGAAGCCGAAGGCGCAACCGAGAAGCGAGCTGCCGGCGCCGACGGGGACAATGACGTTGTCGGGGGCGCGAAAGCCGAAATCTTCCCAGATCTCATAGGCGAGCAATTTGGTGCCTTCGAGAAAGAACGGCTGCCAATTGTGGCTGGCGTAAAAGGTCTGGCTGGACTGGCGAATGGCTTCCGCCTCGGACTCCTCGCGCGGGCCCTCGACGAGCTGCACCGCCGCACCATAGGCACGCACCTGCGCGATCTTGGCTGGCGACGTGGATGCCGGCGCCAAAATCTTCACGCGCATGCCGCCGGCGGCACCCAACCCCGCCATCGACGAGCCGCCATTGCCGGATGAATCCTCCAGAATGGCGTCGACACCGATCTGGCGGAGGAAGGACAGCATCACCGCCGAGCCGCGGTCCTTGAAGCTGCCGGTCGGGTTGAACCATTCGAGCTTGAAGAACGGGCGCAGGTCACCCCAATCCTGCTGCACCAGCGGCGTGCAGCCTTCGCCGAGCGTGATCGGCTTTGCGATCTCGACCGGCAACGCCGCCCGGTAGCGCCAGAGCGATCGGGTGCGGGGCTCAATGTCCTCGCGCGATATGCCCGCCCCCGGCGTCACCAGCAGAGGCGTGCGCTCGTCCGAGCACCAGCGCGGCTGGTCCAGCGGATAGAGCTTTGCGTTGCGGGGGTCTACGTAGCTGGCGGCAGGCATGGCGTTCTCCGGAGACAGAGCCGATCTGTCGATATGTCCGAATATGCCGGTTTTATCCAGTCACCTGTTTGGATGGTGTAGACGCGGCCAATTTGTGCAAGATGTTGACCATGCTTCGTCTTGACCACATCACCGTCGCCGCCAACGACCTTGCCGAGGGCGTTGCCTATGTCGAGCAGGCGCTCGGCATCGCGCCGCCGGCCGGCGGTGCGCATCCGCTGATGGGAACGCATAATCATCTGCTGCGGCTGAGCGAGACGGCGTTCCTCGAAGTCATCGCGCCGAACCCGTCGGCCCCGGCGCCGACCCGGCCGCGCTGGTTCGCGATGGACGATCCGCGAACGCATGCAGCGCTCGCATCCTCGCCGCGGCTGATGACCTGGGTCGTGAGCACATCCGATATCGCATCAGCGCTTGCGAAGATCCCGCAAGCCGCCCGGCCGGCGATCCCTGTGACGCGCGGCAATCTCGAATGGCTGATCTCCGTCCCGCCCGACGGCTCGATGCCGTTCGATGGCGCGTTTCCGACCGTGATTGAGTGGCCGGCCGGCCCGCATCCGGCCTCGCGCATGCCCGACCTCGGCTGCGCGCTGCTGGCGTTCGAGATATGGCACCCCGAGGCGGACACGATCCGGTCGTCGCTGACGGGCTTTCTGGACGATCCGCGTATCCGTTTCAGCCGTGAGCCCGAGCCGTCGTTTCGCGCGGTGATCCGGACGCCCGGGGGCGAGCGGCAACTGGCTTAGGCGCACCACGGGACGCCCGCCCCTTTAAAAACACAAACAATTACATAGATATAGCTCACAGCCCGTGGCCCGTGCCGGCGTCGCGCGCCGGTCATAGCGCGCGAATACCTGTATGAACAGCATCGGCAAGGGCGAGCCTGCGCGGGCACGATTAACTTGTCTATCGCAGCTCACCGCTACAATATGTTGGATTGATCTTGCGCCGCCGGTGACCGGACCGGCAACGCGACCGAGCCAGGCCCGTCCGAGCGGCGGGCCGTTGGTTTTTTAGGAGTTTGGTCATGAGCCGCGCGAACCGTACAGAACACATCCGCCTGACCTCCCATCCGGAGCCGGGCCGGAAGGCCGCCTTCCCGATCCACTGGGGCGCCGCCGACGCACGCGCCCGCGGGCCGATCATCGGCACGGTGTCGCGCGCAGGGGATCGCAACGTGATCGGCAGCCATGGCGGCTCCTATGCGATGTACCGGGCGCTCGCAGTGTCCGCCGGCGCGCTCGATCCTATCCGGCGTCCCGATCTCACCAACACCTTTCCCGCGGCGACCATCGGGCCGTTTCCGCAATGGAGCGATCCCGCAAAAATCGTCGCGCTCGATCCCTGGGGGCATCTCGTCGCCGAGAATTTCGGCAAGGACATCGCCGAGGGCATCGACATTCGACCGAGCATCGCGGTAACGCGCGCGCGGCTGGACCTGCCGGAGATCCGCGAGGCGCTCGCCGCAAAACGCCTGCGCGCCGACGGCGATGTCGTCCACGCCAATGGCAGCGTGTCGGTGGTGAAGATCGCGATCGATCCGGTCTGGTATCTGCCCGGCCTTGCGGAACGCTTTGCGACCAACGAGACCGAGCTGCGGCGCACGCTGTTCGAGCAGACTGCCGGCATGTTCCCCGAATTGGTGACGCGGCCGGACATGAAGGTGTTTCTGCCGCCGATCGGCGGCACCACGATCTACATGTTCGGCGACGTCACCAAGCTGCCCGACCATCGCACCAAGATCACCTGCCGCGTCCATGACGAGTGCAACGGCTCCGACGTGTTCGGCTCCGACATCTGCACCTGCCGTCCCTATCTCATCCACGGCATCGAGGAATCCGCGCGCGGCGCCCAGGAGGGCGGGCTCGGGCTCGTGATCTACAACCGCAAGGAAGGCCGCGCGCTCGGCGAGGTCACGAAATTCCTGGTCTACAATGCGCGCAAGCGCCAGGAGGACGGCGATGCGGCCGCCGCCTATTTCGAGCGCACCGAATGCGTCGCCGGCGTCCAGGACGCGCGCTTCCAGCAATTGATGCCTGACACGATCCACTGGCTCGGCCTGAAGCGCATCGACCGCTTCTTGTCGATGAGCGACATGAAGCACGACGCGCTGACCTCGCAGGGAATCGACATCGTCGAGCGCGTGCCGATCCCACCAGAGCTGATCCCGGCCGACGCCTATGTCGAGATCGCCGCGAAGAAGGCCGCCGGCTATTATTCGGACGACATCGGGCCGGCGAAGGACGTCGACGACGTGGTCGGGCGTTCGTTGGAAAAATACTGATCAATTGATGGCAGACGCTTTGGAATTTCAGGCCCGTTCGCTGCTCAGCGCAGCAGCGGTTCGCGCGCGTGCCGGCGAGATGCTCGAGATCGGCCTGAACGGCGGGCTGACGCATTTCACGATCGATCTCGATCGCATGGACGGCGTTGCGGAGGCCGTGCTCGCGGTCACGCGAAAAGCTTATCCGACGCTTGAGATCCCGTTCCACGCGCGGTGGCGGCATTTCGTGTTCGGTGGCATCGACCGCTGGGCGCGACTTGCGGACGCGGCCTCATGGCCCGATCGCGCGGCGCGAGCGCGTGCGGAGTTTGACCTTGCCATCGTCAGCGTGCTGCTCGATGCCGGCGCGGGTGCGGCGTGGCGATACCGCGACGCCGTGACGGGACAGGGCATTGGCCGATCCGAAGGGCTTGCGATCGCAAGCCTCGACATGTTCGCGAGCGGCCTCTTTTCCCGCGATGCCAGCGTACCGTTCAGGACCGATGCTGACGTGCTCGCAAAACTGCCGCTCGCCGCGCTCACAGCCGCCTTTCAGGTGAGCGATGCCAATCCGCTGCTCGGGCTCGAAGGACGCACCGATCTGCTGCGGCGTCTGGGCAAGCTGGTGGCGGAGCGAGCGGACGTGTTCGGCTCGCACGACACGCCGCGGCCGGGGGGCCTGTTCGATCACATCGCGGCGCAGGCGAATGGCGGCGCGCTTCCCGCACCCGCGATCCTGTCCGCCGTGCTGAACCAGCTCGGACCGATCTGGCCTTCGCGGCTGGAACTTGCGGGAATTCCGCTCGGAGATTGCTGGCGCCATCCTGCAATCAAGACGGACGATGCGACTGCGGGCCTTGTGCCCTTGCACAAGCTATCGCAATGGCTGAGCTACTCGCTGATCGAGCCGCTCCAGCGCGCCGGATTCAATGTCACCGACATCGACGGCCTGACCGGGCTTGCCGAATACCGCAATGGCGGCCTGTTCGTCGATCACGAGGTGCTGCGCCTGCGCGATGCGGCTGACGCCGAGCGCGCGCATGCGGTGGATTCAGCTCTCGTCGTGGAGTGGCGCGCGCTGACCGTGGCGCTGCTCGACCGGCTTGCCGAACTGGTTCGCGCAAAACTCGGCCGCACCCCCGATACATTGCCGCTCGCCAGCATTCTGGAAGGCGGCACCTGGGCCGCGGGCCGCGCCATCGCGTTCTCCCGCCGGCCCGACGGTTCGCCGCCGCTCAAGGTGATCAGCGACGGCACGGTGTTCTGATAACCAGATCGTTTGAATTCGCGGAAACAGACCTCTCATCCGGCGCTTCGCGCCACCTTCTGCCACAAGGGGAGAAGGGAAAAAGCAAGAGCATCCACTATGGAAGGCGTCACGATCGTCGATCATCCGCTGGTGCAGCACAAGCTGACGCTGGTGCGGGACAAGTCCATTTCGACAAAGTCATTCCGCGAACTGATCAAGGAGATCGGCATGCTCCTGTGCTACGAGGTGACGCGCGACCTGCCGCTCACCGACGTCGTGGTCGACACGCCGCTGGCACGGATGCACTCGGCCAAGATCGCGGGCAAGAAGCTGGTGTTCGTTCCCATGCTGCGCGCCGGCACGACTTTCGTCGACGGCATGATGGATTTGGTGCCGACCGCGCGCGTCGCGCATATCGGGCTCTACCGCGAGCCGCACAGTTTTGCCGCGGTCGAATACTTCTTCAAATCGCCGTCCGACCTCGGCGAACGCCTCGCAATCGTGGTGACGCCTGTGGTTGCGACCGCCAACACGGCCGTCGCCGCAATCGATCGGCTGAAGGAGCGTGGCGCCAAGGATATTCGGCTGGCCTGCCTGATCGCCGCGCCGGAGGGACTGGAACGGCTGCGCGGATTGCATCCGGACGTCCCGATCTGGACGGCCGGGGTGGATGAAGGTCTCGACGAGAACGGCTTTATCCTGCCGGGCCTCGGCGACGCTGGCGACCGCGCCTATGGGACGCGATAAGGCGAAGCTCAGATCTTCCCGCTGCCGCAAATCAACTTCAGCGACTGCCACTCCGTATCCGTGAGAAGCGGCGGGCCGCTGGCGGGGCGGTCTTCTTTCGTCATGCGGGCGAGGCGGTCCTCGGTCAGCGGATGGCTCGCGAGGATCGACGTGAGGCCGCCGCCTTCCTTGCCGGTGATGCGGAACATCAGTTCGGCCGCGGGCTTCGGCGAGCGGCCGAGCTTGTGCATGATCTCGATGGCAAACGTATCCGCAGCGGTCTCGGCCTCGCGCGAATAGGAAGCCTCGACCACGCTGCGCGAGGCGAAGATCACGGCGCTCGAGCCGGTGACGTCGCCGAACAACAGGCCGATCAGGAACGAGGTGCCGCCGTTGTAGATCAGGCCGCGCATGTTGTCGTGGTGCTTGAGATGACCGAGCTCGTGGGCGAGGATGCCGGCGAGCTCGTCGGGGTTTTCGGCCTTGTCGAGCAGGCCCTTCAGCACGAAGACCTTGCCGCCCGGCAGCGCGAACGCGTTCGGCACCGGGGTCGGCAGCACGCCGGCGGTCATGGAATCGTCGTCGAGGCCGGCGGCATCGCGCAGCCGATTGACGAATTTGATGAAGGCCGCTTTCCCCGCCGCATCCTCGCACAGATTGCGGCCGAAGATGGTCTTGACCTGAACCTCCGACGCATCGCCAATGCGCCGCTCGATTGGTTTCGGCACCAGCGGCGCGAGGCGGTCGGCAGCGAGCGGCACACCGAACAGCACGACGCAGACGATGGAGACGGCGGCAGCCATCGACCAGCCGACGATTTTTGCGACGCCGCGGCGCGAAGTCTGGTGCTCGTCGAGCCGTACGCAGCGGACGGTCACGTCTGAGGCGAGCAGAGCGTCGCGAATTTCCAGCCGTGCCAGCGGCGGCGCGGAAGCGCAGGCGAGCCGCAAAATGCCGGCCGGGCTGTCGGCGCGACGGATGTCGGTATAGGGCCAGACAACGGGCGTCCCGCCCTCTTCGAGGATCTCCAGCGCGTCGCCGAGCACCAGCGTCACCTGCCGCCTGCGGCTCGACACGCCGTCGAAGAAGATGGTCGGCTTTGCGGACTGCGCCGGGACATCGGTGGGCAACTCACTCACAGCTCAAAATCCCGCGACATCGAGTCCATCGGCAAAACCTTCGCCGAGTGCGCTGGCGAGCTCGCCGCTCCCACGCACATCCGCCGCGGCCGTGATGTTGTGCACATCGACGGTTTCCAGCACCTTGGCCCAGAGATCGCGCTGGAGATAGACGCGCATGACAATGTTGACCGCTAGGGCGAGTGCGAAATAGCCGACGACCATCATCACCAGCGTCGGGATGCTCTTGGCGGCATTGCCGGGCCCCAACGCCTGCTCGACCGAAAGGCCGCTCAGCGTGACGACGAGCATGGTCGCTCCGCCGATATAGGCGCCGAAGATGGCGGAGAGCAGCGTCCACCAGCCGATCACCTTCCAGTACAGGCCGTAGAATGCGTGGTGTGGCAAATCCGAGGACAGGCTGACGCCACCGATGCGGATGCCGTCGAGCCACCAGCGCCATTCGCGCGCCTTGAACTCGGCATAGAAGAACGGCGCGAGCGGAAAGATCACCACCGCGATCGGGCTGAGCAGCCACAGCCACCAGCCCCGCTTGAAGAACGTCCAGCCGTCGCCTGCGAATTCGCCGCGCAAATCGCCGAAATGGGTGTGCCGCATCTTGTAGCGTTCGAGCGACGCCTCGCGCCACGGTAATGCGAGACCAAGCGTCAGAAACACCAGCAGGCCCCACAGCATGGCGCGGAACGAATAGGCCCAGCCCGATCCGTCCATCCAAAACCGCACGCCGCGCCAGACCGTGCGCGTCAGGCGATAGCGCCGCGCGCGAAAGATCGCGAACTGGCCGAAGGCGTAGAAACTGATGAACAGCGGCGTCGAGGCAAAACCCTGCCAGCGCTCGAACTCGATGCCGACGAGAAAATAGGCGAGATAGATCGGCACCAGGATCGCGAGCGCGAACAGAAAGCCGACCAGCAGCTCCTTAGCCCGGCCGGTATATTCGGCGGCATCGCCATCGATCGCGGTGTTCGCCCACAGATGACGGCGGATGTCGGTGACGAGCCAGAACCGGTAGAAGCCGAAGGTAACGAGCTCCAGCAGGGCACCCTTGGTGACCAATTTGCGAAACTCGGTGCGGTTGCCGGTGAAATCGACCCGCGTGGACGGCAGCGGCGGCGGTAAGGGTTCGGAGCCGATGGGGGCCCATTGCATATCGTTCACGGCAGCAACCTCGGGGTGCGGACCTGGTTCGATCAAACTATAGATCAGAGATTAGTCGATCCCCAAGATGGCCGGGTTCGATTTGGCTCGATTCCAGTCGATTTCTTGCGCGATTCCCCGCCCAACGGAGTGCGCGAGATCACGTTCGCGGGGCGGCGTGACGGCCGTCCGACGCTTTCGTGAAGGTTGGATGTGGCAAAACTCTCCCTTGCTCCGACGCAGACAACCGGCTGTAATTGCAAATCAAATACCGCAGCGCAGAATTCAACGAGAACGCGCGGTTCACGCCAGGGAGAACGGTCATGCACGGGACCATCGAGAGCGCGGCAAAGCTCGACGCATTGCGCGAGCGTGCGACGTCACTGCCGCTGGAGCAATTCGACCCGGGCGATCCTGAGTTGTTCAGGACCGATACGTTCTGGCCCTATTTCGATCGCCTGCGCCGCGAAGATCCCGTGCACTACTGCAAGGACTCGATGTTCGGGCCGTATTGGTCGGTGACGCGCTACAACGACATCATGGAGATCGAGACCAATCATTCGGTCTTCTCCTCGGCCTCCTCGCTCGGCGGCATCACCATTCGCGACATCGATCCGGAACTGCGCCGCGAGAGCTTCATCTCGATGGACCCGCCGCGCCACGCGGCGCAGCGCAAGACCGTGGCGCCGATGTTCACGCCGACGCATCTGGACAATCTGGCGCTGAGCATCCGCGAGCGCTCGGCCGAGTGCCTGGACAATCTGCCGCGCGGCGAGGTGTTCGACTGGGTCGACCATGTCTCGATCGAGCTCACCACGCAGATGCTCGCCGTGCTGTTCGACTTCCCCTGGGAGGATCGCCGCAAGCTGACGCGCTGGTCGGACATCGCGACCACCATTCCCGGACCCGACGGCCTCGTCGCCACCGAGGACGAGCGTCAGGCGGAGCTGACCGAATGCGCGGGCTATTTCGCGCGGCTCTGGAAGGAGCGCATCGCACAGCCGCCGAAGAGCGACCTCCTGTCGATGATGGCGCATGGTGCCGCGACGCGCGACATGGACGCGAAAAACTTCCTCGGCAATCTCGTCCTTTTGATCGTCGGCGGCAACGACACCACTCGCAACACCATGTCGGGCTCGCTCCACGCGCTGAGCCAGCATCCGGAGCAATATCGCAAGCTGCGCGAAAACCCCGCACTGCTGGACAGCTTCGTGCCGGAAGTGATCCGCTGGCAGACGCCGCTGGCTCATATGCGCCGCACCGCGCTTGCGGACTTCGAGTTCCGGGGCAAGCAGATCAAGAAAGGTGACAAGGTCGTGATGTGGTACGTCTCGGGCAACCGCGACGCCGACGCGATCGAAAAGCCCTACGAGTTCATCATCGACCGCGCCCGTCCGCGCACCCATCTCTCGTTCGGCTTCGGCATCCACCGCTGCGTCGGCTTGCGGCTTGCCGAACTCCAGCTCAAGATTATCTGGGAAGAGATCCTCAAGCGATTCGACCATATCGACGTGGTCGGCGAACCCAAGCGGGTCTATTCGAGTTTCGTGAAGGGACTCGAGACGCTGCCGGTGAAGATTACGGCGTGAGGCGAAGGAAGAACCAACTGGAGCCACGACCATGAACATCCAAGCGCCGGTTAACGTGGACAAGGCCGAACGCATGCGCAGGGCCCGCGAGGAGGCCTATGCGACACCGCTGGCGCAGTTCCATCCCGGCGCGCCCAGGCTGTTCCAGGACGACACCCTGTGGCCGTGGTTCGAACGGCTGCGCCAGGAAGAGCCGGTGCACTACTGCACCAATGCGCCGATCGACCCGTATTGGTCGGTGGTGAAGTACAACGACATCATGCATGTCGACACCAACCACAGCCTGTTCTCTTCCGATTCGACGCTCGGCGGTATCGGAATCCGCGACGTGCCTGAGGGTTATGATTGGCCCAGCTTCATCGCGATGGACCAGCCGCGGCATTCGTCGCAGCGCAAGACGGTGTCGCCGATGTTCACGCCGACGCATCTGGACGAACTGGCAAAATTGATCCGCCAGCGCGCGCAGACCGTGCTCGACAACCTGCCGCGCAACGAAACCTTCAATTTCGTCGAGCGCGTCTCGATCGAGCTGACGACGCAGATGCTGGCCACCCTGTTCGATTTCCCCTGGGAAGAACGGCGCAAGCTGACGCGCTGGTCGGATGTCGCGACCGCCCTGCCCAAGAGCGGCATCGTGGCCTCGGCCGAAGAGCGCCGCCGCGAGATGGACGAATGCTACGCCTACATGTCCAAGCTCTGGAACGAGCGCGTCAACTCCGCGCCGCGCAACGATTTGTTGTCGCTGATGGCACACAACGACGCCACGCGCTTCATGGACCCCGACAACCTCATGGGCAATATCATCCTGCTCATCGTCGGCGGCAACGACACCACCCGCAATACCATGACCGGCTCGGTGCTGGCGCTGAACGAGAACCCGGACCAGTATGACATGCTGCGGCAGAATCCGGCGCTGATCGATTCCATGGTGCCCGAGGTGATCCGCTGGCAGACCCCGCTCGCGCATATGCGGCGCACCGCGCTTGAGGATACCGAGATCGGCGGCAAGCACATCAAGAAAGGCGACCGCGTCGTGATGTGGTACGTCTCGGGCAACCGTGACGAGGGGATGTTCGAGAGGCCGAACGATTTCGTCATCGACCGCCCGCGGCCGCGCACCCACCTCTCCTTCGGCTTCGGCATCCACCGCTGCGTCGGCATGCGCCTCGCCGAGCTGCAGCTCAAGATCGTCTGGGAGGAGATGCTGAAGCGCTTCGACCGCATCGAGGTGGTGGGCGAGCCGAAGCGGATCTATTCGAGCTTCATCAAGGGGTACGAGTCGCTGCCGGTAAGGATTCCGGGGTAGGCGGCTACGCCGTCATTGCGGCGCGTTCAACTCTATCCCCTCACCCTGAGGAGCCTGCGAAGCGGGCGTCTCGAAGGGCGAGGCCGAGAGCGGGGCCTGCATCCTTCGAGACGCGCGCAAGAGCGCGCTCCCCAGGATGAGGATGAACACCTTTCGCGCGGATATAAAATTCCGGCATGACAGCTCGCACAATATGCGATGGGTCGCACACGGCCTTCTGTCCTAAACCGCACTGAAAGCATCTAGCTCAACTTGATGTCCCACACGCCGTCCTTGCGGCAGGCGGTGACCTCCTCGCGCAGGAGGGCGGTGACGGCGAGCGAGGCCGTCGAAACCGGACGGTCGATCGGAGAGGCGAATATGAGCTCGCGCGTCATCGGCTTCGAGACGACAGCGGTTTCCAGCCGCCCGTCCGCGACCTCGCCGTGGACCGACGAGGGCGGCAGCAGCGCGAAGCCGAGGCCTTCCTCGACGAGACTCGTGAGCACGCGGAACGAATCCGCCTCGAGCTGGATGTTGAGCTTGATCTTGCGCTGGGCGGCCGCGTGCTCGATCAGCGCGCGGAGGCCGTGGGAATGACTGGGCAGCACCAGCCGTTGCCGCAGCAGCCAGCCGACATCGACGCTCTTCTTGCGCGCCAAGCCACAACCGCGCGGCCCGACCGCAACGATGTTGTCGCGGCCGAGGCTTTCGACGTTGAGATGCAGATCGGCGGAGCGGCCGTAGAGGATGGCGAGATCCATCTCGCCGCGATGCAGCCATTCGACCAGATGACCGCTGTAGCTCTCGACGATGCGCAGCGAAATGCCGGGAAATTTTTCGACGCAGCGCCGTGCGAAGCGCGCCGACAGCACGCAGCTCACGGTCGGAACCAGGCCGAGCACGACCTGGCCAGATGGCGGCCCCTTGGACGACTGGATGTCGTCGCGGATCTGGTCGATCTGCCGCACGATGCCGGAGGTGCGCGCCAGCAACAGGCGGCCGGCGTCCGTGAGCACCATGCCGCGGCCGTTGCGAGTGAACAATTCGATGCGCAGCTCGTGTTCCAGCAGCTTGATCTGCCGGCTGAGCGCCGGCTGCGCCACGCGCAACGTGTCGGACGCCTTGGAGAGGCTGCCGAGCTCCGCCACACAACTGAAGGTCCTGAGCTGACGGAAATCCATGCTTGCCAATCCTGGAAGGCTACTCCATACGCTATAGCAAATGAGCATAGGGGGCTGGCATTGTTTTCACAACGCCAGAGGATCGGCCGGCGTTATCTTAACTGCCGCACCCAACGGAAAACGCCATGAGTGAAGAACACCACAGCGAAGATCATGCCGACATCCGCGAAGCCGTCGCAAAGCTCTGCGCGCAGTTTCCCGGCGAATACTGGCGCAAGCTCGACCGTGAGATGGCCTACCCCAAGGCGTTCGTCGATGCGCTGACCGAGGCCGGTTATCTCTCGGTGCTGATCCCCGAGGAATATGGCGGCGCAGGGCTCAAGCTTTCTGCGGCCGCCGCAATCCTCGAAGAAATCCAGCGCGCGGGCTGCAACGGCGGCGGCTGTCATGCCCAGATGTACACGATGGGCACCGTGCTTCGGCACGGCAATGACGAGCAGAAGGCAAAATACCTGCCGAAGGTCGCAAGCGGCGAACTGCGGCTGCAGGCGTTCGGCGTCACCGAGCCGACCAGCGGCACCGACACCAGCTCGCTGAAGACGTTTGCGCGCAAGGACGGCAATGCCGGCTACATCGTCAACGGCCAGAAAATCTGGACCAGCCGCGCCGAGCATTCCGACCTGATGCTCCTGCTGGCGCGCACCACGCCGAAGGACCAGGTCAAGAAGCGCACCGACGGCCTTTCCGTGTTCATCGTCGACATGCGCGAAGCCAAGGACAAGGGTCTCGAGATCCGTCCGATCCGCACCATGATGAACCATGCCACCACCGAAGTGTTCTTCACCGACATGAAGGTGCCGGCGGAAAATCTGATCGGCGAGGAAGGCAAGGGCTTTCGCTACATCCTCTCCGGCATGAATGCCGAACGCATCTTGATCGCGGCCGAATGCGTCGGCGACGCCAAATGGTTCATCGCCAAGGCCACCAACTACGCCAAGGAGCGCAGCGTTTTCGGCCGGCCGATCGGCCAAAATCAAGGCGTCCAGTTTCCGATCGCCAAGGCCTACGCCGCGATGCGTGCGGCCGAGCTGATGGTGAAGGAAGCGACGCGGAAATACGAGGCCCTGCTCGACTGCGGCGCTGAAGCCAACATGGCGAAGATGCTGGCGGCCGATGCGTCCTGGGAAGCAGCGAATGCCTGCGTCCAGACCCATGGCGGCTTTGGCTTCGCCGAGGAGTACGACGTCGAGCGCAAGTTCCGCGAGACGCGGCTCTACCAGGTCGCCCCGATCTCGACCAACCTCGTGCTGTCCTTCATCGCCGAGCACGTGCTCGGTATGCCCCGCTCGTATTGAGGCCGCATCATGGGAGCTCTTGACGGGATCAGGGTGATTGCGGTCGAGCAGGCCGTGGCAGCGCCGTTCTGCTCGTCGCGCCTGGCGGACGCCGGCGCGGAAGTCATCAAGATCGAGCGGCCGGAAGGCGATTTCGCCCGCGGCTATGACGCGGCGGCCAAGGGGCAAAGCAGCTACTTTGTGTGGCTCAACCGCGGCAAGCAATCGGCGGTGGTCGATCTCGCCACCAAGGAAGGCTGCGCTGAGCTCGAGAGGCTGATCGCGAGCGCCGACGTGCTGATCCAGAACCTCAAGCCGGGCTCGATGGACAAGCTCGGCTTTTCGCGCGAGCGGCTGCTGCAGGATTATCCAAAACTGATCTCGTGCACGATCACCGGCTATGGCGACGAGGGCCCCTACGCGCACCGCAAGGCCTATGATCTCTTGATCCAGGCCGAGAGCGGACTGGCTTCGATCACGGGCAATCCCGACGGCGCCTCGCGCGTCGGCATGTCGATTGTCGACGTTGCAACTGGTGCCACGGCGCATGCGGCGATTTTGGAAGCGCTGATCGGGCGCGGGCGCACCGGCAAGGGCGCCGACATCCGCATCTCCATGTTCGACGTGATGGCGGACTGGTGCACCGTGCCGCTGCTCAACTCCGAAGCCGGCAATCCACCGAAGCGCATGGGCCTGCGTCATCCCTCGATCGCACCCTACGGCGTGTTCACCTCCAGCGACGGCAAGGACATTCTGATTTCGATCCAGAGCGAGCGCGAGTGGAAGACGCTTTGCGCAAAAGTGCTGGACCAACCGGATTTGTCCTCCGATCCCCGCGTCGCCAATATGGTCGAGCGCGTGCGCAACCGCGACTTCACCGACCAGACGGTCGCGGATGCCTTCGGCAAGATGACGCGCGATGAATTGCTGAAGCGGCTGTCCGATGCCGATATCGCCTTTGCCGAGGTCAACACCATGGCCGACCTCACCAACCATCCGCATCTGCGCCGCATCGAGGTCGACACGCCGCAGGGACGTGTCAGCTATCCCGCGCCGGCGCCGATCATTGTCGGCGAGACGCGCGCCTATGGCGCGGTGCCCGGCATCGGCGAAAATCCCCAATCCAGGAAATAACCAGAGCGAGGCGTCATGACCGGGAAGCTCGACATCGATCATCTCAGGCAATGGATCGGCCGCAGCGAAGAAGCGACCGACACCGTCACCGCGCAGCTCGTCAAGGGTTTGCGCGCGACGCTGTTCCAGGAGGTCGGCGCGCCCAAGGCTGGCGATGCGGCGCCGTTCACGGTGCATTGGTGCCTGGCCCAGCCGGTGTTTCCGATGTCGATGCTCGGCCCAGACGGCCACCCCACCCGCGGCGGCTTCCTGCCGCCGGTGCCGCTGCCGCGCCGGATGTGGGCCGGCGGCGAGATCGAATTTTTTCAGCCCCTGCGCGTCGGTGATGAATCGACGCGGACCTCGCGCATCGTCGATGTGCAGGTAAAGACAGGATCGACCGGCACGCTGTGCTTCGTCTCGGTCGAGCACAGCATCTCCTCGCCGCGCGGCGTCGCCATCCGCGAGCGCCAGGACATCGTCTATCGCGAGATGACAACCACGCAGGCCACGACCACAAAGGCCCCGCCTCCGCCGCCGCAGGCGCAGGCGCAGGCGCAGCATCGCGAGACCTACGTGTCGGATCCCGTGCTGCTGTTTCGTTATTCTGCACTGACCTTCAACGGCCACCGCATCCATTACGACCGCGATTACGTCACTGCGGTCGAGGGCTATCCGGGCCTGATCTTCCACGGACCGTTGCAGGCCACGTTCATCATCGAGATGGCGGCGAAGCTGCGCGGCGGCAAGGCGCCGACGAAGTTCACCTATCGCGGCGTGCAGCCGCTGTTCGAAGGCAGCGAGTTTTCCATCAACGCCAACGAGACCGAGGCCGGCATGGAGCTGTGGACCGCGAACGCGGAGGGACAGCCGACCATGAAGGGCACGGCGGTGTGGTAATCCTCGTCATTGCGAGCGCAGCGAAGCAATCCAGAATCTTTCCGCGGAGATAGTCTGGATTGCTTCGTCGCAAGGGCTCCTCGCAATGACGTGGGGCTGGGAGCGTCGATAAATAACAGGGGACGGAAACCAATGTCCAAGAACGGCAGGACCGGCAGCAAATCCGTCACCGTGAAGCAGGCGACGCTCGACCTGCTGCGCTCGTTCGGCATCGACAGGGTGTTCGGCAATCCCGGCTCGACCGAGCTGCCGTTCCTGAGCGACTGGCCCGATGACATCGACTACGTGCTGGCGCTGCAAGAAGCGAGCGCCGTCGGCATGGCCGACGGCTACGCGCAGGCGACACACAATGCCGGCTTCGTCAATCTTCATTCGGCGGCCGGCGTCGGCAACGCACTGGGCAACATCTACACCGCGCATCGCAACCAGACGCCGCTGGTGATCACCGCGGGCCAGCAGGCACGTTCGATCCTTCCCTTGCAGGCGTTCCTGTTTGCGGAGCGCGCGTCCGAATTTCCGCGGCCCTACGTAAAGTACAGCGTCGAGCCGGCGCGGCCCGAGGACGTGCCGGCGGCGATCGCGCGCGCTTATTACACAGCGATGCAGCCGCCATGCGGGCCGACCTTCGTGTCGATCCCGGTCGACGACTGGGCCCATGCGGCAGCTCCCGTCGAAGCGCGCAAGGTCAGCCGCGAGATCGGCCCCGAGCCTGATGCAATGAAGGCGCTGGTCGCAGCACTGGCCTCGGCCAAGCACCCCGCCGTCGTCGTTGGGCCCGGCGTCGACCGCGCCGGCGCCGTCGACCTGATGGTGCGCGTCGCCGAGAAGGCGAAGGCCAGCGTCTGGGTTAGCCCGTTCTCGGCGCGCTGCTCGTTCCCCGAGCGGCATCCGCAGTTCGCAGGTTTCCTGCATGCGTCGCCGGCGCAATTATCGGACGCGCTGCGCGAGCACGATCTCATTGTCGTCATCGGCGCGCCGGTTTTCACCTTCCACGTCGAAGGCCACGCCGCGATCTTCGACGGCAGTGCGGCGATTTTCCAGATCACCGATGACCCGGATGCCGCGGCGGTGACGCCGGTCGGCACCAGCATCATCGCGACGATGAAGCCGGCGCTAAGCGCGTTGCTCGACCTGTTGCCGGAGAGCAAACGCGCCATGCCGACCGGCCGCACGCTGCCGCCGGCGCCACAGGCTGCCGATCCGCTGCCGGTCGAATTTCTGTTGCACTCGTTGTCGCAGGCGATGCCGGAAGGCGCGTCACTGGTCGAGGAAGCGCCCTCGCACCGGCCGGCGATGCAAAAATTCATGCCGATGCGCGGCCAGGACAGCTTTTACACCATGGCAAGCGGCGGCCTCGGCCACTCCCTGCCCGCCGCGGTCGGCATGGCGCTCGGCAAGCCGAAGAGCCGCACGGTGTGCCTGATCGGCGATGGCTCGGCGATGTACTCGATCCAGGCGCTGTGGACCGCAGCGCAGCGCAAGCTGCCGCTCACGATCGTCGTCATCAACAATTCCGGCTACGGCGCGATGCGTTCGTTCAGCCAGGTGATGCAGGTGCGCAACGTGCCGGGGCTCGAGCTGCCGGGGATCGATTTCGTGCGGCTCGCCGAAGGCATGGGTTGCCATGCAGTGCGGGTGAGCAAGGCGGCGGAGCTTGGCGAGGCGCTGAAGCGCGGGCTGGCGTTTGCGGGGACGAGCCTTGTGGAGGTGGTCGTGGATTCGGCGGTGCCGGTGCTGTACGGGCAGAAGCATTAGCAGCGCGCTGCGATTTCATGTCGTCGTCCTGGCGAAAGCCAGGACCCATTACCCCAAGAGGTAGCTTGGCGAAGGCTTTTCATTTGGTATTGCGACCGCGCGCTCCAGTTAGATCACGCGGTATGGGTCCTGGCCTTCGCCAGGACGACACTGAAGTTGTCGTGCGCGCTCCCTACGTCCCGAATTCGTCCCGCATCTTCGCCTGGATCTTGGCCATACCGCCGATCCAGCGGTCGTAATTCTCGGTCTTCTTGCGCATGTAGCCGAGCACCTGCGGGTGCGGCAGGATCAAAAAGGTCTCCTGATCGAGGCCGGCGAGCACGTCCTTCGCGACCTGCTCCGGAGTGAGATCGCCGTCGCCGGATTGCGGGCCCTTGGGGATCGCGCGCAGCATGTTGGTGTCGACGCCCTGCGGGCAGAGGATCGAGACGCGGATGTTGTGGGCCTTGTGCGAGATCGCGAGGTTTTCGGCAAAGCCGACCGCCGCATGCTTGGTGGTGGAGTAAGCGGGACTGCCGACCTGCGACAGCAGGCCTGCGGCCGAGATCGTGTTGAGGAAATAGCCGCCGCCGCGCGCCTTCATGCGGGGGATCAGATGCCGCGCCGCATAGACATGCGCCATGACGTGGATAGCCCAGCTTCGCTGCCACGGCTCGTCTGACGCGCCGCCGGCATTTTCCGACGTCGGATCGAAACCGCCGCCGATCCCGGCATTGGAGCAGAACAATTCGATCGGGCCGAACTGCCGCTCGGTCTCCTCGATGACGTGGGAAATATCCTTTTCCTGCGCGACGTCGCATTTGAAGGCCGCGCCATTCATTGTAGCTGCAACCGCCCTCGCGTTGGCGGCGTCCATGTCGGCGACGACGACCTTGGCCGCACCAGCCTTGTGAAACGCCTCGCACAACGCCTTGCCGATGCCGTTGGCGCCGCCCGTGACGACCACGACCTTGCCGGTCACCTGCATGCGACGTCTCCTCTTGTCTTATACCGCTTCGCTTATTCCGCTTCGCGGATCTTGCTCAGCTCAACACGAGGTCGAGCACCGCGGTATAATGGCACGCCGCCCCGGCCAAGACAAAGCCGTGCCAGATCGCATTCTGGAAGCGCAGCCGCCGCCAGGTATGGAAGATCACGCCAAAACTGTAGAGCAGGCCGCCCGCCAGGATGAAGCTCAGCACCAGCGCAGGCAGCGCCTTGACCACGGAATCGTAGAGCATCACGCCGCTCCAGCCCATGGCGAGGTAGATGCCGACCGCCACGCGGTCGAACCGGCCGGGGTAGAGAAGTTTCAGCACGATGCCGAGCATCGCCACGCACCAGACGCCGGCGAGCAGCACCAGCGCGAACCCGCTGTCCTTCACCTCCAGGATGAACGGCGTGTAGGTCGCGGCGATCAGGAGATAGATCGCGGAATGGTCGAACCGCCGCAGCAGCGATTTTGCCGGCGAGACCGGCCAGAGATTATAGGACGCCGAAAACACCAGCATCGAGAGCAGGCCGGCGACGTAGATCGAGACCCCCACGATGTCGGTCGCGTCGGCATAGAGCACCGTCAGCACCACCAGCACGGTCGCGGCGATGATGCCGCAGAGCACGCCGATCGCGTGGACGACGCCATCGGCAATCAGTTCGGCGCGATCAAAATTCCGGCCGATCGCGTCGGCGGCGGCATGGACGGAGGTGGATGCGAGCTGTTTCAACTGGAAGACGGTCATGGCAATCCGCAAGGCGAGACAATACGCTCTGGTATGGGTGTTTCGGGATCGGCGCGTCGTTCAAACGGGTGATTTGCCGACAAAGGCGGTGAAAGTATGAAACTTGATTTTCCTCAGACAGTTTCCACTTTTGTGACTAGTCCTTTTTGCGTATTCGCCCTCGCCCGGGATTCCCGACGTTCATATGGCATTTAGTTTCCAGGATATGGTCGAGGAGGCGCGCCTGTCGGCTCGGGCGCTGATCGACTACGGCGAGCATTTCTTCAATCCGACGGTACGATTGGGGGTTACCGGCCTGTCCCGGGCCGGCAAGACGGTGTTCATCACCGCGCTGATCCACGGCCTCACCCGTGGCGGCCGGTTTCCGGTGTTCGAGGCCTATTCATCGGGCCGGATCGCGCGGGCGCATCTGGCGCCGCAGCCGGACGATGCCGTGCCGCGCTTTGCCTATGAGAGCCATTTGCGCGCGCTGATCGAGGAGCGGCGCTGGCCGAACTCGACGGTCGACATCAGCGAGCTCAGGCTCGTGATCGACTACCAGCGCCAGAACGGCGCGGATCGCACGCTGACGCTCGACATCGTCGATTATCCCGGCGAATGGTTGCTCGACCTGCCGCTGCTCCACAAGAGTTTTGAGCAATGGTCGGCCGAAAGCCTGGCGCTGTCGCGCGAGGCGCCGCGCGCGCATCTGGCCGCGGATTGGCACGCGCATCTCGCAACGCTCAAGCCCGACGCGTGCGAGGACGAGCAGGCGACGCTGGCGGCCGCAAAGCTTTTCAGGGGCTATCTGCAAGGTTGCCGCGACGAGCGGTTTGCGATGAGCCTGCTGCCGCCCGGCCGCTTCCTGATGCCGGGCAATCTCGCCGACACACCGGCGCTGACCTTTGCACCGCTCGACGTTCCGATTGGCGGCCAGGCGCCGGAGGGATCGCTGTGGGCGATGATGGTGCGCCGCTTTGAGGCCTACAAGGACGTCGTGGTGCGGCCGTTCTTCAGGGATCATTTTGCCCGGCTCGATCGCCAGATCGTGCTGGCCGATGCGCTCGCGGCATTCAACTCCGGCCCCGAAGCGCTGCACGATCTCGAAGCCGCACTCGCCGGCATTCTCGACTGCTTTCGCATCGGCCGCAGCACGTTCCTCTCCGGCCTGTTCAGGCCGCGCATCGACCGCATCCTGTTCGCGGCGACCAAGGCCGACCATCTGCATCATTCCAGCCACGACCGGCTCGAGGCGGTGCTGCGCCGCGCCGTCTCGGGTGCCGTTGCGCGCGCGGAAAATACCGGCGCGGAGATCGACGTCGTCGCGCTCGCCGCCGTCCGCGCTACCCGCGAGGCGCAGGTCGCGCATGGCCGTGACAAATTGCCGTCGATTTTGGGGACACCGGCCGCGGGCGAAAGCGCCGGCGGCGAGTTCTTCGACGGCAACACCGAGGTCGCGACCTTTCCGGGCGACCTGCCGCTCGACCCCGAGCCGCTGTTCAACGGCATCGATGCGTTTCGCGGGCTCTCGACCGAGGCCGCCGCGAAGAGCGATTTTCGCTTTCTGCGCTTCCGCCCGCCAAAGCTCGAGCGCGAGGGTTCCGACGCGCCGGTGCTGCCTCACATCCGCCTCGACCGTGCCTTGCAGTTCCTGATCGGAGACAAGCTGTCATGAACAACCGATCGAAGCCACGGCGGCCGGCGACGTTCCGGCTCGACGATCCCGGCGTCGTCGTCACCGAAGGCGACGAGACGGCGCGCCTCGGCCGCACCACCATCCAGATCACGCCGGAGCCCGATCCGGCGAACTTGCCGGTGCCGATCGCGCCGGCGCTTCCGGCGCGACGCGGCTTTCCCTGGGGCGCATTGTTCTGGTCGGGCGTCGCCGGGTTGACGCTGCTCGGCATCGGGCTCGGCGTGGTGCATCTGATCGAGGATTTGTTTGCGCGCAGCGAGAGCCTCGGCTTTGTCGGACTGGCTCTTGCGTTTGTCACCGCGCTTGCGCTCGCGGTGGTGATCGGACGCGAGGCGTTCGGGCTGGCGCGCCTCGCAACGATCGAGAAGCTGCATCAGCGTGCAGCAGCCGTGCTCGCCAGCGACGACCGCAAGGAGAGCCGCATCATCGTGCAGGATCTGCTCAAGATCGCGCATCAGAACCCGCGGCTCGCGCGCGCCCGCGCCGCGCTGGAGAGCCATGCCGGCGAGATCATCGACGGCGCTGACATGATCCGGCTTGCCGAGCGCGAATTGATGTCGCCGCTGGACATCGAGGCACGGCGGCTGGTGTCGTCGGCTGCGCAAAAAGTCTCGATCGTCACAGCGGTCTCGCCCCGCGCGCTGATCGATGTGCTGTTCGTGTTCGTGGCGTCGCTGCGCCTGATCCGCCAACTTGCCCGGCTCTATGGCGGCCGCCCCGGCGCGCTCGGCATGATCCGCCTGCTCCGCCACGTCATCGCTCATCTCGCCATCACCGGCGGCATGGCCGCTAGCGACAGCCTGGTGCAGCAGATGCTCGGCCACGGAATTGCGGCGAAGCTATCGCAGCGGCTGGGCGAAGGCGTGCTGAATGGATTGCTGACGGCGCGGCTGGGCCTCGCTGCGATCGACGTCACACGGCCGCTGCCGTTCGCGGCACTGCCGCCGCCGAAGTTGTCGGATCTCGCGACGGATCTGTTGCGGAAGAGGGACGACGAGGAGTAGCGCTTTGCTTGCGCGCGCTCGCTTCGCTCGTCAGGCTAACACGCGCTTCTCGAACTCGCCCGCCAGCACGCGCCACTGGAATAGCGGCGAGTCCTTCGGCGGCGACAGCTCCGGGGTCCAGCCAGTCAGCTTCTCTACCACATAATTGTCCATCACGAGGCCGCGCCAGCGTCGTTCGACCTGACCGAGTTGCTCGCGCTTGGCCGGGATCGAATCCCATAGCGATGAGCGATTGTCCGGCTCTCGCCCGACATAAATGCCCGCGTGTTCTCTGATCCGGTCCATGCCGGGATCGCGGAAATCCTGGAAGCGGCCGCGCTCGTTGATCTCGATCACGGGCACGCGGCCCCTGAACAGCCAGCGCATCATGGCGTAGGTGCGGTAGTCCGTGGTTGCGATCCAGGTTGCGCCGGTCTCATCCAGCGCGGCCTGCGCGCGCGCTGCGACCTGCTCGTAACCGGACTCGGCACCGATCGGATCGATCTTGCCGAGCAAATTCCAGGGCGCGGCGACGTAATAGAGGAACACGACCACGACGAAAGCGATGCCCGACACCACCGCCGTGTTGACCCAGAACAGCGACGATCTGAGCATCCGCGCCGACCATTTTTCACGCGTCATCATGGTGAGGTTGACAGCGGCAGCGGCGAAGCCGACCGGCCACATGAACATCGGCCAGGTGTCGCCGACCCGAAGCGTCAGCGATTTCGCCAGGAAATAGAAAAACGGCACCAAGACCGCGGTCGACAGCAAAATCGCGACCGGCTCGCGCGTGCGATAGCCGCGCCATGCCGTCAGCACCAGCCCTGTCATCACCACCGGCAGCATGACGAAACCGACCAACCCGAATTGCAGGCCGATGTAATCGCCGACCGTGCGGAGCGAGATGCCGTAGCTGGTGGTGGCGCGCACGCCCTGAAAGCGGATCGCGGCCCAGTCGTGCTGCACGTTCCAGATCAGGACCGGAGAGAACACGGCGATTGCGATCAGGACCGCGAGGTACGGATAGGGGCTGCGCAGCCAGCGCCAGCGCCAATCCGGCACCAGCAGAAAGGCGGCAACCGCCGGCGCGAACATGATCACGGTGAATTTCGACAGCATCGCCAACCCGGCGAACAGGCCGGCCGCAAGCCACCAGCGGCCGTCGCCGCCCTGCGCAAGCCGCACCAGGGACCATATCATCGCCACCGCAAACGGGATCATGGCGACATCGGGCGCGACCTTGGCCATCAGCAGGCCGTAATAGAGCGCGGCCTCCGGCATCAGCACCGCGAGCACGACGGCGCGCACATCATGGGTGAGGCGGCGGACGATATCGGCGAGCAGGAGCTGCATCACCAGCATCGCGACGATGCCGCCGAAGCGCACACCGAGCGTGGTGTCGCCGAAGATGGCGGTGCCGAACCGGATCAGCCAGGCGATGCCCGGGGGATGATCGAGGAAGCTGAGGGCTGTCTCCTGCGACCAGGTCCAGTAATAGGCCTCATCCGTGCGCAGCTCGATTGCGGAGGCGTAGACGATGCGCAGCAGCGTCATCGCGGCAATGATCGCAGCGGCCATGACGAGCGGCCGGCGCGCGGCGCCATTGGGGAGCACGGTGATATCGGGAGCTGTCGTCACGGCCGCGCTTTTCGCCAACCTGGGACGGGGAGTCAATGCGGGGGTACCGTGCACCTGGTGTCGCGCCGGACAAGCGAGCGACGATCCCAGCCCCGACGAGGAGACCGTAGAGTGGGCAAAGCGAAGCGTGCCCACCATAAATGCCGATTGGTGGGCACGGCGCCACGGCGCCTCGGCCCAACCTACGATTTCGTAACCGTGCCGCGTATGTGATCCCGCAAGCTGTCCAGCCCCGGAATTAAACGCGACGCTGGCTGTTCTCCTTCATGAACTGATAGAACAGAATCATGGCCGCCACCGCATCCTCGCGATTTTTCGAGCTTTCCCGCGCCATCAGCTTGCGGCAGGTGCGGCTGGTCTGCGGCGTCATTTTGTTCGCCTATGTGGTCAGCCATTTCCTCAACCATGCGCTCGGCAACATCTCGGTCGATGCCATGGAGATCGGAGTCTATTACCACACGCTGTTCTGGCAGTTCCTGCCGGTTGCGATCGTGTTCTACGCGGCGGCGCTCACGCATATGGGGCTCGGCATCTACGCGCTGTATCAGCGCCGGCAGTTCCGCTGGCGGACGGTCGAGCCGCTGCAACTCGTGCTGGGCTTAAGCATCCCCGCGCTGGTCATGGCGCATGTGATCGGCGTGCGGCTCGGCCAGACGCTTTACGGACACCAAAAACTCTATCCGCAGGAACTCTATCTGTTCTTCGTCGCGTCGAACCGAATCTGGACCATGACGATCCTGCTGATCATTGCCTGGGTGCACGGCTGCATCGGCATCTTTTTCTGGCTCCGCCTCAAATCATTCTTCACGCGCGCGGCGCCCTATCTGCTCGCGGCGGCTGTGCTGATCCCGACGCTGTCGCTGCTTGGTGTCTACCAGGGTGGCCGCAGCGTCGAGGTCGAGGCCGACGACGGGGAATGGCGGACGCATAATCTCACGCACCGCCAGGTCGGCACCGCTGCCGAGGCCGCGACGCTCGACCGCGTCACCGGCGGCCTCACCGCCGGTTATCTCGGACTGCTCGCCCTGGCGCTGCTGGCGCGCGGCGCACGCGCCTTGCGCGAGCGGCGCGGTGGCATGATCGCGCTGTCCTACGGCAACGGCAAGACGGTGCGCGTCCCCAAGGGCCTCTCCGTGCTGGAAGCGAGCTTGCGCCACAATGTGCCGCATGCCAGCGTCTGCGGTGGCCGCGCCCGCTGCTCGACCTGCCGCATCCGCATCATCGGCGATCATGGCGCCCTGCCCGAGCCGTCGCAGCGCGAGGCGTTCGTGCTCACCCGTGTCGGCACCAGCGATCCCTCGATCAGACTGGCCTGCCAGCTGCGGCCGACATCGGACCTCTCCTTCTTCCAGCTCTTCACCTCGTACACTCTACCGGCGAACGCGCAGGCCTCGACGCCCGCCAGAATCGGCCAGGAGCGCTATCTCGTCAGCCTGTTCGTGGACATGCGCGGCTCGACGCAGCTGGCCGAGAAGCGGCTGCCGTTCGATACCGTGTTCATCGTCAACCGCTTCCTCGGCGCCGTCTCGCAGGCCGTGATCGAGAACGGCGGCCAGCCGAACCAGTTCGTCGGCGACGGCATGCTGGCGCTGTTCGGGCTCTCCGCCGATCCGCAGAACGCCTGCCGGCAGGCGCTGAAGGCCGCCGCCGGGATCGCCATGCAGATCGACGAGCTCAACGAGCTGCTGGGCCACGATCTGCGCCAGCCGATCCGCTTCGGCATCGGCATTCACGGCGGCGAGGTCATCATCGGCGACATCGGCTATCGGGATCACATCGTCTTCACGGCACTGGGCGATGCCGTCAACGTCGCGGCCCGCCTCCAGGATATGACCAAGACACTGGCCTGCGAAGCGATCGTCTCGGAGGAAGTCCGCCGCACCGCGGGCCTCGCCGACGACGCGCTGCCGCAGCAGGAGGTCGCGATCCGTGGCCGCGACGAACCGATGGCCGTGCGCGTCGTCGCGGACGCCAGGGAGCTGTCGGCGCTCGTTGACCGGAGCGAGCGCGTGGCCGCGTAAGCCGCGCGAGAGGTGCGCTCCCTCTCCCGCTTGCGGGAGAGGGTTGGGGAGAGGGTGTCTCCGCGTAGGGACGATCCCCTAGAGGAGAAAGCCCTCACCCGCGCCTTCGGCGCGACCTCTCCCGCAAGCGGGAGAGGTGCACCGCCGCCTGCGGCTACGGCTCGGCTCAATCTCGTTACAAACGTAACACCGGCTTGCTGCAACGCAGCGGCATGGGCCTGCTGCGAAAGCACGAATTGACTTCAACTGAGTCGTTGCGACAGATGAGCGCAGGAACGCGGTGATGACCGCGATCCAACGACAAGCTCCGGGAGGAGACCACATGTTCGATCGACGCGACCTGCTCAAAGGAGCGGGCCTTGCCGCTATTACGGCCGCATTGAACTCAAGCAAGGCGCTGGCACTCGACACCGTCACCCTGCCCTTCGCCAATGGCGAACGGCCGTTGGTGAAATATCCGCAGAAGCGGCCGATGATCGGCCTGACCGCCCGGCCGCCGCAGCTCGAGACGCCGTTCGCGGTGTTCAACGATGGCCCGATCACGCCGAACAACGCGTTCTTCGTGCGCTATCACCTTTCCGACCTGCCCTACAATCTCGACCCCGACAAGTTCACGCTCGAGATCAAGGGCAAGGTCGACAAGCCGCTCAAGCTGTCGCTGAAGGACATCAAGAAAATGAAGGCGAGCGAGATCGTCGCAGTCAACCAGTGCTCCGGCAACAGCCGCGGCCTCGTAGAGCCGCGCGTCGCCGGCGGCCAACTCGCCAACGGCGCGATGGGCAATGCGCGCTGGCGCGGCGTGCCGCTAAAGGCCGTGCTGGAGATGGCGGGCGTGCAGGCCGGCGCCAAGCAAGTCGTGTTCGGGGGCTTGGACGGCCCGGTCAGCGACAAGACACCGGATTTCGCCAAGGCGCTCGACCTCGACCACGCCACCGACGGCGAGGTGATGCTGGCCTATGGCATGAACGGCGAGGATCTGCCGTTCCTCAACGGCTTCCCGCTGCGCCTGATCGTGCCCGGCTATTACGGCACCTACTGGGTCAAGCATCTCAACGAGATCACCGTCATCGACAATGTCTATGACGGCTTCTGGATGAAGTCGGCCTATCGCATTCCGGACACCCCGAACAATGCGATCGAGCCCGGCACAGCGCCGAAGGCGACGATCCCGATCAACCGCTTCACCATCCGCTCCTTCATCACCAGCGTCAGTGACGGAGCCAAGCTGAAATCAGGCGGCACGACGCTGCGCGGCATCGCCTTCGACGGCGGCAAGGGCATCAAGGAGGTCGCGGTCTCCACCGACGGTGGCAAGACCTGGACCAGCGCCAGGCTCGGCAAGGATCTTGGCAAATACTCGTTCCGTGAATGGAAGCTGCCGGTGAAGCTCGCGGCCGGCTCCCACGAGCTCAAGGTACGCGCCACCGGCAATGGCGGCGAAACCCAGCCGGATACACCGCGCTGGAATCCGGCGGGCTATCTACGCAACGTCGTCGAAACCGTCCGCGTCACCGTGGCCTGAGGGGAATGATCATGCAGCGCACCGTTTTCCCCGCCATCACGCTCGCCCTCGCCGCCGTGGTGGGCTCGGCACTTGCAGCACCGGTCAATTACAAGACCCCCGATGAGGTCGCGGCGTTCAAGCCCGGGCCCAATCTTGAAGTGGTTCAGGGCAATTGCACGGCCTGCCACTCGTCCGACTACATCAACACGCAGCCGCCGATGAAGGACAAGAAAGGTTTTTGGCAGGCCGAGGTCACAAAGATGATCAAGGTCTATGGCGCGCCGATCGACGATGCCGATGTCGGCAAGATCGTCGATTACCTGGCCGCGACTTATTGACGGATGGCGCGCGGCGCGCGGACCGATTGACCGCGAAACGGGCAAAACCGGTAAAAACGCCGCGAAGTTGAGCGGAATTCGGCGAAAGGCCGATGTGGTTTGATCTACCAAGCCGGCCACATTCCGCGTATCCTGTTAGGACCGAACCGGCCGGTTGGCGGGGACTGGCGGTTCGATATCTCGGAGGAAGACCCGCGGAGAAGTCGTGATGGCTAAAGGTACGGTCAAGTGGTTCAACCCGACGAAGGGTTATGGATTTATCCAGCCTGCGTCGGGCGGCAAGGATGTGTTCGTGCATATCTCGGCAGTGCAGAAAGCCGGTCTGTCGTCCCTGAACGAAGGACAGACGGTGGAATACGAAGAGATCGCAAACCGAGGCAAAAGCTCCGCAGAGAACCTCAAAGTATAAGCCCGCCAGCTTTTGCGACCTCCCGGGTCGATCCGGGAGCCGGGCCAAGAGAATTTTAGAAGACGGTCAGTGCATTCGACGACAGGCGTTGCGATTGCACACGGAGAACTATTTTCCCCGCGAACACCGCTCGTTCAACGCCGCAGCAATGACAATCGCGACAGCACTTCGTTAATCCACCGGCAACGGTGCGTCGCGCTTGATCTCTTCCATCACCGCATAGGTTCGGGTCTCGCGCACGCCCGGCATCGACAGCAAGGTCTCGCCGAGAAACCGCCGATACGCGGTCATGTCCGCCAGCCGCGCCTTCACAAGATAGTCGAAGCCGCCGGCAACCATGTGACACTCCAGCACTTCGGGCGCGAGTTTCACAGCGCGCGCAAAACGCTCGAAATTGTCTGGCGTGGTCTTGTCGAGCAGCACCTCGACGAACACCAGGAGCCCGAGGCCGAGCCGGTGCGGGTTGAGCCGCGCGCCATAGCCTTCGATAAAGCCCTCGCGCTGCAACCGCTTCAGCCGCTCGCCGATCGAGGTCGGAGACAGCCCGATGCGTTCGGCGAGCTCGACATTGGCGATGCGCCCATCCTGCTGCAAAATCGAGAGGATTTTCCGGTCGGTTCGATCAAGTTCCATATTTTGTAAGGCCAAGTCGCTGGTATACTTCGTTTTCTAAGGCAGATCAGCTCATTTGTCTATCGAGCTACGGTAGCGCGGGCATTATCCTGGATTCCAGCCACAGGACACGCCATGCCGAACATTCCGCCTCCCTTCTCCGCCGCTTACGCGCCCGATGATGCTGAGATCGCCGCGCGTCTTTTGCCGGCTGCACATCTCAACCCGCCACAGGAGGCGCGGATCGATCGCACCGCGACGCGGCTGATCGAGGCCATCCGCAAGCGTGACGACCGGCTTGGTGGGGTCGAGGACATGCTGCGGGAGTTCGCGCTCTCGACCAAGGAGGGTCTCGCCTTGATGGTGTTGGCCGAGGCGCTGCTGCGCGTGCCGGACGCGCGCACCGCCGACCAGTTCATCGAGGACAAGCTCGGCGAAGGCGACTTCATCCATCACGAGACCAGGTCCACCGCCTTCCTGGTCAACGCCTCGGCCTGGGCGCTCGGCCTCTCGGCACGGGTGATCCAGCCCGGCGAGACGCCCGACGGCACCATCGGCCGACTGGTGAAGCGGCTGGGCGCGCCGGCCGTGCGCACCGCCACGCGCCAGGCGATGCGGCTGATGGGTAATCATTTCGTGCTGGGGGAGACCATCGAGCAGGCGCTGGAGCGGGGCCGGCCGCGCTCCGGCGAGACACCGCGCTATTCCTTCGACATGCTCGGCGAAGGCGCGCGCACGGCCACTGACGCCAAGCGCTATTTCGACGCCTATGCCAGCGCCATCGAGACGATCGGCAAGGCGGCCGGTAACCATCCCCTGCCCGACCGGCCCGGCATCTCCGTCAAGCTCTCGGCGCTGCATCCACGCTTCGAGGCGATCAGCCGCGACCGCGTGATGCGCGAGCTGGTGCCGCAACTGCTGGACCTCGCGCAGCGCGCCAGGGCCCATGATCTCAACTTCACCGTCGATGCCGAGGAAGCCGACCGGCTGGAGCTGTCGCTCGACGTGATCGCGGCAACGCTCGCCGATCCCTCCCTTGCCGGTTGGGACGGGTTCGGGCTCGCGATCCAGGCCTATCAGAAGCGCGCAAGCGCCGTGATCGACTATGTCGATGCGCTCGCCCGCGCGCATGACCGCAAGCTGATGGTGCGGCTGGTGAAAGGCGCCTATTGGGACACCGAGATCAAGCGCGCGCAGGAGCGCGGGCTCGACGGCTATCCCGTGTTCACGCGCAAGACGATGACGGATCTGAACTACGTCGCCTGTGCTCAAAAGCTTTTGAGTCTGCGGCCGCGGATCTTCCCGCAATTCGCCACCCACAACGCGCTGAGCGTCGCGACCGTTCTGGAGCTTGCCGGCGAGAGCGGCGGCTTCGAATTCCAGCGCCTGCACGGCATGGGCGAGGCGCTCTACGAGCAGCTTGCCAAGGATCATGCCAAGAACCACCCCGACATTGCCTACCGCACCTATGCGCCGGTCGGCAGCCATCGCGACCTGCTTGCCTATCTGGTGCGGCGCCTGTTGGAGAACGGTGCCAACTCCTCCTTCGTAGCCCAAGCGGCCGATTATCGTGTGCCGCTCCCGGCGCTGTTGCAACGGCCGGCCGACGCCATCGTCCGGCCGCAGCAGGCGGCCCATCCAAAAATTCCGCTTCCCTGCGATCTCTACGCGCCGGAGCGCCGCAATTCGCGCGGCGTCGAATTCGGCGCGCGCGCAGCGCTCGACCGGTTGCTGGCGGACGTCGAGGCCGAGACGGCCGACCTCAAGCCTGTCACTGAGGCAACGCCGGATCAGGCCAACGCGGCAGTGGCCGCGGCGCGCGCGGGCTTTGCCGCCTGGAGCCGGACTCCGGCAGCCGCGCGCGCGGCAGCGCTCGAGCAGGCCGCGCATCTTCTTGAGAACCGCGCGCCCCATTTCATCGCGCTGCTGCAACGCGAGGGCGGCAAGACGCTCGACGATGCGCTGTCGGAGCTGCGTGAGGCCGCCGACTTCTGCCGCTATTATGCCGCGCAGGGCCGCAAGCTGTTCGGCAACGAGGTCGCGATGCGCGGCCCGACCGGCGAGAGCAATGCGCTCGCCCTGCGCGGCCGCGGCGTCTTCGTGGCGATCTCGCCATGGAATTTTCCGCTGGCGATTTTCCTGGGCCAGGTCACGGCCGCGCTCATTGCCGGCAACAGCGTGGTCGCAAAACCCGCAGAGCAGACGCCGCGCATCGCGCGCGAAGCCGTAGCTCTGCTGCACGAGGCCGGCATCCCCGCAAGCGCGCTGCACCTCGTCACCGGCGACGGCCGGATCGGCGCCGCGCTGGCCGCGCACCCCGATATCGCCGGAATCGTCTTCACCGGCTCGACCGAGGTCGCGCGCAGCATCAATCGGGCGCTGGCGGCCAAGGATGGGCCCATCCTGCCGTTGATCGCGGAGACCGGCGGCATCAACACCATGATCGCGGATGCGACTGCGTTGCCCGAGCAGGTCGCAGACGACGTCGTCACCTCGGCGTTTCGTTCTGCCGGCCAGCGCTGCTCGGCGCTGCGGCTGCTGTTCGTGCAGGAGGACGTCGCCGACCGCATGATCGAGATGATCGCGGGTGCGGCGCGCGAGCTGAAGATCGGCGACGCGAGCGACGTCGCGACCCATGTCGGTCCGGTAATCGACGTTGAGGCCAAGCAGCGCCTCGATGCGCATATCGCGCGAATGAAGACCGCGGCGCGGCTGCACTTTGCCGGCACCGCCCCGGAGGGCTGCTTCGTCGCGCCGCATATTTTCGAGCTTACGGATGCCGGCCAGCTCACCGAGGAGGTGTTTGGCCCGATCCTGCATGTCGTGCGCTACCCAGCCGAAAATCTCGAACGCGTCCTGCAAGCCATCGAGCGCAGCGGCTACGGGCTGACGCTCGGCGTCCATTCCCGCATCGACGATACGATCGAGGCGATCATCGACCGTCTCCAGATCGGCAACATCTATGTCAACCGCAACATGATCGGCGCCGTGGTCGGCGTGCAGCCGTTCGGCGGCAACGGCCTGTCCGGAACCGGCCCGAAAGCCGGTGGCCCGCACTACCTCGCGCGTTTTGCGACCGAGCAGACCGTGACGATCAACACCGCAGCAGCCGGCGGCAACGCCGCCCTGCTCGCAGGGGATGAGTGAGGCTGCTTCTGGAGCCCTCACAACAACGCGCGACCTCAGTTCCGTCATCCTGAGGTGCGAGCCGTGGGGCGCGAAGTGCACCATGGGGAGCCTCGAAGGATGGACGGCCTAGATGCAGCCGGGCCGTCGCCCTTCGAGGGCCGCTAAAGAAGCGGCCACCTCAGGGTGACGGGACACCGCAGCAAAGCCCTGCGCCCGGCGCCGTTGCATCCCGGCAAAACATCGGTCTAATGCTGCCCATGACGTGCCCCGCGCCAATTCCAGCGCGCGGAAACAACAAGAGCGAGGGAGCAACGCCGCGATGGAAAAGGGCATTTTTGCAGGGCTCAAGGTTCTGGACTGCGCGAGCTTCATCGCAGCGCCCGCGGCCGCGACCGTGCTGTCGGATTTCGGCGCCGATGTCGTCAAGATCGAGCCGCCCGGCGCCGGCGATCCCTACCGCAATCTGCCCAACATTCCGGGCTATCCGAGCAGCGAGCACAATTTCGCCTGGCTGCTGGAGGCCCGCAACAAGAAGAGCATCGCGCTCGACCTCTCCAAGGCGGAAGCGCAGGCCGTGCTCTACAAGCTCGTGGAAGAGGCCGACGTCTTCATCACCAACATGCCGCCGCCGGTGCGGACAAAGCTCGGCATCACCTATGATCACCTCGCCCATCTCAATGACCGGCTGATCTACGCCTCCTTCACCGGCTATGGCGAGAAGGGCGAGGAAGCCAACAAACCCGGCTTCGACAGCAACGCCTATTGGGCGCGCTCCGGCTTGATGGATCTCGTCCGCGCCGACACCGACACGACGCCGGCCCGTTCGGTCGCCGGCATGGGCGACCATCCCTGCGCCATGGCGTTCTATGGAGCCATCGTCACCGCGCTGTATCAGCGCGAGAAGACCGGCAAGGGCTCGCATGTCGCCTCGAACCTGATGGCGAATGGCGTGTGGGCTGCGAGCGTGCTGGCGCAGGCAAAGCTCTGCGGCGCCAAGTTCGCCGAGCGGCGGCCGCGCGAACGCGCGTTGAACGCGGTGGCCAACCACTACCAGTGCAAGGACGGCCGCTGGCTGATCCTGTCGCTGCTGAGCGAGGAGAAGCAGTTTCCGACGCTCGCCAAATGTCTGGGCCGCGAAGACCTCATCACCGATCCGCGTTTCGCCACCAAACCCGATCGTCACGCCCGCTCGGTCGAGCTGATCAAGATTTTTGACGAAACCTTTGCGACCAAAGATCTCGCCGAATGGCGCAAGCTCCTCGATGGCAACGGCCTTGTGTTCGGCATCGTCGGCATTTTGGACGACATCCCGAACGACAAGCAGATGCTCGACAACGAGGTTCTGGTGCCGTTCGAGAACGACACCATGCTAACCATCTCCAGCCCGATCTGGATCGACGGCGCCAAGAAAGTGCAGCCACGCAAGCCGCCCGGCGTCGGCGAGCACAGCGACGAGATTTTGCGTGGCGCGGGATATGACGAGGCCGCGATCAAGCAGCTGCGGTCGAAGGGGGCGGTTGGTTAGGCCCGACGGCTCGCTGCATCTACTATGTCGTCCCGGCGAAGGCCGGGACCCAGAGTGAGAGTTGTCGCGCAAAACCGATAACTCCGAGTCCTCGCCAAACCACATTCGGTGGCTATGGGTCCCGGCCTTCGCCGGGACGACGGTGAGGGAATAGCTTGCTTCGACAACTGCCATCATCCCCTGAGGTCCCATGCCCAGCTACCGCCTGCACTACTTCCCCGAATCCGGCAACAGCTACAAGCTGGCGTTGATGCTGACGCTTTGCGGCGAGAAATTCGAGCCGGTCTGGACCGACTTTGGCGGCGGCGTCACGCGTACGCCGGAATGGCGCAAGAGCGTGAACGAGATGGGCGAGATTCCTGTGCTCGAAGTCGACGGCGTGAAGATGACGCAGACCGCGCCGGTCCTGCTCAAGCTCGCCGAACAATACGGCCGTTTCGGCGGGGAGACGGCGGAGGAAAAATTTGATCTGTTGCGCTGGCTGTTCTGGGACAATCACAAGCTCACCGGGTACATGGCGACTTACCGCTTCATGCGCGCCTTCACGCAAAACAACGATCCGCAGGTGCTGAAGCACTTTCGCCGGCGGCTCGAAGATTTCCTCGGCATTCTCGACGGCCATCTTCAGCACAATGAATTCGCGATCGGCGCCAGGCCCACGGTCGCCGATATCTCGATGATGGCCTATCTGCACTATCCGAGCGACGAGCATGGTTTTGATTTCGCGACGAGCTATCCCGCCATCCACGCCTGGCTCGGCCGCATGGCCGCACTCCCCGGCTGGCAGCCGGCCTACGAGCTGCTGCCCGGCAAGCGAATGACGAATTACGCGAAGTGAGGACGCTCGCTATCGCAGCGCCAGCCAGCCGAGCGTGAACAGAATCCCGCCGACGATGACGACGACCGCGACAGCCCATATACTGACGCGGACGCTGCCGGTGACCTGCTTGGCTTCCTCATTGCGCGCGATCTCGCGATTGCGCTCCTTGTTGGCTTCGCTGGAGTCCGTCATGGTCATCCAAACCGGCTGGAGATAGCGCTAACGCGTCTTGATGAAACACATGCCGATGCGGCGCGAGGCCGCGGCAGCCTGACAGGTCAAACCTTTAGCACAGCTCCATGACGAAAAACTCCTGTCGGCCGATCCCGATCCCGCATTTTCCAGGGAACAATGCGCGCCCCAGCCGTCCTGATACTCGGTCCCGGCCAACTCGCTATTGCCCCGGGTTTGCGGCCGGCTGGCAAATCCACGTGAGAAATCAGGACGTTTGCCCGCGGCAAACGCGGTCAGGATGTCGCGGCGGCGCACCTGGTCGCCGAGAAAATGCGGCGAGGCCGGCACGATGACGGAGTTGGACGGCTTGTCCGCAAGCCAATCGACGCCTGGGAAATGGAAGCCGCCGATGCCGCGGGTCTGGTGGCAACCGGCACAGGTGACGTCGTTGAGGCGGCGCTGGAAGCCTGCGACCGAGCGGACGTTCTGCAAGTCGATGCCGCGCGCAGCCGCCTGCTTCAGCGCACCGACCACGTCATTGTCGGTGAAAACAGGCTCGCCTTTGCCCTCTTCCTTGCCCTCCCCTTGCATCATGCCGAACTCCGGCTGCAACGAGGAAGCATCGAGGCCGGTGGGCGTCGGCACCACCGCAGCCTTGGCCAGGAATTTTTCGGGGATCAGCACCGTGCCGCGGTCGAAGTCGCGAAGATGATCGGGCGCGAGCAGCCAATCCCGGAGGTCGCGCCGGAGATCGTGGTCGGCGAGGATGCGGTCACGGTCGATCTGGTTCTCCAGCGTCGATTCCTCGAACCGCTTTGTGGTCGCGTCGTATTTGAACACCTTGAGCAGATAGTCGGAGCGGAAATCATGCAGCGCCGATTTCGCCGCAACCGAGATCTGAATGTTGGTCTCGATGCGGTCGAGCATCGCATCGTCAGGATAGAAGCTGCCACCGATCAGCCCCTGCCAGTCGCCATTGTCGAGCCAGCGTCGCGCGACCTCGGCGCAGGTGACCGGCTTGCCGCTCTCGTCCGTCTGGCGCGCATCGCGCGCCTTCATCACCAGATTGAGCGTCATCGGCAGCCGCGTTGCTGCCCTAGTGCCGTCCGGTTTGGTCTCGAAACGCACAAGACGGTAGATCAGCCTGATCTCGCCGCACGAGTCTTCCGCGACGTAGGCTCGGTCCATGCGGTTGACGATGCCGGCCAGCACGAACCGGGTATCGCGGGATTTCAGATTGGCCCGATCGAACAATTGCACGTCAAAGCCTTCGCCGACGCCGATGGTCTCGGTCGGATAGGCCGCCTTTTGCCGGGCCACGTAGCGGTCGAGTTCCGCGTCGATTGCTGGGGGAATTTCCTTGAGCTGCGATAACCACGAAAACATCAGATCGGTCGTCAGCGGAAAGTTCGCGTTCCGCTCCGGCCACAGCAGGCGCGAGATCGTGAGTGCATCGTGCTGGTCGAGCTTGCGCAGGAGATCGGGATCGGTGATCGCCGTGCCGCGCGTGAGTGACGCGGTCTCTGCCGCCAAAAGCGAAACAACGCCGCCAAAAAATACGACGGCAGCAACGAGAATTCGCAACGCGCGGTTCATGCCTTAGGTAACACCGCGCGGGGACGGCTATTCAAGCAAAAAGGCGCTTCACATCGTGGTGAAGCGCCTCTTCGGAAGTCGGATATCAGTCGCTCAGCGCGCGACGATCAGCCCCTTGCTGGTGACGACCACCCAGCGGCCGTCCTGGCGGCGGATCGCATCGACGCGGCCGACCCCGGGGATGGGGTCACCGGCATAGACCTCGTAGAGGCCATTGCGGCCCTCGACCAGCGCGCCGCCGTTGGAGACGTCGCGCAGCACCCAGCCCTCAACCGTCGGCAGCCGGCCGATCTCGGTCTTGGGTGCGGCAGGAGCCGGCGCGGCTGCGGCGGTCGCAACCTGGTTCGGCGCGATCGAGCCGGTGGTCTCCCTGGCGGGCACGGCGGCCGCGGCCTGGGTGGGCGCCGCGGGCGGGGTGGCACGGAGCTTGTCGACCGACTCGGACAGCTTTGCGATTTTGGCCATCGGCTCGGCCTGCGCTTTCTCGAGCTTGTCGAGGCGGTCGTTGGTCCGGTTGAACTGACCCAGACCGGTCTTGGAGGTGTGCTCGACATTCGCCTTGAGCGCGACGACATCGGCGTCGATCCGGGCGACCGAGGATTCCAGCGCGCTGATGTCGGCGACCTGCGCCGGCGCGGGGCTTGCGAAGTGCATCATGCCGGCGGTCGCGAGCGCGCCGCTGATCGCGCCGACGCTGGCCGCGATCGCCACCACAGCTGCCATAGCCGACAGGCGGCGCTTGCCGCCGGCCTCGCGCGGCTCGTCGGCCTTCACATGCGGGGCAAATTCTTCGCGGTCCCAGGACCGCTCCGCGGGCGCCATGACGATGAGCTTGCCGGGCTTTGGCTCGGGCTTGGTCTCTGCCTTGGGTTCGAGCTTCGGCACATCGAGCCTCGATGCCTCGATTTTTGGCGGCTCGACTCTGACCGGATCAGGCTTCACTGGATCAGGCTTGGGCGGCGTCTCGTGGTCGGGGGCGATCGAGGGGGCCTCGATACCGGCAGCAGCCGCGACGGCCTGCGGCACGGTCGCTGCGGCTTCAACGGCGCCAGTATCCTGGACGGCCTGCTCGGGCATTGGTTCGCTCACGGCTCAAATACTCCAGTCTCGGTTGACTTTTTGGTAACTTTCATTGCTTGCGAATTCCTTACCTGCGGACCCGCTTACCAAAATTTTAGGAACTCATCCGGGGCCGAATTTGGCCGGCAAAGTGGAACCGGTGTGGCGGCGTGCAACAAATCGTCAGCGGATGCTGCCCTGCGGCAGGCCACGCTCTCTTCGAACGGGCTGTTTGCCCGCCCCTGTTACCCGGCTAACATGACTGTCCTGTCAGCCAGAACGGCTGCAGAAGGCCCTTGGGGGTGTCATGGCGATCGAGAAGTGCATCAACGAGTTTGGCGTCGATGACATCATCTTCGAGGAGGGCTCGACCGGCCGGGAGCTGTTCGTCGTGCTCGACGGCGAAGTCGAGATCGCCAAGCTGAGCGGCGTCAGCAAGACCACCATCGTCAAGCTCGGCAGGGGCGAATTCTTTGGCGAGATGGCCGTGATCGACGGCTCGGCGCGCTCGGCGACCGCGATCGCGGCAGCGCCGAGCACGAAAGTGATGAGAATCAATCACGCCCGCTTCGTCTATCTCGTCAGCCAGCAACCGGCCTTTGCGCTGATGGTGATGGATGCACTCTCCAAACGCCTGCGCGCGTCCAATGATGTCACCTACCGGGCAGCGCAGTCATGAGCGAGCGCAAGCCCACTTCGTTTCCAATCCTGATGAAGAACGACATCTGCTCGCTGATCCAGGCGGCGGACGACGTCTATCAAATTCGCTTCTCCAACCGCGCCGCCAACGTCTATCTCGTTCGCGGCTCGGCGCGCACCATCCTGATCGATGTCGGGCTGTCGTCGAATTATCCTGCGATGGTGGAATGTCTCAACTTCGCCGGCTGCCCGCCGGAGAAGATCGACATGGTGGTGCTGAGCCATGAGCATCTCGACCACATCGGTGCCGCCTGGCACTTCAACGAGCGCCGCACTTTTGTCGCCGCCCATCGGCTTGCCGCCAACAAGATCATGCTGCGCGACGACTTCTCGATGCTGCGGAAGATGTTCAACGAGCCGAACGTGCCGATCAATATCGACATCTGGCTAGAGGAAGGCAATCTGATCGACCTCGGCAATTTCCGTCTCAACGTGATGCACACGCCGGGGCACACCTCGGCCTGCATCACGCTGTACGACCAGGACAAAGGCCTGCTGTTTGCCGCCGATACGCTCATGCCCGGCGGCGTGATGGGCGGCGTGTTCGGCTCGGGCAGCATCGCCGACTACATCCAGTCACTGGAGCGGCTCAAGGGGCTGAATTCGAAGATATTGCTGTCGGGACACGGGCGGCTGTCGGACACGCCACAGGAGGACGTCCGCATTGCGATTGCGAGGTCACACGGCTTACTGGAGGACACCGCACAATTGTTCGACGCACTGGATGCGCGCTCGAACTTCGAGCCGATCATGCAGTCGGTGCGCGATTTGAACAAGCTGGATGATTAGGTGGGCTTTCGGCTGCGTGTGCCTCTTTGCAAAGAAACACGGCGCTTCAACGTCGTCATTGCGAGCGCAGCGAAGCAATCCAGAGTCCCACTGCGGAGACAGTCTGGATTGCTTCGCTGCGCTCGCAATGACGGAGTGTGGGCTATCAGCCGGGGCTACATCACCACCGGCGCGTCCGGCAGCTCGTTGCGATGCGGTCCCTGCGGCGGGAAATGCCGCGCCAGCTCCTGCGACACGGCCTCGATGCCGCCGATCACGCCGCGTTCGAAATGCCCCGACCTGAACTCGGCTTCCATCGCGCGGCAGATCTGTTCCCAGCGCTTCACATCAACCTTCGCGTCGATGCCGCGATCGGCGACGATCTCGACATCGCGGTCGGCGAGCAGGAGATAGATCAGGACCCCGTTGTTGTGCGCAGTGTCCCAGATGCGCAAATGCGAGAACACGTTGAGCGCGCGCTCGCGCGCCGGCTGATTGCGAAACAGCGGCCCGCCGTCGAGCGCGCCTTCGACGACGAACCGGACCTGGCCGGAATGCATGGCTTCGCCGCGCTTGATCGCCTGCTCGATGCGGTCGAGCACGCCCTTGGAAAACACCAGCTTTCCACGCCAATGGTGCTGGAGCAGATGCCGGGTGATGCGCTTGATGCTCATGACCTACCAGCTCCCCGAGGCGCCGCCGCCGCCAAAATTGCCGCCACCGCCGCTGAAGCCGCCGCTCGACGACGATCCGCTGCTCCAGCCGCCGGATGACGAGCCGCTCGACCAGGAGCGGCCGCGCGAGGACCCCGTGCCCGATCCCGCCCCAAACAGATCGGCGATAAACGTCAGGATAGCGCCAAGCACACCGACGCCCAACCCGATGACCGCAGAGCCGATCACGAACCAGGCGAGGACACCAACGATCGCTCCAGTTATCCCCGAACCGAATAGCCGCCCGAACATGGAGCGCAGGATGCCGCCGATGACCAGCGGGCCGAACAGCAGGAAGAAGAAAAGCGGCTCGATGTCGTTCCAGTTGCCGAAATTCACGCTGCGCGAGGGCGTCGGCAGCGGCTCGCCGTCGATGACGCGGATCACGCGATCGACGCCCGCCGCGATGCCGCCGGCGAAATCGCCACTCCTGAATTTCGGCGTGATGTCTTCGTCAATGATGCGGCGCGAGGTGACGTCAGTGAGCGCGCCCTCGAGGCCGTAACCGACCTCGATGCGCAAATGCCGGTCGCCCTTGGCGACCACCAGGATCGCGCCGTCGTCGACCTTCTTGCGCCCGATCTTCCAGGCCTCCGCAACGCGGATCGCGAACTGCTCGATCGTCTCCGGCTCCGTCGTCGGCACGATCAGGACGACGAGCTGGCTGCCCTTGCGCGTCTCGAAGTCCCGCAGCTTTTGCGACAGCGCGGCGATGTCGGCGCTGGAGAGCGTGCCGGTCTGATCGACCACGCGGCCGGTCAGTTGCGGCACGGCGACATCGGCTGAGGCCGGGAAAGCAAAGGCGAAGAGCAGTGCGAAGACGAACAATGAGAAGCCCGAAGCGGCACGCCACAATATCGCTGTCATCGCCCGCGAAGGCGGGCGATCCAGTATTCCAGAAGCAGCAGCGCTTGAACCGAGGAGCCGCGGCGTACTGGATTCCCCGCCTTCGCGGGGAATGACGGCTGTGGTCGGGGTTGGGCGCATGCGCGAAATCGAACGCACTTACTTCGAGGGCGCCGGATTGAAATCGACCTTCGGTGCGGTCGAGATTTCCTTCTCGTTTGCGACCGAGAAGTTCGGCTTCTCCTTGTAGCTGAACATCATCGCAGTGAGGTTGTTCGGGAATGAGCGGATGGTGACGTTATAATCCTGCACCGCCTTGATGTAGCGATTGCGCGCCACCGTGATGCGGTTCTCGGTGCCTTCGAGCTGCGACATCAAATCCTTGAACAGCGCATCCGACTTGAGCTGCGGGTAGTTTTCGGTGACCACGAGCAGTCGCGACAGCGCGCCGGAGAGCTCGCCCTGGGCGGCCTGAAATTTCTGGAATGCGGCGGGATCGTTCAGTACCTCGGGCGTCGCCTGGATGCTGCCGACCTTGGCGCGGGCATTGGTGACGCCGAGCAGCACGTCCTTCTCCTGCTGCGCAAAACCCTTCACCGAGTTGACGAGGTTGGGCACCAGATCGGCGCGGCGCTGATACTGGTTCACGACTTCGGACCAGTTGGCCTTGATCTGCTCGTCCTCGCTCTGGATGGCGTTGTAGCCGCAATTGGTGAGGCTCAGCGAGGCCAGCGCCGCCAGCACGGTCAGGATCTTGCGCATCAAATTTCTCCCGGTGGAATCGGGCGCAAACTACCAGATTGCGTGCGCGAGATGCCAGACATCTTGCATCCAGGCTGAGGCTTGCGAAAAGCAGCCGATTTACGCAAGCCTCTTGCTTAATCCCGGCTGTAATAGTCAACTCAAGAGAACAATAATACCAAGACGGAAACGCCGGGGGGAACGCGATGACCTCGTTCGAGACCATCCTCGTGGAGAGGCCGGAGCCGGCGATCTCGAGGATCGTGATGAACCGGCCCGACGCGCGCAACGCGCAGAACCTGCAAATGACCTACGATCTGAACGCCGCGTTCGATGAGGCGGTGCAGGACGATGCGGTCAAGGTGATCATTCTCGCCGGCAACGGTCCGCACTTCTCCTCAGGGCATGATCTGCGCCCCGGCGGCAAGAATGTTGCGGGTGTCGATTTTCCGCCGATTGGAAATTGGGGCGGCTTCGCTGAACGAAACGCCCATGGCCGCTTCGCGCGCGAGCAGGAGATCTATCTCCAGATCACGCGGCGCTGGCGCAATCTCGCCAAGCCGACAATTGCGGAGGTGCACGGCAAGTGCATCGCCGGCGGCCTGATGCTGGCCTGGGCCTGCGATCTCATCGTCGCCAGTGACGATGCGCAGTTCTGCGATCCCGTGGTCACCATGGGCGTCTGCGGCGTCGAATGGTTCGTGCATCCCTGGGAGCTCGGCCCGCGCAAGGCCAAGGAGTTTCTGTTCACCGCCGATAGCTGGAGTGCACAGGAGGCGCATCAACTCGGGATGGTCAACCGGGTCGTGCCGCGCGCAGAGCTTTCATCCGCCGTCCTGTCGCTGGCGCGCAAAATCGCATCAAAACCGTCCTTTGCGCTGAAGCTGACCAAGGAAGCCGTGAACCGCTCGGTCGATGTGATGGGCCAGCCGGCGGCGATCGACCAGGCCTTTGCGCTGCATCAGCTCTGCCACGCGCATAATCTTCAGGAATTCGGCATGGTGGTCGATCCATCCGGCCTGCATCCCTCCGTGCGCAAGCCGCCGGCAGCCGCGGAGTAGACAGGATGGATCTCAATCTCAGTGACGAGCAACGTCTGCTGCGCGAGAGCGCGGAGCGCTTCGTGGCCGGAAGCTATGATGCCGATCACCGCCGCAAGATGGCGAACGATCCGCTCGGCTTCAGCCCCGCGGTGTGGAAGCAATTCGCCGAGCTGGGCTGGCTGGCGTTGCCGATCGCGGAAGAGTTTGGCGGGCTCGGCGGCGGCGCGGTCGAGATCGGCATTTTGACGGAAGCCTTTGGCCGCGGGCTGGTGTCGGAGCCGTATATCGCAACGGTGGTGCTTGGCGCAGCACTGGTCGAGCGATGCGGCGGCACGGTGCAGAAGCAGGCAATCCTGCCGAAGGTCGCCGACGGATCGCTGAAACTCGCCTTTGCGCATTCGGAGCGCGCGGCGCGGTTCGATCTCGCCAAGGTCGCGACCATTGCCAACAAGACGGCGCAAGGCTGGCGACTCTCCGGCAGCAAGGTTGCGGTGCTCGACGGCCACGCCGCCGGCGAGATCATCGTCTCCGCGCATATCCATGATCATCAGGGCCCCTCCGGCCGCATCGGCCTGTTCCTGGTGCCGGCAAAGACGCCGAGCGTTGCCGTCAGCGACTATGAGCGCCTGGGCGGCGGGCGCGCCTGCAATATCGAACTGTCGGACGTGCAACTGCCGCAAGCCGCCTTACTCGGTGACGGACACGACGCGCTCCCCGCAATCGAATGGGCCGTCGATCGCGCCATGGCCGCGCTCGACGCCGAGGCCGTAGGCATCATGCAGGTGCTCCTGGAGACCACGCTGGAGTACACAAAAATCCGCAAGCAGTTCGGCCGGCCCCTTTCGGCCAACCAGGTGATCCGCCACCGCCTCGCCGACATGGCGGTGCAGGTCGACGAGTCGCGCTCGATGGCGCTGCGCGCCGCGCTGAAGGTCGATGCCAACCCAGTCGAGCGCGCGCGGGCCGCGTCGGGCGCGAAGGCGAAGATCGGCAGATGTGCGCGCTTTATCGGCGAGCAGTCGATCCAGCTCCACGGCGGCATGGGTGTCACCGAGGAGCTCGAGGTCGGCGCCTATTTCAAGCGGCTGGTCGCCTTCGACACTCTGTTCGGCGGCAGCGCTCACCATTATGGCCGCCACGCCCAGCTCGGCCGCAACGTCGTGCCTGCCTGACACAAGGAGCGCATCATGGACCTGTCGTTCAACACTGAGGAGCGCGCCTTCCAGGACGAGGTGCGCGGCTTCATTGCGAAAAACCTCACCGAGGAGATGAAACGCGCGACGGCGCTGACACCGTCGGTGTTCTCCGACCCCGATATCGGCATGGCCTGGCAGCGCACGCTGCACAAGCAAGGCTGGGGCGCGCCGGGCTGGCCGGTCGAGCATGGCGGGCCGGACTGGACGCCGGCGCAGCGCTGGATCTTCGAGACCGAAAGCGCGCGCGCCGGCGTGCCGAACGTCAACGTGATGGGCGTGAAGATGGTCGGGCCCGTCATCATCGGTTTCGGCAGCCCTGAACAGAAGAACTTCTACCTACCGCGCATTCTCTCCGGCGAGGACTATTGGTGCCAGGGCTATTCCGAGCCGGGCTCCGGTTCCGACCTCTCCTCGCTGAAGACGCGCGCGGTGCGGGACGGCGACGACTACATCATCAACGGCACAAAAATCTGGACCACGCATGCCCATCACGCCAACCGCATGTTCGCGCTGGTGCGCACCAGCGACGGCCCGCGGCAGCAGGACGGCATCAGTTTTGTCCTGATCGACATGAATACGCCGGGCATCACGACGCGCCCCATCCTCACCATCGGCGGCGACCACGAAGTCAACCAGGTGTTCTTCGACGACGTGCGCGTTCCCGTGGCCAACCGCGTCGGCGAGGAAGGCAAGGGCTGGACCTACGGCAAGTACCTGCTCGAATTCGAGCGCGGCTCCGGCATCGCGTCGGCGAAGCTGCGCGAAGGGCTGAAGGCGATTGCGGAGCTTGCCGAGTCGGATTTGACGGGACGCGCGATCGACAGTCCCGACATCGCGACGCGCATCTCGGAGGTCGAGGTCGACATCGACGCGCTGGAGATGACGGAGTTGCGTGTGCTGTCGGCGCTGCAGACCGGGCAGAATCCCGGCGCTGTGTCGTCGATCCTCAAGCTGCGCAACAGCGAGATCCGCCAGGCGGTGACCCGGCTGGGGGCCGATGTGATCGGCCACGACGCGCTCGCGGTCGAGCCGATGCGCCCGCTCTACAGGCTCAACCACGAGCCGGCGATGCCGGAGGAGATGCTGACGGTGGTGCCGGAATATCTCAACGGCCGCGCCTACACGATCTTCGGCGGCACCTCGGAGATCCAGCGCGATATTATTGCGAAGATGATGCTGGGGATTTAGCGCGCGCCCCTCTCACCCGTCATTGCGAGGAGCCGTTGCGACGAAGCAATCCAGGCTGCCTCCGCGGAGGGATTCTGGATTGCTTCGCTGCGCTCGCAATGACGGTATTAACCCGCCACCTTTCGCATCCCTGATCGCCTTCCAGATCTTCTGCGGCGTCAGGGGCGTGTTGAGCTGGGTGATGCCGAGCTCGGCGAGCGCATCCATCACGCCGTTGGTGACGCAAGGGGGGCCGCCGATGGCGCCGGATTCGCCGCAGCCCTTGGCGCCGAGCGGATTGGTGCGGCAGGGCGCGGAATCGTCGAGCGTCACCACGATCGGCGGGACGTCGTCGGCGCGCGGGATGCAATAGTCCTGGTAGCTCGCGGTGAGAAGCTGGCCGTCGGAATCATAGGACACGCCCTCGTACAGTGCCTGGCCGATTCCCTGCGCGACACCGCCATGGATCTGCCCCGTCACCAGCATCGGGTTCACAGCGACGCCGACGTCGTCAACCGTAGTGTAGCGCACGACCTTGGAGACGCCGGTCTCCGGGTCGATCTCGACCTCGCAGATATGCGTGCCGTTCGGCCAGCTCGGACCATCGACCTCGCCTTCGGAATCGACGCTGAGCTTTGCGCCGCTCTCCTTCTCGGCAATATCGAACAGGCTGATGCGGCGGTCGGTGCCGACCACGGTGAGCATGCCGCCCTGGTATTCGATGTCCTCGACCGAGGTCTCCAGCACGTTCGCCGCCTTCTCGCGCGCCTTCTGGATCAAATCGTTGGAGGAGACCGCAACCGCCGTGCCGCCGACGAACAGCGAACGCGAGCCGACGCTGCCAAAGCCTGTTGCCAGATCAGTGTCGCCCTGGACCACGTCGATCTTGTCCATGGCAATGCCGAGCGTGTCGGAGATCATCTGGGTGTAGGTGGTCTGCAACCCCTGCCCCATCGCCATGGTGCCGGAATGCAGGACGACGCGGCCCTGCGCGGTCGCATGCATACTGACCTTCTCGGTATGAGCGCGGCCGCCGGTCCATTCGATATAGGAGGTGAGCCCGCGGCCGTAGAGCAGGCCTTTCTTCCTCGCCGCCTTCTTGCGCGCGGCAAAGCCGTCCCAGTCCGCAAGCTTCACGGCACGGTCGAGCATGTGCGCGAAAGCGCCGGAATCGTAAACCTGTCCCGCCGCATTGGTGTAGGGCAGTTGCGCCGGCTTGATGTAATTGGCCTTGCGGATCGCGCGCGGATCCATGCCGATTTTCCGCGCGGCAGCGTCGAACAGGCGCTCGACGATGAAGACCGCTTCGGGACGGCCGGCGCCGCGATAGGCCCCGACCGGCGCGGTGTGGGTCATCACCGACTTCACCTCGAAATGCACCAGCGGCAAATCGTAGACGCCGGTCTGAACGAACGGCCCCAGCACCAGCGGAATGATGTTGGCCGCGCCCGAGGAATACGCGCCGGTACAGCCGATCGAGCTGACGCGATAGGCCAGCACCTTGCCCTTCTCGTCGAGCGCGAAGGAAGCGGTCGAGGTCAGATCGCGGCCATGAGTGCCACCGACGAATTCGTCCGTGCGGTCGCCGCGCCAGCGGATTTTTTTGTTCAGCTTGGTCGCGGCATAGGCGACGATGCCGTCTTCCGGATAGAGATTGGTCTTCTGGCCAAAGCCACCGCCGATATCGCCGACCAGCACGCGCACGCTGTCCTTGGGACGCTTCAGCACGGCCTCGGCCAGCACGTCGCGGGTCGAGGCGGGCGTCTGCGACTGCACGTGCAAGAGGAGCCGCCCGGTCTTTTTGTCGATCTCGGCGATGGTCGAGCGCGGCTCCATGGCCGACGGCACAAGGCGCTGGCTGACGAGATCGAGCTCGACGGTATGCGCCGCCTTGGCAAAAGCCTCGCCAACCTTGGCGGCATCGCCGTAAGCCATCGCGCCGACGATGTTGTCGGGTGCCTCCGCCCACACCACGGGCGCGCCCGGCTTCACCGCCTCGACGGGATCGACCACCGCCGGCTGCACGTCATATTCGACAACGATCGCTTCGGCCGCGTTCTGGGCGTCAGCACGCGAGGAGGCCACCACGGCGGCCACGGCCTCGCCGGCGTAGCGCACGATTTCGTGCGCCAGCAGGCGGCGTGGCGGCACCGTCATCGGCTTGCCGTCGGGGCGCTTGAAGATGCTCAGCGTCGGGATGACGCCGACGTCGTCCTTGACGAGGTCGGCGCCGGTATAGACCGCGGTCACGCCGGGCATCGCAGTGGCGGCGCCGGTGTCGATCGAGACGATCTTCGCGTGGGCGTGCGGCGAGCGCAGCAGGTACAGCCACAGCGCGCCCTCTTCCGGCTTGTCGTCGATGAACTGCCCCTTCCCGGTGAGAAGCCGCTGATCTTCCAAACGCTTGACGGGCTGCCCCGCTCCGAAACGCAAATTGCCGGGAAGAATGTTCATTCCGTGGGGTCCCTTAATCTCTCAAATGCGGCAGCCTTTTAGCGGATCGAGGTATGCGAGGCCAGCCGCGGTTTTGAGCGGTATATCCACGATTTCGTCATGCCGGGTATGGCGGCTAGCCCAGCTCCCGCAACGCCGCTTCCACGACTTTGCGCGCATCTTCGGTGAGAGCGGCCTGCGGCGGGACGGGATCGCCGACGTCATAGCCCTGGATGGCCAACCCGGCCTTGATGCAGGCGGCGAGATTGAAGCGGGCAAAAGCCTCATTGATGCGCCACAGCCTGCGCTGGAGCGCCATCGCCTCGTCCCAGCGGCCGGCCTTGCAGAGGTCGTAGAGCGCCACGCTCTGGCGCGGGATGATGCAGGCAGGGCCCGCCATCCAGCCGAGCCCGCCGATCAGCATCACCGCGGCCGGGATGTGGGCGGAGGCCGAGAACACCCGCAAGGCATCGCCGCAGCGGTTCATGATCGAGAGCAGCCGGCCGGTATTGGTCGAGGCGTCCTTGATGTAGCCGATGCGCGGATGCTCGGCGAGGCGCGCGATGATATCGAGGGTCAGATCGGAGCGCTGGAATTGCGGATTGGTGTAGATGACGACGGGGATGTCCACGGCATCCGCGATGGCGCGGAAATAGGATTCGATCTGCGCATCGGCGAGCGGGAAATACGCTTCCAGGATCGCCAGAATGCCGTCGGCGCCGAGCTTCTGATACGCTTTCGCCTGCGCCACCGCGTCCGCCGTCGAGGTGGAGGCGACGCCCGCGACGACCGGCACACGTCCCTTCGCCGCCTCGATCGTGGTCCGCACGATCGCCGTGCGCTGCACGGCGTCGAGATAGGCGAACTCGCCGGTCGAGCCCAGCGGCGTCAGGCCGTGCACGCCGACGCCGATCAGATCGTCGCAGAGCCTGCTGAGCACGTTCGTCCGCACCGCGCCATCGGCATCGACAGGCGAGACGAGATAGGGAAAGACGCCGTGAAAGTCGGACATGGCAGGTGTGAATCCCGGAAACTGGCTAACGCCTGACCGGTCTTACCAACGCTCGCGCCGGCGATCAAACCCTGATCAGCCGCGCCCGTGTGCCCCAGGGATCGACGGCCTCCACGCGGTCGGCATAGACCTCGATGCCGTTACCCTCGGGGGTCGTCGAGATAGACCGACTCGCTGACGAGGTGATCGGCGAAGCCCGACATCGGCACCCGATACGAGGCGGCGTGCACCAGCCAGCGCGCGAGGTCCTTGCGTGTCGGCATCAGCAATGCGGTGTGGTAAAGGCCGGCGGCGTTGCGTGGCTCGCTGAAAATCGTGGAGGCGGCGCAATTTCGCGATTGCAACACGTTCGCGTGAGCGGCTCCCAGTCACATATTCGTCGGCCGTGGTCTTACGGACCAGCTTTCCAGATCAGCTTTCCTGGCCATCCGGCCAGTTTCACAATCCGCCGCGACATCCCAGATTAGGGCAGCTTACAGGAGCCTGCCATGACCGACCCCACTCCGCTGTCTTCACTGTCGTCCGCACTCGCGGATGTGGTGGCGCGCACCGCGCCGTCCGTCGTCGCCGTGCGTTCGCATCGCGCCCGCGCCACCGGCTTCGTCTGGAAACCCGGCCTGATCGTCACCGCCGACGAGGCGCTGGCCGACGAGGGCGAAGTCGAGATCGGCCTCCCCGACGGCAGCGCCACGGCCGCCACGATTGCCGGCCGCGACCATACGACGGATATCGCACTGCTGCGCGCCGATACTGCGCTTGCCCCGGTCAAGCTGGCCACAACGGTCCCGCCCCTCGGCGCGCTGTCGGTCGTCATCGCCACCAACCGCGATACGCCGAGCGCCGCGCTGGGGATGGTATCGCTGTCCGGCACGAGCTGGCGCAGCCTGCGCGGCGGCGATATCGACGCGCGGATCGAGCTCGACGTCCGCCTGCGCGCCAGCCAGCAGGGCGGCCTCGCGCTCGATGCATCGGGCGACGCCTTCGGCATGGCCGTGCTCGGCCCGAGGCGTGTGCTGGTGATCCCGACAGCGACGATCGAGCGGGTCGCAGCACAATTAGAGGCGCGCGGCCGCATCGCGCGCGGATATCTCGGCCTCGGGCTCCAGCCGGTCCGGCTCGACGACGGCGTCGGCGCGATGGTGATGAACGTCGACAAGGCCGGACCTTCGGCCGCGGCCGGCATCCGCCAGGGCGACGTCATCGTCGCCGTCAACGACCAGAAACTGTCAGGCGTACGTGCGCTGTCGCGGACACTGGGTCCGGCGAGCGTCGGAGCGGTGGTCGACGTGGCCGCGCGCCGCGGCGGCGAGCCGGTCAGCTTCAAGGTCACGGTCGGCGAGAGGCCCGAGGCGTGAGCGAGGACATCGCGCCCGAGATCGTGCTGTCCCTGGAGATCGACGATCCCGCCCTCGCCGATCGCCTGGCGGCTCTGCTCGGCAATATCGCCGGGGTTCGCCTCGCCGGACCCGGCGAGAAGGCCACGGCGACGATTGTCACCCGCGATGCGCGTATCATGCCCGACGATATCGCGCTGACGCAGCGCGAGCTCGACGTGCTGGCGCTGATGGCGGAAGGTGGCTCCAACAAGATGATCGCGCGTCAGCTCAACATCTCCGTGCACACCGTGAAGTTCCATGTCGGCTCGCTGCTCGACAAGCTCGATGCCACCGGCCGCACCGATGCGGTCGCGCATGCGGCACGGCGCGGCGTGATCGAGCTTTGACACGATCGGGCTTCATTGCGCCGACGTCTTGGGGAAGCTTAGCCGGACCGTGAGGCCCGGCGCATTGTCATGCAGCGCAATCTCGGCGCCATGGAGGCCGGCAACTGCCGCGACCAGACTCAGGCCGAGGCCGTTGCCCGGCGTGTAGCGGCTCTGTTCGAGCCGGTAGAAGCGCTTGAACACATGATCGCGCTCCTCAGTGGGAATACCCGGACCATCGTCGGCGATCGCGATCGTCGCACCGCCGTCGGCGCTGCGGCAGGTGACGCTCACCTGCCCGCCTTTGCAGCCGTGCTTGATCGCGTTGTCGACGAGATTGGCGATGGCGTCGAACAGCAGGTCGCGATCGCCCGTGATCGCCACCTCGCGGTCGCCATCCAGGCTGAGCCGGGTCGCAACCTGTTCGGCGGCGGCATCGTAGAGCTCGACGACCTCGCCGGCGATCCCGGCGAGATTGAGGGTGCGAAACGCGCGACGGCGGGCGCGGGTCTCGATCTCCGAAATGCGGGTGATGGAGGCGAACATGCCGAGCACTGCGTCGAGATCGGCGATGGTGTCACCGATCAGCGCCGCGTCGGCCTCGCCGTTGCGAGGGGCGTGATAGGCCTTTTCCAGCCGGCCCCGCATGCGCGTCAGCGGCGTGCGCAAATCATGGGCGACGTTGTCGCTGACCTGCTTGACCTCGCCCATCAGCGTCTCGATGCGGTCGAGCATCTGGTTGAGGTTTTCGGCGACGCGGTCCCACTCGTCGTGACTGCCGCGCAAGGGAATGCGCTGATCGAGGCCGGACATCATGATGGCGCGGCTGGTGGCGTTGATCTCCTCGATTCGCCCGACCGTGCGCCGTGTCACCAGCACCGCGGCGAGCCCGGCGAGCACCAGCATCAGCACGGCGACAGCGGCCATTGCGAGCTCGATCATCGCGGTGAAGCCGCTGTGATCGCCGGCATCGCCGACACGGCTCTGCACATAGGCGATCGTGCCGAAATAGACATAGGCCATGATCGCCGCGACGATCAGCCCGAATGCCGCGATCGCGATCAGTGCCAAGCGGAAGGTCGAGGAGCGGAGCGTTTTAACCAGGAGCACGGAGACAATATCCGATGCCGCGAATGGTGTGGATCAGCGGATAGGCCTGGGCATCGTCGACCTTGCGGCGAACGCGGCCGACATAGACGTCAATGATGTTGGTGGAGGGATCGAAGTGCAGATCCCAGACATGCTGGAGCAGCATCGCGCGGGAAACGACTCGGCCCGCGTTGCGGACGAGATATTCGAGCAACTGAAACTCGCGCGGCAATAGCGGAATCTTCCGGCCGCGGCGGCTGGCGTTGCGCGCGATCAGGTCGATGGCGAGATCGCCGACCCGCAAAATCGTCTCCTTGGCGACCGTGTCGCTGCGGCGGCCGAGTGCCTCCAGCCGGGCCAGAAGCTCGACGAAAGAGAACGGCTTGACGAGATAGTCGTCGCCGCCGGCGCGCAAGCCCCGCACGCGGTCGTCGACCTCGCCGAGCGCGGAGATGATCAGGATCGGCGCGGCGATGCCGTCGTCGCGCAATTGGCGCATCACGGTGATGCCGTCGATGTCGGGCAGCATGCGGTCGATGGTGATCACGGCATAGTCGCGCGCGGCGCCGTGGCTGAGGGCTTCGCGCCCCGTGGCGGCGAGATCGACGTCGTAGCCAGAAATCGTCAGCTCCTCGACGAGCTGGCCTGCGGTTTCCGCATCGTCCTCGACGACCAGAATGCGGCGGTGACCTCCGGTCATGACAAACTCCGCGCGACGATCGCCATCAGACTATCCCGTTCCGGGGCTGAGCGGAACCGCCCGATGACGATCGCGACAATGGTGCGGTACGGCGATGCTAGTACCAAGAGTCCCCGCACACATTGACCCATTGCCGCCCATAGGGCGTCCAGTTCCTGCGCCAGCAACCGTCGTCATAATAATTGGCGTAGTAGAAGGGGGCGCCAACGAAGGCGAACCGGTGGAAGCGATGGTGGCGGAAGAAAAACGCGTGGCGGCCGATGAAGGGCCTGCCGTGCCAGCCGGCGCCGGCGAAACGCGGCCCGAAGGCGGCGCGGGTCGCTAGTGGCGCACCGGCAAAGCGCGGCCCAAAGGCAGCGTGGGCCGCCATCGGCGAGCCAGCAAAGCGGGCGCCACCGAAGTGAGCACCGCCCATGCCGCCGAAGTGCATGCCACCGCCGCCCATGCCGCCGGCGTGCATCCCCCCGCCGCCAAAATGCCCGCCGCCAAAACCGCCACCGCCAAAACCACCACCGCCATGTCCGCCACCACCGCCGCCCCCGCGGGCGAGAACGGGCGAGGCGACCGCCAGCGTCGCAGCAACTGCCGCTGCGACGATGCCTGTGAGAAGCCTGTTGTTCATCTAAGTATCCTCCTTGTCGCGGCGATGGTCTCGCCACTCCGGAGGCTCAGATGAGGAAAAGCCGCCCTCATCTTCAACTTACAAATGCGCCAGATTCTGACGCGGGAGTTAGGAAGGCGGACCCGCGCTCTCTCCTTGTCATTGCGAGGAGCCCTCGCGACGAAGCAATCCAGAGTGCCTCCACGCAGGCAGACTGGATTGCTTCGCTTCGCTCGCAATGACGACACGGATGGAGCTCGCCATACGTCGAGCGGCTCACTTCTCCCGCAGAAGGACGGGGAGAGAAGTTAAGACGTCACGCCCGCTTGCCGCCGTTCTTCTCGGCGGCACGGCGTAGCGCTTCGGCGAGGGCGCCGCCGCCGGAAGATTCCTGTTGGCGCGGTGCGGACGAGGTCATGCGGGAGGGGTTGCGCGAGCTGTTGTCGCGCTGCATGCCGGGCGCCTCCTTGGCGCCGACCTCGTCGTCGAGACGCAAGGTCAGCGAGATGCGCTTGCGCGCGACCTCGAAGTCCAGCACCTTCACCTTGACGATGTCGCCGGGCTTCACCACCTCGCGCGGATCCTTGATGTAGGTCTTGGACATCGCCGAGATGTGCACGAGGCCGTCCTGGTGCACGCCGATGTCGACGAATGCGCCGAACGCGGCGACGTTGGTCACGGTGCCCTCGAGGATCATGCCCTTCTTGAGGTGCTTGATTTCCTCGACGCCGTCCATGAACACCGCGGCCTTGAACGCCGGACGCGGATCGCGGCCGGGCTTTTCGAGTTCGCGCAGGATGTCGGTCACGGTGGGCAGACCAAACGTCTCGTCGACGAAATCCTTCGGCTTCAGCGTGCGCACGATCTCGCTGCTGCCGATCAACGCCTTGATGTCGCTCTTGGTGGCGCTGAGAATCCGGCGCACCACCGGATACGCTTCCGGATGCACGCCAGAGGCATCGAGCGGATCCTCGCCGCCGACGATGCGCAGGAAGCCCGCGCACTGCTCGAACGCCTTGGGGCCGAGCCGCGGCACGTCCTTCAGCGCCTTGCGCGACTTGAACGGGCCGTTGGCGTCACGGTACGCCACGATGCTCGAAGCGAGACCGGAGCCCACGCCCGACACGCGGGCAAGAAGCGGCGCCGAGGCGGTATTGACGTCGACACCGACCGCGTTCACGCAGTCTTCGACCACTGCATCGAGCGATTTGGCGAGCTTGGCCTGGCCGAGATCGTGCTGATACTGGCCGACACCGATCGCCTTGGGCTCGATCTTGACGAGTTCGGCGAGCGGATCCTGAAGGCGGCGGCCGATCGAGACCGCGCCGCGCAGGGTGACGTCGAGATCCGGCAATTCCTCCGACGCGAAAGCCGACGCCGAATAGACCGAGGCGCCGGCTTCCGACACCACGATCTTGGTCATCTTCAGTTCGGCGAGGCCCTTGACGAGATCGCCCGCGAGCTTGTCGGTCTCGCGCGAGGCGGTGCCGTTGCCGATCGCGATCAGCTCGACGCGATGTTTCAGCGCGAGCTTGCCGAGGATCGCCAGCGCCTCGTTCCACTGCCGCTGCGGCTCGTGCGGATAGATCACAGCGGTATCGACCACCTTGCCGGTCGCGTCGGTGACGGCGACCTTGACGCCGGTGCGGAAGCCGGGATCGAGCCCCATGGTGACGCGGGTGCCGGCGGGCGCGGCCTGCAATAGATCGCGCAAATTGGAGGCGAACACGCGCACGGCCTCGGTCTCGGCCGCATTCCACAGCCGCATGCGCAGGTCGATGTTGAGATGCACCTGGATCTTGGTGCGCCAGGCCCAGCGCACGGTGTCGATCATCCAGCGGTCGCCGACGCGCTTGAGGTCGGCGATGCCGAACCGCTTCATGATCTTCAGCTCATAGGCACTCGGCACGCCCGGCGGCGATGCTTCGGCCTCGGCCTGAATCTGAAGATCGAGGATCTCTTCCTTTTCGCCGCGGAACATCGCGAGAATGCGGTGCGAGGGCAGCTTGGTCAGCGGCTCGGAGAACTCAAAATAGTCGGCGAACTTTTCGCCCTCGGTTTTCTTGCCGTCACGCACCTTGGAGGCCATGCGCGCATTGGTCCACACCTCCTCGCGCAGGCTCCCGATCAGGTCGGCGTCTTCGTCGAAACGCTCGACCAGGATGGCCCGGGCGCCGTCGAGCGCCGCAGCGGCGTCGGCAACGCCCTTCTCGGCATTGACGAAGGTTTCCGCCACCACCTTCGGATCGTTGGTGGGCTCTGCCATGAGCTGATTGGCGAGCGGCTCGAGGCCGGCTTCCCTGGCGATCTCCGCCTTGGTGCGGCGCTTCGGCTTGAACGGTAGATAGATGTCTTCGAGGCGCGCCTTGCTGTCGGCGGCGAGAATGGAGGCTTCGAGCGCGGCATCGAGCTTGCCCTGCTCGCGGACCGATTCGAGGATGGCCTTGCGGCGGTCTTCGAGCTCGCGCAGGTAACCCAGGCGCTCCTCCAGAGTGCGCAATTGCGCGTCGTCGAGCGCGCCGGTCGCTTCCTTGCGGTATCGGGCGATGAAGGGAACCGTGGCGCCGCCGTCGAGCAGCGTCACCGTCGCCTCGACCTGCTCCGCCCGAACCCCAAGCTCCTGCGCAATTTTCTGGTTGATGTTTGCCACGCGAGAACCCCTCTATCCAAGCACGCAATGCGGCGGCGAACCACCGGCTGCGGGACGCCGCTTATGGACCAACCGGGGCTGATTCATCAAGGTGCGGCGAGCGGCCGTCGACAAGGGATTTTTTGTCGACGCGATGCGATCTCGCCACAATCGTGGGGGTGTCGAAGACGACGCACATATTCCGCCGTTTTCCTGGCGTTCAGGACGACGTCGGAGGATAGCCTCGACACCTTGACAGGCGCCCCGGTTCAACGGCTGTTTCACGAGCCGGACCATCGAACTCCCATGAGGACGAGCAATGCGGACGACATCGGTCGGCGTCATCAGGATCGCCACCAAGGGCCCCGGCGACGTCTCCGGCCTCCTGGACATGATCGCCTCCGGCGCGATCGATCCGACATCCATCCTGGCCATCCTCGGCAAGACCGAGGGCAATGGCGGCGTCAACGATTTTACCCGGGAATATGCCGTTGCCGCGCTGTGCGCGGCGCTGGCGCCGCAGCTCGGCCTGTCGCCGCGGGAAGTCGAGCAGCGCATCGCTTTCGTGATGTCCGGCGGCACCGAGGGCGTGCTCAGCCCACACATCACCGTGTTCACGCGCCAGGACGTCCCGCAGCGACCGGCAGGCTTGTCCGGCAAACGCCTGAGCATCGGCATGGCGCACACCCGGGATTTCCTGCCCGAAGAGCTCGGCCGCTCCGCGCAGATCACGGAGACGGCCAAGGCCGTGAAAGCCGCGATGGAGGATGCCGGCATTGCTGACCCCACCGACATCCATTTCGTGCAGATCAAGTGCCCGCTGCTCACCAGCGATCGCGTCGAGGCGGCGAACGCGCGCGGCAATAAGACGGTGACGACCAGCGCTTACAGCTCGATGGCCTATTCGCGCGGCGCCTCCGCGCTCGGGGTTGCGGTCGCGCTCGGCGAGATCGCCTCCGACATTCGCGACGACGACGTGCTGCAACGTTACGATCTGTTCTCGAGGGTCGCCTCGACTTCGTCCGGGATCGAGCTGATGCACAACGTCGTCATCGTGTTCGGCAACGCGATGTCATCGACGAGCGAATTCGAGATCGGGCATGCCTTGATGAGCGATGCCATCGACGCCGCCGCCGTGCTTGCCGCGCTGGGGAGCGTCGGGCTGGACGTCGCGACGACGGGCCGCGAGCTCGTCAACATCTTTGCCAAGGCCGAGGCTTCGCCTGATGGCAGCGTGCGCGGCTTCCGCCACACCATGCTGGAAGATACCGACATCAGCTCGACGCGCCACGCCCGTGCCGCCGTTGGCGGCCTGATTGCCGGCCTCGCCGGCACCGGCGCGGTCTATGTCTCCGGCGGCGCCGAGCATCAGGGGCCGGCCGGCGGCGGGCCGGTCGCGGTGATCGCAAAGCTCTCGAATTGATGTATCCGCATGCAATGCGGGTTTGCAGCCGACCTCTCCATCCGGCGCAACCCTGCCCTTCGCGTCGCCTCAGTTGTTTAAAGTGCTCCTGTGCGAAACTAAGATGGCGCCGCACGAAGAGGTTTGGATCGCATGACTTTCCCGATGAGCTGGAATGAATGGGCGCAGCACGACGGCGTGGGACTGGCGACGCGCGTCCGCAAGGGCGAGCTGACGGCGAAGGAATTGGCCCGCCAAGCCGCTGCGGGCGTCGCCAAGGTCAATCCGGCACTGTCGGGCGTGGTCGAGCTGTTCGAGGACGTGATCGCCGATCCGGCCAAGGACGGCGCCAATCTCGCCGGGCCGTTCGCCGGCCTGCCCTTCCTGATGAAGGACCTCGGCCCGACCATGAAGGGCCGGCTCCAGGAAATGGGCTCGCTGTTGATGCGCGGCAATCGCGCCGCGGCCGATACGTTCCTGACCGGCAAATTCCGCCAGGCCGGGCTGAACCTGATCGGACGCACCACGACGCCGGAATTCGGCGTATGCAGCTCGGCCGACAATCCGGCCGTCTACGTCACGCGCAATCCCTGGGATACCGATTACACCACTTGCGGCTCGTCCGCGGGGAGCGCCGCGATGGTCGCGGCCGGCGTGGTGCCGATCGCACATGCAACCGATGGCGGCGGTTCGATCCGCATTCCCGCCGGGGTCAACGGCAATATCGGTCTTAAGGTCTCGCGCGGCGTGTTCTCGCTCGCCCCGCACATGTCGGACCTCACCGGGCTGGTCTCGATCCAGGGCTGCCAGTCGCGTAGCGTGCGCGACACCGCCGCCTTCGTCGATCATGCAAGGGGAGCGGCGCCGGGTGAATTCATGCCGTTCTGGACCACGGCACAGCCCTATTCCGAGATGATCAAGCGCGATCCGTCAAAACTTCGCATCGCGCTGTCGCACACCTGGGGCGATTACACCGCGACGCCTGAGATCGCCGCCGAGCTTGAGAAAGCTGGCCGCTTCCTCGAAGGCCTCGGCCATCACGTCGATTACGCCCTACCCGAGCTCGACTTCCGCGCCGCGTTCGAAGCGCAGACCACCTGCTACATCTCGAATTTTGCCGTGGTGATCTCCAACATGCTCGCCGCACGCGGGCTGGAAAAGCCGCCGGTAGATCTCATCGAGCCCATGAATATCCGGATCTGGGAAGCCGGCCGGAACACGAGCTTTGCCGAGCGTGCGAAGATGCAAGGCGTGTTCAACACGACTTCACGCGCCTTCGGCGCCTTCTTCGAGCAGTGGGACGTGATTCTGACGCCGATCACCGCGCTGCCGACGCCGAAGGTCGGCACCAGGGAATATCTCACCATCTCCGACAATCCTGACGTGTTCGACTGGTTCGGCAATCTCTGGCGCTTCTTCGCCTTCACGCCGCTCGCCAATCTCTGCGGCATGCCGGCGATATCGATGCCGATGGCCACGCAGGAACACGGCCTGCCACTCGGCATCCAGGCGATTGCGAAGCAGGCCAATGACGGCCTCCTCCTGCAACTCGCCGCCCAGATCGAGCGCGCGCTCGACGGCAAGTGGAACGAAGGCAGGAAGCCGCAGGTGCATGTGGGCTGATGAGGGTCGGCGATCGCGTTGAGATGCGACCATCTCTGCTCTACTTCGCGCCCTGGCCAACACCTCGCGCGATCGCTTTATCGGCCCGCCCGCGCGAGACGCCATGCTCCGCGAGCAGACGTGCCGCGGGGCTTCGCATTTCGGCGAACAGGGCGACGAGCGCGTTGGCGCCGGTCACCGCGGCGTAACCCACCTCCTGGGCGTGGAGTGCGGCACGTTGATCGACGCGCTTGAACGCGGGCGTGGGCTCGGCGCTCCCGACCTCGATCACGGTGTGCTTGAGCTCGTTGTCGAGATATTGCGTAAGGCGCTGCCTCAGGCTGCCGAGATCAGCGTCGCAGGCCTGCATCACGGCAGATGCTTCCGTGTCTTCGATCAAGGCAAGCGAAAGATGCTCGAGGGTCGCGTATTGATGGTGACGCCGATCAGCGTGATCGAGCGCCCGACGCTTCGTGGCCGCGTAATTTGCCAACACCGGGCGTGCAGGCATGTCGAGCAACGTTTCAATCGCCTCGAGCCGTTTCACGGGATCGAGCGTCGCCAGAAGCTCATACTTGTCTCTGACGGGCAATTTCATACGCGCGGCGACGGTGTCAGCGATCCGTCCGGGATCACGGGCTTGATCGAAGAACAGCCAGATGTCCGGCACGAGAATTCCGTGAGCCGCCGTGTAATCCTCAAAGCGCTGATAGATCCTTCGTATCAGATCGCGGGCATCGCGGGTCGCTCCCTCGCTGACGTCAGCGACCTCGGCCTGATACGTAGCCATTTCCGCGGCAAAGCTGCGCAGCGCAACCCGCCGAAGCCCGCGCGTCAACACCCTGAGCGTGCCATCGCCGAGCGTTTCGAGTTCGAGCAGCTGGGCCAGGATGCCGATCTCGTAGACATCGGAAAATCCGGGATCATCGACGGCCGCCTCCCGCTGGATCGCCACCACGACCTCCCGCCCGCCGTCGAACGCCTGGTTCAGGGCCTGGACGGTCCTCTCGCGTCCCACGAACAGCGGGTAGGTCGCGTTCGGAAATGGAACGAGATCGCGCAAGGGAATGGCTGGATAGAACGCCGTTGTCGTTTTGATCCGTGGAGGCGGTGCAGTCGTGTCGCGGCGCTCGGCGTGGAGCAGCGCCGACAACGTGTTCCAGTCGGCAACGCCGAGCATCCTCGACACCAGTTCGAGGCTCTCGCTGTGACTGATGGTGACGGCCTTGGTGATCAGGGATTCGCGCAGGGTCTGCGCCATAACCTTGGCATCGCGAAAATCGCGCATCGGTTCGTCCTCTGCATGAGCGATCCAGGTGTGTCAGGTGGTTGCGTTGCTGACCCGGTCGCTCGGGCAAAGGGAGGCCGATCAGGGCTCGATACGTTCACCATTCCACGGAGGGGGCAACCGGCAGGTCGTATCAACCTGCGTGAAAGGTGACGCAAACAGTGCGTCAAGTCAATTGCCGTTCAGTTCTTCACCGCCGGAATTTCCTCTGTCGGCTGCTGCTGGCCCTGCTGATACATCGCCAGCGCCTTTTCGAGCGCTTCGCGCAGCGCCAGCGCGGCGGCCACGCTGCAGCGCAGATGCGCGGTCTGAACGACGTCAACCCTGACGGCGGCGCCGACCGGCATCAACAGGTTCGCCGCAAGCTCGATCTGGATCGCGCCGTTGTGGTGGCCGAAGCAGGATGCGCCGTCGAAATAGATGATCGGCGCCCGCTCCGAGCTCGAGGTCGAAATGATGACGGGCCCCTGGCTGGTGGCGGGCGTTTCGGGATCGGCCATGGGCACTCCTTACGGCTAGTCGATAGGACGAAGCGTCCACCATCGTTGCTTCGGCCCGCTCTGTCGAGGCCAAACCCGGCACACCTGCCGTGGACGCGCATTCGGGGTTTTGCGCCGCACCCGACACTGGTCTAGAACGTCGTCATGTCCAGCTCACCGACCACACTTCCGTTCGAGGAACTCGCCGAGGCGATCCGGGGGCGCCGCTCCGATTACGGACATATCAGCGGGCTCCAGCTCGACCGCTTCGCGCCTGGCGAGGCCTGGTCCAGCCTCCCCTACCGGCCCGTCTTCGTCGGCGACACCGAGACCGGCGTGCTGCATGGCGGCGTCGTCACCGCGATGCTGGACGAGAGCTGCGGCATGGCGGTGCAGCTCGCGCTCGACGGCACCAGCGCCATCGCGACGCTTGATCTGCGCATCGACTACCAGAAGCCGGCAACGCCGGGCCTCGACATCAAGGCGCATTCGGTCTGCTACCGCACCACGCGTTCGATCGCCTTCGTGCGCTCCACCGCCTATCAGGATTCCGAGGACGATCCGGTCGCGACCGCCACCGCCTGCTTCATGATCGGCGCCAACCGCACCAACATGCTCGCGGATCGCAGGACGGATTCGCCCAGCATCCCGTCGCTGGAAGCGCCGGACGATCCGGCGGGCCCGTTCGCCAACAGCCCGTTCGCGCGCTGTCTCGGCATCCGCGTCAATGACGACGGCACACTGATGATGCCGTTCTCGCCAAAGATCATCGGCAACCCGATCCTGCCCGCGATCCATGGCGGCATGACCGGCGCCTTCCTCGAGACCACCGCGATCTTCGGAGTGGCGCGCGAGCTCGGCGCGGCCGCATTGCCCAAGCCGATCGGACTGACCGTCAACTATCTGCGCTCCGGCCGCGCGCTCGACACGTTCGCCAACGTTTCGATCGTGAAGCAGGGCCGGCGCGTCGTCGCCTTCGAGGCGCGTGCCTGGCAGGACGACGCGGACAAGCCGATCGCCACCGCCTTCGGCCATTTCATGCTGCGGCCGACGCCCGGAAACGACGAGGAATAGGCGCATTTTCCCTTGACGGCCGGGGTCCGGGCCACAACGATAGCGCGATTCTGCGAGAGGTATTGGGTTGCGGCATCCGCTCGACATCGTCGCCATGTTCGCCGCGCTCTGGCTGCTGGCATCGATGGTGCTCGACGCACTGACGCCGAAGGAGCTGACGGCGGTAATGATCGGCATCGCCATCGGACCCGCCATCGTCATTACCGCCGTGTTCTACTATCTGCGCTGCCCGCGCCTGGATTTCGTGGTGATGTTCGCCGCATTGTGGCTGATCTCCGATATCGGCATCGCGTTCATCTCGCCGACGCAGCTGCCGCATTTCCTGATCGCACTCGGCTTCGTGCCGGCGCTGCTGATCGGCATCGTGCTGCACTGGCAACGCTTCCAGCGCCGCCACGAGCGGCTGCCCGTGCCGTCGGTCAAACGGGGCTAGCGCGGTAACAGATTGGTCTTGGCGAGATCGAGCACCTCATCGCCGCGGCCGTTCATCACGGCGCGCAGCACCCACAGGCTGAAACCCTTGATCTGCTCGGGCGTGATGGTCGGCGGCATCGACAGCTCCTGCTTCGCGGTGACGGCGTCGAGCAGCGCCGGTCCGTTGTGAGCCAGCATCTCCTTCACCGCGCCTGGAAGCTCGCCGGGATCCTCGACGCGCCTCGCGAAGATACCCATCGCGCGCGCCATCGCCGCGAAGTCGGGGTTTTCCAGATCGACATTGGTGTCGACGAAGCCGGCCGCCTTCATTTCCAGCGCGACGAAGCCGAGCACGCCATTGTTGAAGATGACTACCTTCACCGGCAGCTTCATCTGCGTCAGCGTGATCAGGTCGCCCATCAGCATGGTGAAGCCGCCGTCGCCCGAAAGCGAGATCACCTGGCGGCCGGGCTGCGCGGCCTGCGCGCCGATCGCCTGCGGCATGGCGTTGGCCATCGAGCCGTGCACGAAGGAGCCGATCAGCCGGCGGCGGCCGTTCATGTCGAGATAGCGCGCGGCCCACACCGTCGGCGTGCCGACATCGGCGGTGAAGACGGCATCGTCAGACGCATGGTCGCTGATGACCTTTGCGAGATATTGCGGATGGATCGGCTTGCTGCCCGGCGTACCTTTGGCGAGAGAATCCAGACCTTCGCGCGCCTTCCTGTAGTGCGCGATCGCATCGTCCAGATGCTTGCGCTGCGTCTTGGCCTTGAGCAGCGGCAGCAGCGCCTCGATGGTGAGCTTGACGTCGCCGACGAGACCGAGATCGATCTTGCAGCGCCGCCCGAGATTTTCCGGACGAACGTCGATCTGCGCGACCTGGCAATCAGTCGGGAAGAATTGCTTGTAGGGAAAATCAGTGCCGAGCATCACCAGCGCGTCGCAGGCGTGCATGGCGGCATAGCCCGAGGAGAAGCCGATGAAGCCGGTCATGCCGACGTTGTATGGATTTTCGTATTCGACATGCTCCTTGCCGCCGAGCGCATGCACAATCGGGCTCTTCAAGGCCTCCGCAAGCTGCATCAACGGCGCATGCGCGCCGGCGCAGCCGCGGCCGCAGAACAAGGTGATGCGCTCGGCGCCGTTGAGGAGGTCCGCGAGCGCCGTCAGTTCATCGGCGTGCGGCACCACCTTTGGCGCCGACAGCGTAAGGCCACGCGCCGTCGACAGCGCGCGCTTGGGTGGGCTGCGGAAGGCGACATCGCCGGGCATGGCTATGACGGCGACGCCGCGCATGCCGACCGCCGCGCGGATGGCGTTTTCCAGCACGTAAGGAAGCTGACTCGGATCGGAGACCAGTTCGCAATAATGGCTGCACTCGCGGAACAGGTTTTGCGGATGCGTCTCCTGGAAATAGCCGCCGCCGATCTCGGCGGTCGGGATTTGCGCGGCGATCGCCAGCACGGGAACGCGGCTGCGATGGGCGTCGAACAGGCCGTTGATCAGATGCAGATTTCCGGGACCACACGAGCCCGCGCACACCGCAAGGCTGCCCGTCATCTCCGCTTCCCCGGCAGCGGCGAAGGCCGCGACCTCCTCGTGCCGGACATGGATCCATTCGATCGTGCCGCGCCGCCGCAGCGCTTCGGTCAGCGCGTTCAGGCTGTCGCCGACGATGCCGTAGATGCGCTTGACGCCGGCCTGTTCGAGCGTTGCCACGAACAGATCGGCTACGTTGTTGATCGCCATGTCGGTCTCCTGATCTCGCTGGTGCAGCAAGATAGGATAACGCGCGACCGTGACGGCATCACGGCTTGTTTATTGCGGGCTCAGTCTTTCGCAATCGCCCGATCGTAGGCCGTGATCGTCAACTTTGCGCGAGCGGCAACGTCCGTTGCCGTCATGCCGGGCTTGTAGAGGCTGGAGCCCAGCCCGAACGCCGTCACGCCACCCTTGATGTACTCGGCAAAATTCTGATCGGACACGCCGCCGACGGCGGCGATCGTTACGCCGGCCGGAAGCACGGCGCGAATCGCGGCAATGCCGGACGCACCGAGCACGCTGGCCGGAAAGAATTTGAGGCCCGATGCCCCCGATCGCGCCGCGAGCAGAGCTTCGGTCGGCGAGAACACGCCGGGCATCGTGATCATGCCGTACTGATGCGCGCGTGCCAGCACCTGGGTGTCGACGTTCGGCGAGACCATCAGCTTGCCGCCGACGTCGTTGAGACGATCGACATCTGCCGTCGTCAGCACGGTGCCGGCGCCGATCAGCACGCCGGCGGGCGCTTGCTTCACCGCCGTGGCGATCGAACGGAACGGATCCGGCGAGTTCAGGGGGATCTCGATTGCGGTCATGCCGGCTTCGATCAGCACGCCGACGATGGCCTGGATCTCCTCAAGCTTCACGCCGCGCAGGATCGCGACAAGTGGTCGCTTCATCGCCGGAAAGGGAACGCTCATCTCAATAGTCCTCTCATTTCGCCCAGATCGCGGCAGCGGCCATCGACAAACCGCGGCGAACGGCTTCATCCGCATCGATCGGCATGGCTGTCACTGACAGCGCCTCGAAAGCCAGCCTGTACAGCATCGCGAGCCGCCCCGAGGCGATCAGCGTGACGCCTGCTTTCGGCACCACGCCGGAGAGCCCTGCTGCCAGCTCGACACCAATCAACGTGCCCGACACCGTTTCGCGCGCCGCGGCCGGTGTGCCCTCGAACAGGAGCTGACGCGACCGCGCGGTGAACAGAAGATTGGCCGCGAAGGCCGGAGCTTCGTACGCGGCCTTCACCGCCGCCTTGAAGCTCGCGACATCTTCGGCGTCATCGGCGCCTGCGACCGCGAGCGATAAAATCGTCTCGCGCGACACGACGCTGTACAGCTCACCGGTCATGAAGGTGGAGAAATGCGCGACCGTTCCGTCCTTCACCCGCACCCATTTCGAATGTGTGCCGGGCATACAGACCAGCGCCTCGCCGGCGGTATCGAGACCGAGCGCGCCGAGCAGTTGGGTCTCTTCGCCGCGCATCACCTCCGGCGCTTTTGTATCGCGCTGCGCGATGCCCGGCAGGATGCGGATATCGCGCGTCTCGCCCGGCACCCGCGCAGCCTGCTTCAGAACGGCGGAGAGCGGCGCCGGCGTGTCGACATAACCGGCCTCGACCCAGCCGGTACGCGCCCCGGCCATGCCGCAGACGAGAACCGGCAGATGATCCGGGGCCTCGACCGCCGCAAGATGCGATTGCAGCACGGCGGGAAAGCCGGCCTTCGCCGCCGCCAGCATGCCCTCGTCGCTGCGGCGCTCAGTCAGCACCTTGCCGGCGCGGTCGATCAACCAGAGCCGGAAGCTGCTGGTGCCCCAGTCCACCGCGACATAGGCAGGTTCGGTCATCTCAATTCGTATCCTCGTCTCACCGCCAAGACGCCGTCTCGCGACAATGAGACGAGGCCTCGCAAATCTGCCCCGGGATATCGGCTATTGCGGCTGCAAACCAGCGTTTTCTCGCGGGTCTGAGGTGCCGCTCGCGCTGGCACACGGCTTGCGAAGAGGTGGCACACCGCTTGCTAAAGTGTCCCCGCTCACGTCCGTGAACCGCGCAACAAGACGCGTCAACATCAGATGAGGAACCCCATGGAGATCGGCTATTTCACGATGCCTTCGCACCCGCCGGAGTGCGGCCTGAAGGAAGGGAACGACTGGGACCTGCAAGTCATGCGCTGGCTCGACGAACTCGGCTATCAGGAGGCCTGGGTCGGCGAGCACCACACCGCGCCCTGGGAGCCCAATCCCACGCCCGATCTGCTGATCGCACAGGCGCTGATGCAGACCAAGCGCCTGCGCATCGGACCGGGCGGCTTCCTGCTGCCCTATCACCACCCGGCCGAGCTCGCCAACCGCGTCGCGATGCTCGATCATCTCTCCGAGGGCCGGCTCAATTTCGGGGTCGCGGCCAGCGGCCTGCCGAGCGACTGGGCGATGTTCAACGTCGACGGCATGAGCGGGCAGAACCGCGACATGACCCGCGAGGCGCTGGAGATCATTCTGAAGATGTGGAGCGATCCCGCGCCCTGGACCTACAAGGGTAAATTCTGGACGGTGACCAAGCCGGACACGATGTTCGACTTCCTCAAGCCTCACATCAAGCCGTTGCAGACACCGCATCCGCCGATCGGCGTCGCCGGGCTCTCGAAGAACTCGGACACGCTGAAGCTCGCCGGCGAGCGCGGCTTCATCCCGATGAGCCTCAACCTCAACCCGGCCTATGTCGGCAGCCATTGGGATTCGGTCGTAGCAGGTGCCGCCAAGACCGGACGCAAGCCGAACCGCGCGGATTGGCGGCTGGTTCGCGAGGTGTTCGTCGCCGACACCGACGAGGAGGCCTGGAAGCTCTCGACCGGCGACATGATGGGCCGGATGATGGGCGAGTACTTCCTGCCGCTGCTCGGCCATTTCGGCTTCAAGGACTATCTGAAGCACGCGCCCGACGTGCCCGATAGCGACGTCACCGTCGAATATTGCGCCAAGCGGAACTGGATCGTCGGTTCGCCCGCGACCGTCGCCGAGAAGATCGAGAAGATCTACGACGAAGTCGGCGGCTTCGGCGTGCTGCTGGTGTTCGGCTTCGACTACAAGCACAAGGCTGAAGCCTGGCATCACTCGCTGTCGTTGCTGAGGAACGAGGTGATGCCGCGCCTGAAGCATCTCGGCTCCGCGATGAAGGCGGCTTGACCCGATGCGGGTGCGGCGCCATCGTGCCGCACCCGTTCTTTCTGGAGATTATCGCTTGAGCGTGGACGCAAAGGATTTCAAGCAGGCCATGCGCCAATGCGCCGGCGCCGTCGCGCTGGTGACGGTCGGCGCCGAGCACGGCAAGCGCACGGGGTTGACGGTGACCTCGGCCTGCTCGCTATCGGACTCACCGCCGTCGCTAATCGTCTGCGTCAACCGCAACGCCAGCGCGCATGCCCGCATCCGCGAGGAAGGCGCCTTCGCGATCAATTTCCTGCACGAGGACCATGCACTGCTGGCGCTCACCTTCAGCGGCCAGAAGGGCATCAACGGCGACGACCGTTTTGCGTTCGGCCAATGGAAGCGCGGCGAGACCGGCGCGCCGGTGCTGAGCGATGCGGTCGCCGCATTCGACTGCGTACTGGCGCAGGAATTTGAAACGAAGACGCACTCGATCTTCGTCGGCGAGGTGCGCTACGTGTCGCATTCCGACGCAGCCGCAGCGCTCGTGTATCTCCGCAGCAGTTTCCACGTACCGCACGAAATCCGCGGCACAGTTTCAGTCGGCGACCTCGATTCGCGACATCTGAGCTGGAGCGATTTCTCCTGAATTCGCGACGCCATGCGAATGCGGCCGCCGGGATCCGTTCCCGCTAGAGCAGATTGTAGCCGGGCGTGAGGTGGTTGCCTGGATCGTGGCGCCGCTTGGCATCGCGCAGCAACGGCCACTGCACCCCGAAATGATCGGCCCAATCCTGGGACGACATGGGAAACGCGCTCGCCGGGTACAACACGCCGCCGGCGCCGCGAATACGGTCGTACAGCTCGCGGTTCTGCGCGACCAGCCGTTCGGCATTCGTCTTGTCTGCCGATACCGGGATACGGATCAGATTGAACACGAACACGATCCGCTCGTCGGGCAACCGGACCAGTGGCGTGCGGCATTCATCCGTGATCATGGGATAGCAGGTGATCCGTCCGAACGGACCGATGTCCTCACTCTTCATCCCGGCAACGACCTCGCTCGCGATCTCCAGCGCGTTGCTGCCGCGCAGGAACACGAGAAGCCATGGATGCGGATTGAACCATTGACCGTTCGCCCTCAGAAGCGCTTCCAGCTTTGCAAACGCATTGGCGTCGTCGCGGAAGGCAAAGTCGGTGACGACGGCGCTCCCGCGGCGATCCGACAGACCTGCAAGCAGCGCCTCGTCGTCGGGATGAGAATCGCCGTCATGGAACACGCCTGCTTCCAGCAGGTATCGCCAGCCACCGGCCGCCTCTGGCACGACGGCTCCCTGCAGCTGATCGAAGCGCGCCTCCGCCAGGACACGGCGCTGATCGGCCGTCAGCGAGGGGAGATCCGGGTAAGAGAGTTGGAAGCGTCGGACCCGTTCGGGCGCACGCACCAGCCGAAGCGTCGCCCTCGTGATGATCGCGCATTGGGCAAGCCCGGCCCGAACGGCATCATAGAGCTCGGCGTTGGACGTTGGCGAGCAGGTCAATTGCCGGCCCTCGCCCGTCACCACATCGAGCTCGATAGCCTTGTCCGTCAGCAGGCCATGTCGCGACGACGATCCGCCGATTCCGCCGATGGCGAGGGTACCGCCCACGGACAGGCCGAGGTAGTTGGTCAGGACCGGCGGAACCAGCCCTTTGGCTAAGGTCGCTTCCAGCACCGCGTGCCAGGTCGCACCTGCATCGACCACGACACGGTCCGGCTCGATCCGATGGATGGTGGCCAGCGCGCCGAGGTCGATCACAATGCCGCCTTCCGTCATGACACGACCATAGATGCTATGGCCCTGCCCGCGCGCGGCAACCGTCAGCCCTTGCTCCGCGGCCCATCGCAGAATCCCCGCGATCCCGGGAATCGTCGTCGGCCTGAACACGGCACGCGGCTGCTTGTGGATGATGTGACCGAAATCCTCACCCGCGGCCGCGCAAGCTTCCGGGTTGCAGTTCGATGCGGCACTGGCAAATGGTCCATCGGCCGGGCCGCGCGACGGGCCGGCAAGAGCGAGGGAAGCTAGCGTCGCGGTGGCGCTGACACCTGCATGCAGCAGCGCGCGTCGATTGGGGGTCATGGTGCGGTCCTTCACGCCGGACCGGGCGGATAAGTGCCCGTGGCCCGCAAACTGCGATCGCCCGCGCCTCCGAACAACCGGCACATCGCGGGATACACATTCCCGCAAACCGGGAGAATGCGGACGGAACGCACGCCGGCGATGCACGTGGCCAACGGGTAAGAGAGCCGGGGCTCTCAGAGCCGCTCGCGCTTCAATCGCCCCGCCAGCAGATCGACGAACAGGCGCGTCTTGGCCGGCGGCGCCGCGCTCGGCGGGACTACGGCGTACACCGGCATGCGCGGTGCCTCGAAATCCTCCAGCACGATCTCCAGCGCTCCATCATCGACGCGATCGCGTATCTGCCAGAACGGCGCGTAGCCGACGCCGATGCCATGGCAGGCAGCCGCCTGCGCCGCCGTCGTATTATCGGTCCGGAAGCGGCCGTTCACCTGCACCATCTTCACCTCGCCGCCGATCTGAAACCGCCACGCTTCCGTGTCACCCGGGCCGGTCCTGCGCAGAATACATTGATGGTCTGTCAGGTCGTCGGGATGATGCGGACGCCCATGGCGCGCGAAATAGCCGGGTGCGCCGTAGACAACCGTGCGAAGCTCGCCGAGCCGCCGCGCCTTGAGCGAGGAATCCGGCAATTCCCTGATCCGCACGGCCAGATCGAATCCATCGGCGACGACGTCGATGGGCCGATCGGAGACATGGAGATCGGTTTCGATCCGCGGAAAGCGCGCCATGAAATCCGCAATCGCCGGTACGACGTGGGTCGATCCGAACAGGACGGGCGCGGCGACCCTGAGAAGACCCGACGGCTCGACGCGGCGGTTGGCCGCTTCCAGGCGCGCCTCGCTGATTTCGGCAAAGGCCGGCTTGACGCGATGATAGAACGCAAGTCCCGCTTCCGTCGCCAGCGATCGCCGCGTGGTCCGCCGCACCAGCTCGACACCGACGTTGCGTTCCAGCGCCGCCAATGCCCGGTTGACGGACTGCAGCGACCGTCCCAATTGTCGCGCGGCCGCGGTCTGGCTGCCGGCCTCGACGACAGCCAGAAAGACTTCGATCTCCTCCATCGAATCCTCTCCTTTCGCAATTTCTGGAAATGCACGTCCGCGAGGGCGTGTCCGCCGCGCGAAGACCCAGGCGCGCCAGCATTTTCCGACTGCTTTCGGCGGAGCCGGGATGTCGAACCGGTCTAGTATGAACCCGAGTCGATCTTCAACTGCTTGATCTTGCGATAGAGCGTGGCGCGGCTGAGTTTTAGCGCGCGCGCCGCTTCAGTCACACGACCACCATGCTTGCGCAGCGCCTCGACGATCGTCGCACGCTCAGCCGCCTGGAGGTCCGGCTCCGCCGCCCGTCCACCAAACGGCGGCAGATCGAGGTCGGCGTCGGTGATGACGCCGTCCTCCGCCGTGCAGCCGGCGAGCCGCAGGACATGCCGGAGCTGGCGCATGTTGCCGGGATAGGGGTAGGCCGCGAGCTGCGACCACGCCTCGTCCGAGAGCCGGCAGTTCGGCGCTTCCTCGCGCGCGATCTGGCGGATGACGTCGTCGCGGTCGGCGCGCTCGCGCAAGGCCGGCAGCCGCACTTCCATGCCGCGCAGACGGAAATAGAGATCGGCGCGGAAGGCGCCCTGCTCGGCCATGCGCCCGAGGTCGCGATGGGTGGCGCTGATCAGGCGAATGTCGACCGGCACGGGCTTCGGCGCGCCGAGCGGCCAGACTTCGCGATTCTCCAGCACGCGCAAGAGCCGCGTCTGCAGCGCGATCGGCATGTCGCCGATCTCGTCGAGGAACAGCGTGCCGCCGTCGGCCTGCACGATCAGGCCCTTCGAGCCGTCGCGGCGCGCGCCGGTGAAGGCGCCGGCCTCGTAGCCGAACAGCTCGGCATCGATCAGGCTTTCCGGCATCGCCGCGCAGTTCAGCGCGACATAGTTGTGGCGCGCGCGATTACCGGCCGCGTGAATGGCGCGCGCGAACACATCCTTGCCGACGCCGGTCTCGCCGTGCAGCAGCACCGGCAGATTGTGATCGCCGATGCTCCTGAGCCGCTTCACGCTCTTGATCAAGCCGGGGTCGCGGCCGGCGAGCCGGTGCAGCGCGTCGAAGCGATCGGCAGGTGCATCGCGGCGCGGCGCGAGCGGACGGGTCGATGACCTCGCCCGCAGCGGCGGCGCGACATGGCCATGCCCCAACGGACTGCCATCGGCCCGGCGCAGCTCGACGGTGTCGTCTGCGTTGCGCGCGGCGGGATGATCGAACTTGACGTAGCGCGACAGATCGATGCCGGATGCGATCAAGCCGTCGGTGAGACCCAGCAGTGCGCGCGCCGAACGGCAGGCACCGACGATGCGGCGATCGTCGTCATAGGCGAGCAGGCCGCTGCCGCCGTCACCCGGCACGGTCGCGATCCAGGCGTTGCGGAAATGACCGCGGAAGATCGCACCCTCCATGCGCCGCGTCGCCTCCATCGTCACCGCGAGCGCAAGCTGATGCGCGGTGCGTTCGAGGTCCTCGCGGCAGGAGGTGATGTTCACCGCACCGGCGAGGCGACCGGCCTGGTCGAACAGCGGCGCCACGGCACACGAGAACATGTGCCACTGCGCGCGAAAATGCTCGTCGCGATGCACCAGGATCGGCTTCTGCTCCGCAAGCGCGGTGCCGAGCCCGTTGGTGCCTTCGAAGGCCTCGGAAAAATTCGAGCCGGTATAGACCTTCCAGCGCATGAAGATCTCGGCATCGGCCGCGCCGGGCACCCGGCTCCACAGCATCGTGGCGCTGGGATCGGCGAGATTGACGCAATAGCCGGTCTGGCGCAGCACGCGGGCGAGATCTTCCAGCTCCGGCGTTGCAAGCCGGATCAGCTGCTCCATCGGCTCGGCGACATGCCGGACCTCCGCCTCGGTCAGCGTCTGCGGCGGGCCCTGACGGGCGGGATCGAGCTTGTGGCTGATCAGGCAGCGCCGCCAGGAATCGGCAATGCGCGACGAGGCATCGACCTCGGCCACGTGATTGGCGACGGACAAGACACGGGCGACATGGTTCGAGGCCGAAAGGCTGGCCATCGCGGACGTCTCCACCCTGTATTATTGTGCAAAGTCTGGCACCGCAGGCGGGGATGTCAATCGGGAACCGGAAACGGTCGTGCCGCAATCAAGATTGCTGCACCGCCCTCACCACGTATCGATGCACGGCCGCTTCTTGCCCGTCCTCGCAGGCGGCTTCGGCACCGACCGCAGACCCGCCATGATCCAGCGTCGCGTCTCGGAGGGGTCGATGACGTTGTCGATTTCGAACACGGATGCGATCGAGACCGCCTTGCCGTTGGCATAGAGCTCAGCGACCTTGTTGCGATAATAGGTTTCGCGCTCGGCGGGGTCGGCGATCGCCTCCATTTCCTTGCGGAAGCCGAGGCGGACATAACCCTCCAGGCCCATGCCGCCGAATTCGCCGGTCGGCCAGGCCGCGGTGAAGAACGAGGCATGGAAGCCGCCGCCGATCATCGACTGCGCCCCGAGCCCGTAGCCCTTGCGCAGCACGATGCCGAACAACGGCACGGTGAGGCTCGCACCTGTCACGAACATGCGCGAGACGTGGCGCACGATCGCGGTCTTCTCGGCTTCCGGGCCGACCATGAAGCCGGGCGTGTCGCACAGCGAGACGATCGCCAGGTCGAACGCGTCGCAGAGCTGGAGGAAGCGCGCGGCCTTGTCGCCGGCATCGGCGTCGATCGCGCCGCCGAGATGGCGCGGATTGTTGGCGATCAGGCCGAACGGCCTGCCCTCGATGCGGATCAACGCGGTGATCATGCCGACACCATAGTCGCGGCGCAGCTCCAGCACGGTATCCTTGTCCGCGACGAGGTCGATCACGCTGCGGATGTCGTAGACCCGCAGGCGGTTCTCGGGGATCGCGCGGCGCAGCAGCCGCTGGTCGGCGGCCTGCCACTCCGTCACCGCACCCTGGAAATAGGACAGGTATTTTTGCGCAATGCGCGTCGCCTCCTCCTCGTCCTCGACGAGGATGTCGATGACGCCATTCGGCGACTGGAACGAGACCGGGCCGACTTCGGCCGGGTGATAGACGCCGAGCCCGCCGCCCTCGATCATGGCCGGGCCGCCCATGCCGATCGAGGCGTTCTTGGTGGCGATGATCACGTCGCAGCAACCGAGCATCGCGGCATTGCCGGCGAAACAATAGCCGGAGACGATTCCGACGACCGGCACGAGGCCGGAGAGCCTTGCGAACTGCACGAACGACGGACCGTCGAGGCCGGTCATGCCGAGCCGGTCGGTATCGCCGGGCCGGCCGCCGCCGCCTTCGGCGTAGAACACCAGAGGCACGCGCCAGTCTTCCGCGAGCGTCAGCATGCGGTCGATCTTCTTGTGGTTCATGTGGCCCTGCGTGCCCGCGAGCACCGTGTAGTCGTAGGCCACGACGATGCAGCGCCCGCCCTCAGGGCCGAACTTCTCGGCGTTGACGGTCGCGACACCCATGACGAGGCCGTCGGCCGGTGTGTTCTTGACGAGATCGTCGAGCTTGCGCCGGCGCCGCTGCGCCGCAATCGCAAGGCTGCCGTACTCCATGAACGAGCCGTCGTCGACGAGCTGCGCGACGTTTTCGCGTGCAGTGCGCTGGTTGGTGTTGCGGCGGCGCTCGACCGAGGCCGGGCGATTTTCGTCGAGCGTGTTGGCCTGGCGCGCGATCATTTCGGCGAGATCGGGACGGATGTGGTCGAGATCGATATCCGCTTCCTGCGCCGAATGATCGGCGGCGACGTCGAGCGGCTCGAGGTAGAGAATCGCCTCGCCATGCATCAGCGTGACACCGTCGCCGGCGACGAGCTTCATGACCCGACCGCCCTGCTCGGCCATCACGAGATGCTCCATCTTCATGGACTCGATCACGGCGAGCTGCTGGCCGGGGCGCACGATCTCGCCTTCCTTGACCTGGATGGCGACGATGGTCCCCTGCAAGGGAGCCGCGACCATTACCGCGCCTTCCGGCACGATCTGTGCGGTATGCGCCGCGGTGCCGTGGCCGCCGCTTCGCTCCGTCGCCGCAAAATAGAGCGGCTTTGCAGCGCCATCGGCGGCCTCCACGAGCTTCGGGATATTGCGGTCGATGAAGTCGGTCGCGATGCGGTTGGTCCTGAAATCGGGATGCGCCAGCACCGCCTGAAGGAAGGCGATGTTGGTAACGACGCCGTCGATCCGAAATTCGCGCAACGCCCGCGAGGCTTTTGCAACCACGTCGTGCCAAGCCTCTCCCGGCGTATGCACGATGACCTTCGCCAGGAGCGAGTCGAAGGCGGCGCTGGTCTTGTAGCCGGCATAACCAAAACTATCGACGCGGACGCCGGGGCCCGACGGCGGTTCGAACACGGCAAGCACGCCGCCGGTCGGATGAGTCGCGCCTAGCTCGTCCAGCGTCTCCATGTTGACGCGGAGCTGCATGGCATAGCCGCGCGGCTTCGGGATCGAACCTTGCGCCAGGCCAAGCGAGGTAAGCGAGGTGCCGGCGGCGACCGCGAGCTGAGAGCGGACGAGATCGAGGCCGAGCACCTCTTCCGTCACGGTGTGCTCGACCTGCAGCCGCGGATTGGCTTCGATGAAGGCAAAACTGTCTTCGGCGGTGCCGTCGACCAGGAACTCGAACGTGCCGAGACTGTCGTAAGACGCGGCTGCGGCGAGTTGCTTCGCTGCCTCGATGATACGGCCACGCAAGCCGTCGCCGAGCGACGGGCTCGGCGCTACCTCTATCAGCTTCTGGTGCCGGCGCTGGATGGTGCATTCGCGCTCCCAGAGATGAGAGATTGCGCCGTGGCGGTCGCCGATGATCTGCACCTCGATATGGCGCGCCTGCCGGATCAGGCGCTCGGCATAGACGCCGTCGAAGCCAAACGCGGCCTTCGCCTCGGACTGGCAGCGCGCATAGGCCTCCGCGAGATCGGATGCGTTCTCGACCACGCGCATGCCGCGGCCGCCGCCACCGGCCATTGCCTTGATCACGATCGCCGCGTTGCTGCCGAGCGAGGTGAAGAACGCCGCGATATCCTCCAGCGAGGACGGCCCGCTGGTGCCGGCGATGATCGGCACGCCGCAACGTCTTGCCAATTGCCGCGCCGCGACCTTGTCGCCGAACAGTTCGAGCGCCGCAGCCTTCGGTCCGACGAAGGCGATGCCTGCATCGGCGCAGGCCTTCGCAAACGCAGCGTTCTCGCTGAGGAAGCCATAGCCGGGATGCACAGCATCGCAGCCTCCGCTCTTCGCCGCCTTCACCACGGCCTCGATGTCGAGATAGGCCCGCGCGCCGCGGCCGGGGATTTCGGTCGCCTCATCGGCAACCCGCACATGCAGCGACAGCGCGTCGTCGGCCGGGTAGATCGCGACCGTCGCGATGCCGGCATCAGCCGCCGCGCGCGCGATGCGGATGGCGATCTCGCCGCGGTTGGCGATCAGGAGTTTTTTGAACGACATGCAGCGTCTCCATGCCCGCGTGCCCAAGCGCGGGTCGGCAGGTCCGATCGTTCTGCTTCGTCACTTTAGCCGAGGCCGTCAAGGGTGGAGGACGCCGGTCGCGATGCCCGTTCCCGCGAGCCGGAATATCAGTTGGTCGCGCGCGCTGCCTTGCACGGCCTGCTGCATCGCGCTCGCCTTCTGCTGACACCTAGCGGCCCCTTTTGTCGAGCACAAGATCGATGGTGTGGGCGGCGATCTTGCGCAGCTGCGGCTCGTCACCGAAGGCACGTTCGATCACGGCGAGGCCACGCGTCACGGTGATGACGTGCAGCGCTGCGGCTGCGGGGTTGCCGCTGAATTCTCCGCGCTCTGCGCCCGCCGACAACGCATCCTGAACCAGAGCAGTGATGCGCGAGATGAGGTTCGCGAAGGCCTGGCGCGCGTCCTCATCCAGCCCCTCGCCTTCGGCCGCGCCGAGCTCCATCAATCCGCGCGTGGTCGGGCATCCCCGCGGCGGTGAGCCGGAGCGGAAATTGGTGATGGTCAAGTCAAAGAACGCGGTGAGACGCTTTCGCAATGAGCCCGCACCGAGCTCCTTTTGCAAGGCGATGAGATAGTCGCCCGCATAGCGCTCATAGGCCAGGAGGAACAGCGCCTCCTTGCTGCCGAAGGCGTTGTAGAGGCTACCGCGCTGGACACCGGCGTCGCGCGCGATGTCCGACAGCGAAGTGCCGCGCACGCCCTTGCGCCAGAACTGATCGAACGCGATGCGCAGGACATCGTCGTGGTTGAACTCGCGCGGCCTCAAGCTTCGCTCCTGTCCGGTATATTTGACACGGTGTCAAAAACATGCATTCTAGACGCTGCGTCAAAAACAAATTGGGGCCGACGCCCCCTTTCGTCAATGAGGAACTCGCGATGCCTCTCCTTCATATCTCGATGCGCGCCGGAAAGCCGGAAGCTTACCGGCAGGCGATCCTCGACGGCCTTTACCGCGCCATGCGCGAGGCGCTGAACGTGCCGGAAGGCGACGAGTTCATGACCATCAGCGAACATGCCGCCGCAAACTTCCGCTGCGGCAATGCCTACGACGTCAAGCGCAGCGACGACGCCGTGCTGATCCAGATCACCGTATTCGCCTCGCGCACTCCTGAGCAGAAGAAGGCCCTGTACCGGCGGATCGCGGACCTGCTCGGCGAAAATCCGGGCATCCGTCCCGAAGACGTGTTCGTCAACGTGCTCGATGCGCCGGCAGAGAACTGGTCCGTCGGCCACGGCGTCGCGCAATTCGCTTGAAGCGCCAGCTTCACCGATCCGCAACGCACGTCTCCATGATTCCATCGAGCTCCGCTTTCGAGAGCACCCCGAGTTCGGCGATGAAGACGATCCGCGCGCGCGGCACGCCTTCGGCCGGCGCATCGCAGGGGGCGAGCGCGGCATCGCCAGGGACGAGCGTGGCGCGGCCGGCGGCGAATTGAAACAGCATCTGGCGCCCGGGCTGCTCGACGGTCTCGAACAGCCCTTTTGCCCGCGCGAGTTTTGGCGCCAGCTTGCCGATCGCCTTTTGCAAGCGCGGCAGCGAGAGCGGTTGGTCCGAGGTCCAGCTCAGCGTTTCGAAGCGCTCTTCTGCCGGCCGGCGCGGCCCGGGATCGCGCGGCGCGGACGCGCGATCGACGGTCGCGGGGAACAGCAGCGCGGACGGAATCTCGCCGTGCGGCGCGTCGACCACCACGGCGGGGACGCGCTGCGCGCGGATGGCCTCGCGCATCCGCCCGCCCGCGCCCTCGTCCGCCAGATCCAGCTTGTTCAACGCCACGATGTCGGCAACGCGCAATTGCGAACGCTGAAGCGCATCGTCCAGGGCGGCCAGCGGTGTCGCCGCATCCATCACGCAGAGCACCGTTTCGAGCGGCGCCTCGCGCAGGATCACGGGATCCATCAGGTTACGGACGATGTCGGCGGGATCGGCGACGCCGCTGGTCTCGATGACGATGTATTCCGGTTTCGGATCACGCCGCAGCAGCGTCGAGAGCGTGCGCAGGAGGTCGCCTTGGAGCGAGCAGCAGATGCAGCCATTGGCGAGGCTGACCACGCCGTCGCTCGCGCCGGCGATCAGCTCGGCATCGATGTTGATCGCCCCGAAATCGTTGACGATTGCGGCGATCCGCCGCCCCTCCGCATGCGCCAGCAGATGGTTGACGACAGTCGTCTTGCCCGCTCCCAAAAAGCCTGTCACCAGAAGAATGGGGACCGGCATGGGTCAGCCCTCGACAACGGTGCGGCGCACGGGCCGGCCGGGCCGCGCGGCCACGTCCAGCACACCATCTGTGATCAGCGGCTGGCCGCTGACGATCAGATGCCGCACACCTTCCGAGGGACGGTTCATCGCCGTGAACGTGGCGCGGTCGCTGAGCTTCTCGTAGTCGAACACGACGATGTCGGCATCGGCGTCCTTCGCAAGCCTGCCCTTGGCGCGCATCGCCGGCGTGCTCTGCGACAGGATCTCCGCCGGGATCAGCGCGCATTTGCGCACGCCTTCCAGCAGCGACACGGTCTTGCGCTCGCGCACCCATTCGCGGATGAATCTCGTGAAGCAGCCGGCCGAACGCGGATGCGAGGTGGCGTCATCCGGCAGCGGCCAGGCATCGCCGGTGTAGGTCTTGCCGTCCGAGGTCGTCCACGGCATCGCGTCGGAGGCGATCGCGCCGCCGGGATAGAGCACCGACATGTCGAGGAGGTCGCGATGATGCGCGTTGTTCTCGGTGTCGAGGATGTGCCACAGCACCAGTGAAGACGGTTCTTCGGCCTGCGCCTTCAAGAGCTCCTCGCGATCGCTAAAGCGATGGCCGTCGGTGACCCGCTGCACGGAATCGTAGCCGGTGCCGTTGCGCTCGACGAATTCGGGGTCGCTGAAGAAGGCAGCCGCCAGCACGGTCGAGCCGGTGCCGTACGGATAGGCCTCGACCGTGATGGGCAGGCCCTGCGCCTGCGCTTTCGCGATCAGCACGCGGCAGCGCTCGACATCGGTCTTGCTCGACGAGTTGAAATGGCAGATGTGCATATGCGCGCCGGTGGCGCCGGCATAGCCGATCAGGCGAATGTAGGCTTCCGCCGCGCTCTCGGGGTCGACGCGCGACATGTAGGCGACGTGGGTGAAGGTCGGCACGTCCTGCGCAGCCGCGAGCTGGCAGACCGCGGTCAGCTCCTGCACGCCGGCGCCCGGCGCGTAGGCGTTGAGGATGCCGATACCGATGCCGCCCTCGTTCAGGCCGCGTGCGAGGCGCTCGAGGATGCCGGCGACCTCCGCATCGCTCGCCACGTTGTCGATCCAGCGACGATCGCGCATGGCGTTGCCGAACGCCTCCAGCGAGCTTTCCGCGTTGGAGCCGGTCATCGCGCCGATGCGCGCAAAGGCCCAGTTGGCGGCGGCGCCATAATTCAGCACGCGTCCCTTCCGCGCCTGGCGCTCATACCAGGACCCGACCGGCAGCACGCCTGCTTCGAGATCGAGCGTCGTCGTCACGCCGTCGAACGCCTGCATGCGGTCGGCCGGGATCGACTGGCCATGTGCGTGCAGATCGATGAAGCCAGGTGCGACCACGAGCCCGGTCGCGTCAATCACCCGCTCGGCGCCGCCGAGCGAGGAGCCGACCGCGGCGACCTTGCCGTCCACCACCGCCACATCCCCGATGGCGTCCATTCCGCTGGCGGGATCCACCACCCGGCCGCCAGAGATCACCAAGCCGCTCATATCGTCACTCCCGCATCCTGAATTCGCATCAAGGCAGATTCCGGGAGGTCCGACCACCTCCACCGATGCCGACGCATCATGCTCGCAAGGGAGATCTATTCACATGCGCGTCGCAGACACGCGCTCGCAGTCTCGCGGCATGTTTTGCCCGAGCTATGCTTCTCGCTTCACCCCTTCGCAAAGAAAGGGCGCAGGGAAGACCGGGCGCCGGCTGGCACCCATAAAAACCCCCATGCGAACTGATTGCACACGCAATGCACAGGGGAGCCACAGGGCAGCCGAGACCAGGCCTTCCCTGCGCGATGGTTTGACGGCCTATGCCGCGCTCTCCCCGGAGACGAGTTCCTTCTTGCCTCCGTCACTCCCGCGAAATCCAGGGCAACGCGCCGGTTGACGCGATAACGCCTTCGCAAAGGCTTGACCGTAGCAACGACGGCCAGGACCACACGGTTTCGCCGTACGCGAGCTGCCTTGCGTCGCCAAAGGGTCCGCAAGACTTGAGCGCCGTCCGTCTATCGCGGCTCGTACCATGCTCACGAGGTTCATCTCGCCCTGCACGCACAAGCCCGCCTTTAACGCCGCCCGCGTCCACCGCACTCCAGCCCGCGTTCGTGACGACGTACGACCGCCCCTTTGCTGGGCTGGGATCGGCGAGAGATACGCTAAATCCGAATTTAGGTAAAGCAGAATATTTCTGCGGAAGGGGTTGACGGCGATCGGAGTGTTTTGCCCGTAAGGCAGTTGGCGCCTGGAGAACAGGACGGCAGCGTCCCGTGATCACAACCGCGCAATGGCGGCCGCGTGGCTGCTGCGCGATCGGCCGGGGAGTTGCTCAGCTCGCCGCCGGCGCGCATATTGTCTCTTCGCTCGGCAGAGCATTTTTACGGTCGACCCGGTCGCTGGTGTTCGTAATGATGAATTCAAACAAGGTGGGACGAAACGATCCCTGCCCCTGCGGCAGCGGCAAGAAGTTCAAGAAGTGCTGCCTCATCTCGCAAAGGCTGGACGAGCCGTCATCCGGATTGCCCCAAGTCGATGCGCAGGCCCCGGACGTTGCCGGGTGGCCGCAGGAAGATGAAGCGATGCTGGAGTATGATCCATTCGTGGAGCCGGACCCGGATCAGTGGCTTGCGCTGGACGAGCAGGAACAGATTGATCTCGTCGTCGCGTACCACCGGCGCGCCGGGATCCGCTTTCCGCGCGAGCAAGCGCACGCCATCTTTCACGCCATCGTCGAGCGCCAGATTGCCGATGCCGAGCTGCCGGTGCGCGGCACGGCCGAGCGGCTGATGTCCGAAGGGCTCGACCGCCACGAAGCCATTCATGCGATCGGCTCGGTGCTTGCCGCTCACATGCACGATCTGATCCACGGAGCCGAATCGGGCAGCGACCCCGACACGAGGTCCGATCCGAACGAGGCGTATTTCGCCGAGCTGGAAGCTCTGACCGCGGACGATTGGCTTCAGTCCGGCTGATCAGCCCGTCAATACAGTCGGGCTGGAATGGCGCTCCCTGCCGGACGTCAGTGAGTCCCATCCAGACGCTGCGCTTCGACCTCGAAACGGCCGAGAGTGCTCGCACCACTGATGAGGAAAATCAGATCCAACGGAGCGGTAAGAGACCGTGCAACCGACCGCGAAGCGGCTCCGCCGTCTTCTCGCCCCCATTGTCATCCAGGGAATTGGCGGGGCGGCGTTACGGTGGGCGAAGTTCCCAAAAGGTTCCGTGTGATCATCCAACGTCTCCTGCAACGCGACTCCGGTCATTCTGTTTCGCGCCGCGCTCTGCTCGGCGGATTTGTGTCGGCGGGAAGTGCCCTCGCGCTCGGCGGATGCGCCGGCCTGGGTGCGGCCGGGGCGCGTTTCGACGCATCGTCGCTCTCCGTTGACCCCACATTGCTCGTCGCGACCACGCGCAAGCCCGCGAACGGCGCTCGCACGAAACCCTGGTTCGGCCCGGAGCGCGCGACCAACATGACGGTCGCGCGGGCGAAGCTGGTGGCGCCGGACGAGAGCCGACTTTCTCTCGCCTCGGTCGGACTTGGCGATTGGCGCCTCGACCGGGTCGAACCGGTGTCGGTCGACGTTGGCGATCTCGTTGCGCAGGCCGGCGGCGGCGACGTGCTGATCTATGTGCACGGCTTCAAGCAGACATTCGAGACGGCGGTGCTCGATGCCGCACATCTCTCCGACGGGATCAAGTTCCGCGGCCGGACCATGGTGTTTGCCTGGCCGTCCAAGGCAGGGCTGTTCGATTATGCCTATGACCGCGACAGCGCGATGTGGTCCCGCGACGATTTCGAGCGCGTGCTCTCTGCGCTGGTGTCGGCTCCAGGCGCCGGCCGCGTGCACATCGTTGCGCACAGCATGGGAACCATGCTGGCGCTCGAAAGCCTGCGTCAGCTCTATGCGCGCTACGGCGACACGGTGACGGGCAAGATCGGCGCGGTGGTGTTTGCCGCGCCCGATATCGACATGGACGTGTTCTCGTCGGCGATCCACCGCATCGGTCCGCTTGCCGGCAAGATCACCGTGATCGCCGCGACGAACGATCGCGCCCTTGCGCTGTCGGGACAAATCGCAGGTGGAATGACCAGGGTCGGCGCCGCCGAAAAGGCCGCCATCGCGCAGCTCGGTGTGCGCGTGGTCGATGCCTCGCAGGAAGGCTGGGGCCTCATCAACCATGATCTGTTTCTGTCGAATGCGGAAGTGCAGCGGGTGATCCGCCGCTCGATCGACGGCACGACCGCGTGAGAGGGCGCGCCCGCGCCGAGCTTGTTCCTGCGTACGCTCGTTGCGACTTCAGGCGGCAAAACGGCCGGGTTTGGACTGCCCAGTCTCGTACGCGAATGGCGCTCCCTAGGGGAATCGAACCCCTGTTTCAGCCTTGAGAGGGCCGCGTCCTAACCGCTAGACGAAGGGAGCGTGAGGGTTAGCCAATAACCTCGAAATTTGTCCGCCGCAAGGACCCGAACGGGCCTTTTACGGCTCATTGGCAAATTTCAGCTTTCCGGCCGGCTTCAAGGTGTGGGCGTCGAAGGTGCGGATCTCGGTGACCCCGCCGACATCGAGCGTGACCACGAGGCGGTCGCCGGCAACCCCGGTCGAGACGATTCTGGCGCCCTTCGGCAGGGTGGCGGTGACGTCGCCTGCCGGCTCGGGTGCCCTTCCCTCCGACTTGAAAAGGCGGTAGCCCACCGCGATCAGCACGGCGCAGATTGCCAGCGCCGTGGTCAACCCCGCGATCAGCATCATCCGCCGCACCCGCGCGAAAATCGCGGCTTGCTCGGGGCTCGGTTCGGGAACAGCGGTATCAGACGTCGTCATGGAAAATTCAGGCTCTGCGCAAAGGTTGGAGGTTGTCGTCACCGGCGACGAGGACTCGACCCGGCTCGACCGCGTGCTGGCGGCGCACCTCGCCGACCTGTCGCGATCGAGGCTGAAAGCCCTGATCCTGGCGGGCGCGGTGAGCCTCAAGGACGCCGCGATCCGCGACCCCGCTTATCACGTCGCATCCGGCGATACGATCACAATCGACGTGCCGGAAGCAGTCTCGCCGGAGCCGAAAGGCGAGGATATCGCCCTCGACATCGTGTTCGAGGACGACGACATCGTCGTCCTCAACAAGCCCAGGGGGCTGGTGGTGCACCCCGCGGCGGGCCACGAGACCGGCACGCTGGTGAACGCGCTGATCGCCCATTGCGGAGGCTCGCTGTCGGGCATCGGTGGCGTGCGCCGGCCCGGCATCGTGCACCGGCTGGACAAGGACACCACGGGGCTGATGGTGGTCGCCAAGAACGACCTCGCGCATGCCTCGCTCACCGCGCAATTCGCCGATCACGGCCGCACCGGGCCGATGCGGCGCGGCTACATGGCGTTCGCGTGGGGGCTGCCCGGCCGCCATCGCGGCACCGTTGATGCGCCGATCGACCGCCACCCGCATGCGCGCGAGAAGATGGCGGTGCGCCAGGGCGGCCGCGAGGCCGTGACGCATTGGGAGCTTCTGGAGAGCTTTGCCGGGCGGGACCGCAAGCCGATCGCGGGCCTGCTCGCCTGCGAGCTCGAGACCGGGCGCACTCACCAGATCCGCGTCCACCTCGCCCATATCGGCCATCCCCTGCTGGGCGACGGCGTCTACGGCCCGCACTTCAAGACCAAGGCGAACCAGCTCGGCCCCGAGTCGCAAGCAGCGCTGGCCGCGCTCGGACGGCAAGCCCTGCATGCTTATTTGCTGGTATTGGAGCACCCGAGGACTGGAGAATTACTCCACTGGGAGACGCCGCTGCCGGAGGATTTGGTTCTCCTCCAGGGGGCTTTGAAAGCGGCGCTATGACGCAGGCAGTTTCAGAAAGCCCTTACCTTACAAAAAGTTATAGCTGCCACACGGGGACGTGACGTCAGCAATCCTTCCCTTTTTGCCCCCCCATGGGGTATATTGCGTCTGCGTTGGAAATGACCAACGCGGAACATCGCAGCTACGACCGGCTTTAACAAAGCGGTCGTCTGCCTGGCCCGCCGCTATCGGGGGCCTGAACCTTTGGAGGGCTTAACTATGGCCCGTACCGCTGCACTGCCGGTCCTTAATGGAGAATCCGGCCTTTCCCGTTACCTCGGCGAAATCCGCAAGTTCCCGATGCTGGAACCCCAGCAGGAATACATGCTCGCCAAACGCTGGCGCGAGCACGACGATCGCGACGCCGCGCATCAACTCGTCACCAGCCATCTCCGGCTCGTGGCCAAGATCGCCATGGGCTATCGCGGCTACGGCCTGCCGATCTCCGAGGTCGTCTCGGAAGGCAACGTCGGCTTGATGCAGGCGGTGAAGCGGTTCGAACCCGAGAAGGGCTTCCGTCTCGCCACCTACGCCATGTGGTGGATCAAGGCGTCGATACAAGAGTACATTCTGCGTTCCTGGTCGCTCGTGAAGATGGGTACCACCGCGAACCAGAAGAAGCTGTTCTTCAACCTGCGCAAGGCGAAGAGCAAGATTTCCGCGCTGGACGAAGGCGATCTGCGCCCCGACCAGGTGGCAATCATTGCCAAGCGTCTCGGCGTCACGGCTCAGGACGTGGTCGACATGAACCGCCGCCTCGGTGGCGACGCGTCGCTCAACGCTCCGATCCGCGACGACGGCGAAGCCGGCGAATGGCAGGACTGGCTGGTCGACAATTCGCCCAACCAGGAAGCCATGCTGGCCGAGCACGAGGAATATGATCACCGCCGTGACGCCCTCAATGGCGCCATGGGCGTGCTCAACCCGCGCGAACGCCGCATCTTCGAGGCCCGCCGCCTCGCCGATGAACCGATGACGCTGGAAGACCTTGCCGCCGAGTTCGGCGTGTCGCGCGAGCGCGTCCGCCAGATCGAGGTCCGCGCTTTTGAAAAGGTGCAGGCCGCGGTCAAGGGCACGATCGCAAAGGCCGAACAGGCCGCGCTGGAAGCCGCGCTCTAAGCGAGGTTGCTCCGGCGCCAGAGATTGGCGGATCGACAAGAGACAGAAAGCCGGCGGCAACGCCGGCTTTTTTGTGTGTGAGGTGCAGCATGTTCTTGGAGACGCGGGGCCAGGCACCTTGAACCCGCACTGCCGGTCGGCCGACCAAAAACATCGGACCGACAGCATCAAGAGAACGGACACGCACCGTGTCGATCATTTTGCAATCTACCGTGGGCGGGTTTTCCGCCCAGTTCATGCGCAAGTTGCCGCTGGTCGAGCAGGCGATGCGCGACCACGGCCTCGAGCCGTCGGAGTTCGTGATCTCGAAGGACTACGCCTCGACCGCGACAATCCCGATCATGGGCCCGTTCTTCTTCAATTATAGCGTCTTCTTCGGCGAGGAAGAATTCGCCGTCACCGAGCCGAACGACATGGTGTTCCTGGATTACTTCATCAACCGCGTGCTGGCGGCGGATGAACCACCGCAATTGCCGCGGCGGCCGGGATTGATGCGGCGGCTCTTTGGATGGATGTCGGAGCCGGTGTAGCTCGTCACTCGCCCCTAAATTCTTTCCCCAAGTCCTCGCCAGCGTCGCGAGCCAGCAGCCTTCGCAATAGCGCGCGTCCTTGTAGTCGATCCAGTTGTGCGCATAGACGTGGTCGAGCGGGATGCCGTAGCGCGCGCGCAGGATTTGGACGAGGATCTTCCACGCCGCGACCTGCGCCGCGGTCGGGCCGGTCGTGACGTCGGGATAGTTGCCGGCGAACTCGACGCCGATCGAATTGTCGCGCACCACCTGGCGATAGGTCGGCTTGTTGTCGATGTACTTGTTGTCGTTGCGGTTGGCGCCGTCGCCATGGGTCGGCACCAGATCCTCCGCCACCGCCCAATAGACCGTGCCATCGGTTTCGACCCACAATGTGACGCCGCGACGCGTGGGATTCTTCGATTGCGCCTCGGCGCCGCCGCGGGCCGAGCCCGTCGGCCCCTCGGTCTGGTGCACGATGATGTTGCGCCATGGTCTTGCGTTACCGACATCGCCCCATGGCGCCAGCCACACGATTTTCAGGCCGGGAATGTCGGGCGTGCCGGAGGCGCGCGCGAGTTTGGCCAGATCGGCGTCGGTTGCGTCTGCGGGCGCGATCAGAATGAGAGCGGCGAGTACGGCCGCGAGCAGGCGGGAAATCATCGTGCGGGTCCAATGCGGGACCAGACATTAGCACGCCCTTACGCGAATTTGCGCAAGGCCTCGCCTGGACCGATCGGCTCAGGCAGGAGCGGCGGCGCCGGCTCGTAGACGGCAAAGTCGTTTTTGCCGTTCTTCTTGGCCGCATAGAGCGCGTGGTCGGCATGCGCGATCAGGCGGTCCGGAAATTGGCCGATGCCGCGATCCCACTGCGCCAGCCCGATCGAGATCGCGATCGGAATGTCGCCCCCGGTGCAGCTGACGGCATCCTGACGACAGACCTCGAGCACGCGGCGGGCGATCGCGGCCGCCTCGCGCAAGGACGACGACGGCAGCACGACGCAGAATTCGTCGCCGCCGGTGCGGGCGAGCATGTCGCCCGGCCGCAGCCGCGTTTGCGCCATCAGGGTGAAGTGCTGCAGGCAGGCATCGCCCGCGGCATGGCCATGGGTGTCGTTGATGGTCTTGAACCCGTCGAGATCGATCACCAGCAGCGAGAACGGCTCGCTGCTGCGCTCCGAGCGGGCGCATTCTTCACCCAGCCGCTGCAACAGATGCCGCCGGTTGGCGACACCGGTGAGATCGTCGAGCAGCGCGAGGTCGGCCACCTCGTTGCGCAAGCGGTCCATCGCCATCAGCAGGAAGCCGAAATTGAGCGTCATCGACAGGAACAGCAGCCCCAGCACCATGACCGCATGAGCCTGGCCGCCGGCGCTCGCCGAGAAATCGCCGCCGAGCAGATTGCCCGCCGTGCGGACCGCGAGGATCGCGATAATGACGAGGATGACGATGCCGGACAACCGGGCGCCCGGGCTGACGCGGCCTTCCGGCGGCGCCAGCAACAGACGCAGCGACAGCACCAGCGGCAGGCCCTGACCGAGCGTGTAGCAGAGCATGCGCAGCGGCATGTGCTCGAAGCCGACCATGAAGAACACGACGCCGGCGAGGCTCAGCGCTCCCGCCGCCGTCATCATGCGCCACGAGACCGGCCGGTGATAGAAGCGTTGGATGCCCATGGCGGCAAGGCAGCTCGCCGCGATGACGCCGGCCGCGCCAAGCAGAAGCGGCAGCGGAGATGCGATGAACAGGCGGATCAGGGCCGTCATCGCGCCGGTCGCACCGATGAAGGACGATGCCATCCAGAACCGCGCGGCTGCGAATTTCGGATAAGAGCGCGTCACATAGGCCCAGATCAGGCCGAGCGCCAGAAAGTTGACGACGAACACCGTCCAGAGTGTCGGCACGTTCAGCATGGCGCGTGCCGCACGCGCAGTGTCGTGCCCTCCGTCCCTGGCAGCCGTCCGTCCATGACCCCGTCCCCGTTTTCTTGCGGGCAACAATGCGGCCGTCGCGCTTAACGGAGTCTCACTGCAAACTTTAAAAGCATGCCTTTGGTTTTGGATTCATGAACGGCCGGCGCGGTTGTCGGATCGTTAGGCATGTCGGCCGCGATGCGGATTCAAGAACCAAAAGCACCGGAAATGCATCTGAGCTGTGGATAACGCGATGACACGGATGTGACAGCGCGGGGCATATGGGCGCGAATCTGCTGAGCTTGTGGTCGAGGATGTTGCGAGGCTGGCCCTCCGCCGAGCATCCCTCGTGTCGCGTTTCACCATTAACCCTGAAGAGGATCCTATGGCTAAGAAAGCGAAGAAGGCGAAGAAGGCGACAAAGAAGAAGGCCAAGAAGGCAGCGAAGAAGAAGTAACGAGGCTTCTTATTTTTTGCCCGGGTGGAGTTCGCTCCGCCCGGGCTTCGGCAGAGGCGAGAGATTGAAGGCGGCGGGCGCGAGGCCCGCTTTTTTATGGGGTGAAGAAAACTACCGCTCGGCGAACGCGAGCTTGGCCCCAAGTGCGGCGAAGCCGGCGGCAAAACTCCGCCGCAGCCAGGCCATGACGCGCGGACGGGAGATGACGCGCTCGCGCACCGAGGCTGCGCAGAGGCCGTAGACCACGAACACGGCAAACGTCATCGCCATGAAGGCGCCGCTCAATTCCAGCATCTGCGCCAGCACATGACCCTCGTCCGCCGCGATGAACTGCGGCAGGAAGGCGAGGAAAAAGATCGACAGCTTTGGATTGAGGATGTTGATCAGGAAGCCGGTCACGATCACACGGCCGACCGAACGCTCGCGAATCTCGCCGTCGACCGCCAGCGCGCCGGTCTCGCGTAGCGCCTGCCAGGACATGTAGAGCAGATAGGCGACGCCGCACAATTTCAGCGCGGCGAAGGCGAGCGCGCTGGTGTGTAGCACGGCGGCGAGCCCCAGCATCGCGGCAATCATGTGCGGCACGATTCCGAGTGTGCAACCGAAGGCGGCCGCGATGCTCGCGCGCGAGCCGCGTGTCAGCGCGGCGGCCAGCGTGTAGAGCACGCCGGTGCCGGGCGAGGCGACCACGATCAGCGAGGTCAGCAGGAAAGACAAGGTCATGCACAGACCCTATCACCGCATCTCGGGGCAAGAAAGCCGGCCCGCGGGATCGCCGTCAGGACAGCTGCGCGAGCTCGGCCTCGCGGAGCACGTCGAGCGGCGCCCATGGCTTGGCCCAGAACTTTGCGCCGTTCGGCAAGGGCTGCATCAAGGGGCGGCCGGAGGTGACGACGATGTCGAGCTTCGGATTTCGGTCCTTGGCGACGTGCGCGAGCTCGACCCCGTTCATGCGGCCGGCAAGCTGGACGTCCGTCATCATCAAGCAGAGCGCGCCGGCGCTCTCGTCGAGCACAAGCTCGGCTGCTTCGGCGCTCTCGCATTGAATGACGTCGTAGCCGCTTTCTTCGAGAAGAAGACTGAGCATCTCCCTCTGCATGAGGTCGTCTTCCACAATCAGTGCGGTTGCTCGAAATGGCTTTGCTTGTCCCATTGGCGGCTCCCAATGCTGCCTGTCTGTCTCTATCAAGTAACGTAGGTTAAGGTGGGAACAGCCATGCGGTTCAGTTCCATTATGAAAAAATGTAAATCATAGTTCCGCACGACGGGCTTGATTGGGGGATTCATGACTGCGATTCGCGGCGCCGCCGCCATCACGGGAGCGGCCAGCGGCATCGGCCGCGCGCTGGCGATCGAGCTTGCGCGGCGCGGCTGCGATCTCGCGCTCGCCGATCGCGACGAGGCCGGGCTGAAGACGCTCGCGGCCGAGATCGGAGCCGCATGCAAGGTCAGCCTGCACCGCGTCGACGTCGGCGAGCCCGACGACATCGCGCGGTTCGCGAGCGAGGCGACAACAACGCATCCCGCGCTCGGCATCGTCGTCAACAATGCCGGCGTGGCGCTGATGGGCTCGTTCGAGGAGATCGACCAGGCGCAGATGGACTGGCTGTTCGACATCAATTTCTGGGGCGTGGTGCATGGCACGCGCGCCTTCCTGCCACATCTGAGGACGATGGGCGAGGCGCACATCGTCAACCTCTCCTCGATCTTCGGCATCATCGCGCCGCCGGGACAGTCGGCTTATGCCGCGGCTAAATTCGCGGTGCGCGGCTTTTCCGAGAGCGTGCGGCACGAGCTTGCGATGGCGGGAAGCCCTGTGAGGTTGTCGGTCGTGCACCCCGGCGGCGTCGCCACCGCCATCGCGCGCAATTCGCGCACCGGGGTCGGCGTCACCGACAACGCGCGTCGGTCGCAATCGATCGAGCGGTTCGAGAACGCGGCAAAGACCACGCCGACGGACGCCGCGCTGCGCATCATCAAGGGCATCGAGAGAAACGAGCCGCGTATCCTGATCGGCAACGACGCCCGCTTCATGGATCTGTTGCAGCGCTTCCGTCCGGGGACGTACTGGGCGCCGTTGCAGCGCAAGCTGGAGAAGATGGCGAAGGGGACCTAGCCGCGTGGTCCGCCGCCTCACTTTCAACGTCGTCCCGGCGAAGGCGGAGAGACATCACGCCCCTCACTGCCCCGCCAGCCGATCGGCAAAATACCCGATCGTCTTGCGATAGATCACCGCCCTGTTCCATTCGCGCATCGCCTCGAAATTTGCGGTGCCTTCGCCGTAGGGCTGGCCCATCTTGAAGCCGCTGGTGTGGAGCAGGTTCGCGGTCGACGCGAGCACGTCGGGGACGCTGTGGCGGAGATCGACGTGGCCGTCGCCGTCGAAATCGACGCCGTATTTGATGTAGGAGGACGGCAGGAATTGGGTCTGGCCTATCTCGCCGGCATAGGCGCCGATCAGGTCGCGCAGCGGCAGGTCGCCGCGCTGCACGATCTTCAGCGCCGCAAGCAGCTCGCCCTGGAACAGCTCCGTGCGGCGGCAGTCATGCGCGAGCGTCGCCAGCGTGCGGATCACGGGCAGCTTGCCGATGTCGCCCTTGCCGAAATCGCTTTCCAAGCCCCAGATCGCGACCAGGATATAGCGGGGCACTCCGAATTGCTGCTCGATGCGCGAGAGCAGCGCGGCATGGCGCTGCAACAGCGCCTTGCCGCCATTGATGCGGCCGGGGCCGACCCGGGTCGAGACATACTGCTCGAAGCTCTTATTGAAGGTGTAGCGCTGGCGCCGGTCGAAGGCGAGCACCGCGCCATCCTGGGCCACCCCGCTGAGCGCCGCGCTGGTCACGCCCGCCGAGACGCCGGCTCCTTGCGCTTCCGCGGTCATGCTGGCGACAAAGCTGTTGAAGTCACCGCCGCAGCGCGCGGCCTGGGCCGATCCGCTGGCCAGACAGGCAATGAAGGCGATGGCCAAAGCGGGTCTCGACATACGGGAAAATCCTTTGAAGAATGAACGCGAAAGCGGCACGCGATCATGCCCGGGAACCGGATTCGCGTCAAAGCGGCAAACCTCGCCAGAACCGGTCGCATCTTGGCTGCGACAAATGAAATGCGCTCGCCACTTCTGCGCATCGACGGGAAGACGCGCAGACCAACGCGCTTTCTACATAGTGCACACAACGCTAGCTGCGTTGCGGCAGCGCATAGATGGACAAACTCATTTGCTCATCGAAGCATCGAAGCAGTTCGTTTGGGAACTCATGAGCGTCGAAATCCGACGCATGTCTGATCCGCCGGCTGCGACATCGACACCGCCCTGATTTGCCTTGCCATGGCGTGGCGCAGCCTATAACATTCTATTATAGGTTGTCGCCCCGCCAGCCCCGGGCGACACTGAAGACCAAAAATAAACGGCGGGCTTCGCGGCCCGCCGTTTATTGAGGAAGGGTCTCGGCAGACGGCAAGAGGGCGCCCGGCGCCCCGCCGGCAAAACGATTTCATTCGCGCGCGGCACCCCGCTCCGCGTGAATACGGGCAATTCACCATTTGACTGCGGCGCCCTGATCGACGACAAGCCGCCATGGCCAAAAAACCTGGAACCAATCCCAAAGGCGAATTCGCCTTTTTCAACGTCTTCTATGAAGACGGCTCTCAACGGTCCAACCGGCGCGTGCCCGCCGAATTGCTGGGCGGCCTCGACGGCGACGAGCCTGCACGCGCCTTCATTATGGAGCAGGACCGCGAGATCGCCGAAAAATCCGGCCGGCCCGCGCTTGAGATCAAGAACCTCGAGCGGGTCGGGGCGAAGAAGAAATAGGCTCCGCTCGCGCGACACCTAGGGTCTGTTGGGATTCAGGATTCTCATCGGGGCTTGGTTGTGATTCAAGCTTGGGATGGACCGATTCGTTTTGACTGACGCCCAATGGGCGAAGAT
>NZ_JADPJJ010000151.1:0-559 GCF_023073375.1 Bradyrhizobium sp. 197 | reverse complement strand
GCACCGGCGTACTGCGAACCCTCACCAACCATCTTCATCGTCATCGCTGGCGTCACGCCGGTGGCATAGAAGAAGAACATGTTTTTTGCGTCGAGATTGACCGCTCCGTCCTGTTCAAATTTATAGCTGCCGCCGACGAAAGGTGTCACCCACGCGCTGTTCGGATAGAAGTAGGCATCTTTCATCCGGGTCCTGTAAGTAACTGAGCGCGCTGTTGCGTCGCCCACCGCCGCTGCTTCGGTAAGTATCTTTTTTAATCGGACATCGGGGGCGAATGGCTTACCTTTTTCGATGCCAATGGCAGCGAACAAGCCCAGTGTGTTGGGGTCCAACGCATCAATAGGTTCATCCTGAATAACGCGATTGACGAACTCGAACAGCGAATAATCGCCGGGACCGATCGTGTTGAAAGCCTTGCCAGAGATGTCCACGAACTTCATCGGAGGTGGGTTGGCCGCCTGGCTGAGCGAATAAACTTTCAGGTTCTTCTTTACGTTATCCACGCCGGGCTTGGGATCGCCGTCCCTCAAGAAGGTGCGGAAGAACAGCAGGTTTCCAA
>NZ_JADPJJ010000025.1:0-562 GCF_023073375.1 Bradyrhizobium sp. 197 | reverse complement strand
AAGATGACCTCCTGCTCCTCGCCGTGGATCGCCCGCCAGGCGCGGATCCGGCGCTCGAGCGTGCGGCGGATTCCAGCCCCCAGCTCAGGATGGCGTCGGAGCATCTCCTCGAAGATCGCCACAGGCCGCACGCCGGGAGCCGCCTTCAGCATCGGCACGACCTCCAGGCCGAAGACGTTGGCCAAGGGATCCGGCCGGCGCCTTTGCCGCGGTGACTTCTTTTGCGACGGAAGACGCAGATCCTTCTCGAGCCGATAGGCGGTCGACGAACTGAACGACGCCTTCGCGGCCGCCTCTGGCGGCGAATTGGTTTGACGGAACTTCATGTAGAGCCTCATCTGGTGATCGGTGACATGGCAGCCTGGCAACGGGTGATTCCTCTTTGGCGAGAAGAACCATCCATCACCGGCCAGCCGCGATCACCAGACGGCGCGGTCCACTCGGATCGCGCCGTCGCCGGGCTCGTAACTCCGGTCGGGCTACGCCCTCCCTGCGTCACGAGCCCGGCGAAGCTCTCTCATCCTGATTGACGCTGCACTTCCATCCTGATTGCCGCGCCGCA
>NZ_JADPJJ010000178.1:0-564 GCF_023073375.1 Bradyrhizobium sp. 197 | reverse complement strand
GGTCGCAGATGATTGTTCCGTACCGCTGATTGCGCCGCCAGGCCCAGTCGTCGATACCGATCACGCTCGGCACAGCAAAGGGCTGGCAACCGCGCCTTCGCACGATCCGAAGTAAATGTATCGTTAAGTCGACGGGCAAAACTTGCAGCCGGGCGGCCACCAACGGCAAGCCCAAGGTGATGGACCAGAAGATCGAGCCGCGCCCACGGCGCCAGAGCCCCGTCATCGAACCGCTCGGTGGAAATACGTCGACTGCACATAACGGTGAAGCAGCGGAAGCGACGCGCCACGACCACCAGGCGAACCGGCCGCCCCGCCAGCGGCAGATCGGTAAGACATCGTTGATATCGGCTATGAATTCGCCCGGAACTGGCTCCGCATCCGGGACACAGACTCTTGTCGCTCCTGGGACGGACGGTGATCACGGTCGTGGCGCCATCACAGACGGCGCTCTCCACGTCAAACCCAGGAGGGATCAGGGCCGACGGTCGCAGGGCTCGCTGCATCATGTTGATTCCCTTGTGAAACCAACGCGAGCCGGCGCCTGAACTTCATCAAAAGTGA
>NZ_JADPJJ010000065.1:0-124033 GCF_023073375.1 Bradyrhizobium sp. 197 | reverse complement strand
CGAGAACTTCTTCGGCAAGCTCAAGGAATTCAAGCGCATCGCAATGCGCGCCGACAAGACCGACCAGAGCTTCACTTCAATGATCTATCTGGCCGCGGCCGCGATAAACTCCAGATGAATCCCAACAGACCCTAGACCGCGATATTGTCGATCAGCCGGGTGCTGCCAAGCTTGGCCGCGACCAGGATCCGCAAAGGGCCGTCCGTGCGAGAGGTGGCCGGCGCCAGCGTGATAGCATGGCGCACCTCGAAATAGTCGAGCGCAAAGCCAGCCGCCGTGATCATACCGGCACCGCGCGCCATTGCGGAAGCGATCGCTTCGCCGGCGCGGATGCGCCCGGCGCTCTCCTTCATGGCGCGGTACAGCGTGGTTGCGGTCTGCCGCTCCTGTGGCGACAAATAGACGTTGCGGGAGGACATCGCGAGCCCGTCGCGCTCGCGCACAGTGCGGGAGCCGATCACCTTGACGCCGAGGTCGAGGTCGCGCGCCATCTGCGTCACCACCCGCAACTGCTGAAAATCCTTCTCGCCGAAGATCGCGACATCCGGCCGGCACTGCGTGAACAGCTTGCCGACGACGGTCGCGACACCCCCGAAGAAATGCGGGCGGAAGCGGTCCTCGAGGCCGGCCAGCGCCGGTCCCTCCGGCACGATGCGGGTCGCAAAGCCCTCCGGATACATGGCCTCGGCGCCGGGGTGCCAGACGATATCGACGTCCTCGGCGGCGAGCTTGGCGATATCGGCCTTCCAGGTTCGCGGATAGGCGCCAAAATCCTCGGTCGGTGCGAACTGGGTCGGGTTGACGAAGATCGACACCACCACGCGGCTCGCGCGCCGCCTGGCGAGGCGCACCAGCGACACATGGCCGTCATGGAGCGCCCCCATGGTCGGGACCAGCGCGATCGTGGCCTTTCGCTTGCGAAGATGGTCGACGGCGCGTCGCAAGGCGGGGACCGTGCGGGCGATCAAGGGGCTGCGTGACATCAGAACTCGACGGAGTTGGGAATCGGCGAGCGCGTCCCGGCGCCCGGCAGACTAACCTTAACAAGCGGCGACCGTGGACGCCATGCGTCCGACTGCGGCACAGCATCCCGCGCAAGGCCGCGCACGATGTCGCGACATTGTGGGTTGGGTCACAGACGAGAGAAGACGCCGCGATTCATGATGAAGAACGGCGCAGTGCGAATTGCACTACCTGTCACGCATTTCACTTGACCGCAGACGCGGCCAACTCGAAGATATTTGTTAGGGGTGTTAAGGATCGCGATGCTTGTGCAAGCTAGCCAAGGCCAGTCCGGCGCGGCGCATGTGGTCGTGCTCGGCAACGAGAAGGGCGGCTCCGGCAAGTCGACCACCGCCCTGCACGTCGCGGTCGCGCTTCTGAAAGCCGGCCAGCGCGTCGCCACCATCGACCTCGACTGCCGTCAGCAGAGCTTCACTCACTACATCAACAACCGTTCCGCCTGGGCGCGCCGCACCAAGCTTGACCTCGAACTGCCGCTGCATCGCTGCATCAAGCTCGGCGAGACCATGCAGGTCGCCGAGAACGAGAATTCCGAGTTCCTTCAATTCATGGAGGCGGTCTCGGCGGTCGAGAGCAGCTTCGACTTCATCGTCATCGATACGCCCGGCACCGACAGCTATCTGATGCGGCTTGCGCACTCGATGGCCGACACGCTGGTGACCCCGATCAATGACAGCTTCCTCGATTTCGACGTGCTCGGCACCGTCGATCCCGCCAACTACGCGGTGACGGGCGAGAGCCACTACGCCGAGATGGTGCGAGACACCCGCCGCAAGCGCCGCCAGCTCGACGGCGCGACCACCGACTGGATCGTCGTGCGCAACCGCCTGTCGATGCTCGGCTCCCGCAACAAGCAGCTCGTCGCCGAGGGGTTGAAAGATTTGTCGCTGCGGCTCGGCTTCCGCTACGTCGACGGCTTCGCCGAACGCGTCGTCTATCGCGAATTCTTCCCGCGTGGCCTGACGGCGCTGGACGAGATCGACGAGGCCACGCTCGGCATGCGGCCCAATCTCGGCCATCTGACCGCGCGGGAGGAGGTGACGAGCCTGCTCCGCCAGCTCAAGCTTCCGCTCGACGAGCGCGGCCGCCGCCGTGCGGCCAACCGCGCCGAGTGGTTCAGCCAGGTCGATAAGCCGCTCGAGGTCCACGACATCCTCGGCGCTTGAGACGGCGGTATATTGCTACTTCCAGTCGATCAAAGCGGCCGGGTCCCCACGGGAACCGAGCCTTCGCTCGGCCGTTTTCACCTCGCGTTTACTGCGAAATTGAACCCAATCGAGACCGTTGCGTAGGAGGGTGACGTGCACCCTGACGTAGCCGTATGAGAGCAGGGATGCCCAAGAAACGTGTGCGACGCACAATGAAAGGGCTGTCAGTTCACAATATTTGGCCTTCCTGTCACGCCCCTGTGACATATATTAGGGAATAGGCGACCAGGGGCCGAAGAGCTCCGGAAGAACACGATTTTCAACAGGGATTCAGGCCGCACGAGCCTGAGGCTGAGGACGAAAATGAAGCGTGGAATTGCCGTTCTGGTTTCGGTCAGTGCCCTCTGCGGCGTCGCCTATTTCACGGCGAGCAAGTGGGCGATCAAACACGAGACCATCACCTTCTACGACGCCTCGCGCGACAACCGCGCCGTGCCTGTCGATATCGCGATCCGTCGCGACAAGGAAATGCAGGCCAATGCCGGCATGATCACGATGCCGGTCGCCGTGATCAACCACGGCAACACCGTCAAGAACACGGAGTACGGCTTCCTCGCCAACATCTTCGCTGCGCGCGGCTACCTCGTCGTCAGCCCGCAGCATGATCTGCCGACCGATCCTCCGATGGTGACCAAGCCCGGCGAGCTCTATGTCGGCCGGCTGCCGCAGATCCTGCGCGGCGTCGCCAACATCCATCTTGCCATGCAAGAGATGAAGAAGGTTCAGCCCAACGCCGACTACGGCAGGGTGACGATGGTCGGCCACTCCATGGGCGGCGACATCACGATGTATTTCGCCAAGCAGTATCCGGACGAGGTCAAGAAGGTCGTCACGCTCGACAATCTGCGCGTGCCCTTCGTCACCGCCGGCAAGTTCAAGATTTTGTCGTTCCGTTCGCAGGACCCGCAGTTCAAGACCGATGCGGGTGTGATCCCGACCGACGAGGAATGCGAGAAGGCCGGCATCCAGGTCGTGAAGACCGAATTCCAGCACAACGACATGCGCGACACCGGTCCGGACGCAGCCAAGAACTCGATCCAGGGCATGCTCGACAAGTTCCTGAGCGCGACTGACAGCGAGGTCGCGCCGGTCGACACGCAATCGTCCCCGCCCAAGATTCTCGAGCCCGGTCCGGTCGCGTTGATGGCGCCTGCCAAGAGCTAACGTCTTCCTCATCGTCAGTATCGATTTTCAAAGCCCCCGCCGGCTCCTGCCTGCGGGGGCTTTGCACATTGACCGGGCTGCGCGCGCTAACCACATTAGCCGCTCACGCAGGGTCAATGGATGTCGGGCGAACCCATCAAACCGCGCGGCCGCGATGCCGTCTCGGCGAAACCAGGCGGCGCGGTGCCGCAGGCGGGGGCGTCGACCTCGGAGGACATCGCCGCCTTCGTCGCCAACGCGCGAGCGCTGTCGCCACATGCTCCCGGTGCGAAAGGCCGGCTGATCTTCGCGCTGGATGCGACGATGAGCCGGCAGCCGACCTGGGACATGGCCTGCGCGCTTCAGGCTGACATGTTCCGTGAGACCTCCGCGCTCGGCAGTCTCGACATCCGGCTCGTCTACTATCGCGGTTTCAACGAGTGCCGCGCCACGGGATGGATTTCCGACAGCGCCAGGCTTGCGGCGCTGATGAGCAAGATCGATTGCCGCGGCGGCGACACCCAGATCGGCAAGGTGCTGAGCGAGGCGCGGCGCGAGGCGGTCGCATCCGGCGTGCGCGCCGTTGTCTTCGTCGGCGACGCCATGGAAGAGAACGTCGACGAGCTCTGTGCCAAGGCCGGTGAGCTCGGCATGCTCAAGGTGCCTGTGTTCGTATTTCAGGAGGGCCATGACGCCGTCGCCGAGCAGGCTTTTCGCGAAATCGCGCGCCTGACCGGCGGCGCCTGGTGCCGGTTCGATCCGGGCGCGGCGGCGCAGTTGCGCGAGCTGTTGCGCGCAGCTGCCGCCTACGCCGCCGGCGGACGCGAGGCGCTGTTGCAATTGGCGAAGACCGCCAGCGGCGCGGCCAGGCTGATCGGCCAGATGAAGTAGCGCTGGCGCGGTCTGCGGGGGACAAGACACCATGCATTTTGACGATAGGCCGAGTATATTCCGGCCATGACCCTGATTGCCGGCGCTATCGCTGTTATCACCCTTTATCTGCTGCTCCAGATGTTTCGTTCCGCCAATCCGGCCGTGCTGGCACGCACGATCAGGTTCGGTGGCGGCGTGGTGGCGCTGGCTGTCGCAGCGTTCACGGGCTTGCGGGGCGAACTGGTAGTGGCGATCCCGCTCGGGATCTTCGGCGCCGGGCTCCTGGGCTGGACACCGCTGGCAAACGCCGGCTTGGGCAACGTCGGCGGACTGTTCGGCGGAGGCGCGACGCGCCCGGCCGGTCAGGCCTCGCGCGTGCGCTCGCAATTCCTGGATATGCGGCTCGATCACGAGTCTGGCCAGCTCGGAGGCCGGATCGTCGCCGGGCCTCATGCCGGGCGCGATCTCGACGAGTTCGATCTGGCTGGCCTGCTGGCAATGGTCCCGGCGTTCGACGCCGAGAGCGTGGCCTTACTTGAAAGCTATCTGGACCGCCGGTTTCCCGCCTGGCGTCAGAACGCGCAGGGCAACGCGGCAGGGGGGCAGCGCCGCACGGTGGCGAGCGGCAAAATGACGGCGGAGGAGGCCTATCAGATCCTTGGCTTGCAGCCGGGGGCGGGGCGTGACGATATCAGCCGCGCCCACAAGTCCCTGATGAAGAAATTGCATCCCGACCAGGGGGGCTCGACGTATCTCGCTGCCCGTGTAAACGAGGCCAAGGATACTCTGCTTCGTACGCATAACGGCTAACTCCGGCACCACGCTACAAACGCCCGTCCCGTGTGAGCCCCACTTGCTCTGTTTGCCGTCGCCCCGATGCCCGCCATTGTCGGCGTGGTCGATCCCTTGCGCAAAATTTTAACCGTAAATCCTTGACGAGAGGTTGTCGTGGAACAGCCCCGGTATCAAACAGCCTGGCATCACGACCTTTGGCATCGCAGCCTTGCTATCGAAAGGTCTTGGCATCGAAAGGTCTTGGCATCACCGCATCCCGAAAATGAAAATGCCCGCGCAAGGCGCGGGCATTTTTTGATTGGCGCGATGCGAAAGATCAATTGCGGACGGTGATGCAGGAGATATCGGCCCGCTTCAGGGTGCGGCAGACGGCTTCGGCCTGGTCGCGCTCGAGCCCGGCGAAGCGGGCGCGGTAGAGCTTGCGATTGTCTTTCGCGACGACCTCGGTGAACGGGTCGGCCTTGCTGAGCAGGCCGCGGGCCGAGCTGCGCGCCGCGTCGATGCGCTGCTGGGCTTCGTTCTCGCTCTCGAGCGCGCCGACCTGGACGATCCAGCCGCTATGGGTGACGGCCGGCCTGGTGGTGGCGCTCATCTGGATCGGCTGCAGCGTCGGCTCGGCTGAAGCGAGCCTCGCGACGGCCGGAGCGGGCGCGGCGGCGGTTGCGGCCGGCAATACGCCGAGGATGCCATTGCCGGTGCCGAAGCCCGCCGGCTGCCGCGGCAGCTCGGTACGGGCGAGCTCGGCCCTCGGAGCTTCCGGTTGGCTGACGACCTCACGCTTGTTGATGAGGTCTGCCCGGGCGACGACGGCGCTCGAGGTTTCGGCGACGTCGGAGCGGGCCGCGATCGTGCTCGTGACCTGCGGTGCGACCTGAGCCGGGGCGGCGGAGGCGACCTTCACGGTGCCGGCCTTGACCTGGACAGTCTTGACCCGGACCGGCTTCATCGGCTCGGACGAACCGGGGATGAGGGAGAGCGGCTGGCTCGAGATCACGCCATTGGTGAGCGGCGCGGGCTCGATCTTGGATTCCGTCGGCCGAACTTCAGGCTTGCTGGATTCATATCTGGGCTGAGCCGGCGGCATCGCGGCGGTCGCAGCAGCAAGCGCCGACAGGCGCGAGGCGAGACGCTGCGGGGCTGTTTCGGGGGCAGGAGCGACGGCGGCCTGAACCTGCGGAACGGAGCGGGCCGGGGTATCCGACGCATCCGCGACCTCGACAGCGGCGTCAGAGCCATTGCGCTCGGTGACCGCGGCGACGGTGTGGGTGGTCGCGCCCTTATCGAGGTTCTCTGCGAGCAGGTTGCGCATGATGGCATCGCGCGAGCCGCCGCTGCGGCCGCCCAGCACCACGCCGATCAGGTGGCGGTTGCCGCGGCGCATCGAGGTCACGAGATTGAAGCCGGAGGCGCGGGTGTAGCCGGTCTTGATGCCGTCCACGCCCTCGACACTACCGAGCAGATGATTGTGGTTCCGGATCGACTGTCCGTGCCAGGTGAACGTCGAGGTCGCAAAATAGCGATAGTAGCGCGGGAAGCGCTCCTGGATGGCGCGGCCGAGCGTGGCCTGGTCGCGCGCGGTCGTGACCTGCTCGTCGTTGGGAAGGCCGTTGGCGTTGCGGTAGACCGTCCTGGACATGCCGAGCGAGCGCGCCTTGCGCGTCATCATCTGGGCGAAGTCGTCCTCGTCGCCGCCGATCGCTTCCGCGATCACCACGGCTGCGTCGTTGGCTGAGCGGGTGACGAGACCCTTGATCGCGTCCTCGACGCGAATAGTCTGGCCGGCACGCAGGTTCAGCTTGGTCGGATCCTGATCGGCGGCGTGCTGCGACACTGGCATCTCGGTGTCGAGCTTCATCTTGCCGGACTCGAGACGCTCGAACAGCAGATAGAGCGTCATGATCTTGGTCAGCGAGGCCGGATGGCGGATCCCGTCGGGGCTCGTTGCCTGGAGCACGGAGCCGGAATTGCCGTCGACGATGATCGACGCGAATTTCGGGCTGGAACTCTCGGACACATCGCGCTGCACACGATGCTGCGCGTAATGGCGCCGATGGCGCCGCGCCTCGGCAGCATCGGTGGTGAAGATGACTGCGGTGGTGACCGTAAGAAGCCCGAAAACGCCAACCCGCGCCAAGCGCGAGGAAGACAAGTTTTTACGAAGCATGAAACCCCGTCCCCGTTTCTGACTTGATCACCGGCTCGTGAGGCGAAATTGTGCCCATGGGATCCGGGATCATTACCCTGCTCAGGCTGCCCCTCCGCAGGTGTTCGCCGCGGGGGAGGTTGGGCCTGAGCCGCTATTCTGGCTAAGGTGATGTTCTTCAACGGCTTTCGGCCGCTTGCGGAAGTTGAAGACGTCCAGGGAATCAAAGTACGGGGCCGCGGTTTCCAAAAGCTTAAGGAACCATTGCGGGAACCCCCGGGAATCTTCGCGAATTTGCACGCATTTTTGTGCGTCGCACAAGATTCTTGACTTTTTTGTGCGTTGCACTAATTGTGAGCAGAGTCAGGGAGCCGGGGCTTCCGACGAGAGCTAGGGAAAAGGATTCCGAATGTTCAAGGTTGAAGACTTTCAGGGCTACGGGAAAGAGCACTTCGAGCAGTACGTCGCCTCCGCGACCTCGATGCAGCACGGCCTTCAGGCGATCGCCAGCGCCTATGGCGACTACACCAAGAAGTCGTTCGAAGACACCAAGTCCTTCGTCGAGAAGCTTTCCGGTGTGAAGTCGCTGGACAAGGCCGTCGAAGCGCAGACCGATTTCGCCCGTTCCGCCTACGAGACCTTCGTCGCGGAATCGCAGAAGATCGCCGGCCTCTACAGCGATCTCGCCAAGCAGGCGTTCAAGCCGGTCGAGACCATCGTGTCGAAGTTCACGCCGGCCGCCAACTAACGTTTCCTGGACATCCTGGAATCAAAAGCCCGGCTGAAGCAGCCGGGCTTTTTTGTGTCGCGGCGGGTCGGTCTTAGCGCGCCACGCGCAGCTTCGACAGCGACGTCCCGATGTCCTTGAACACCGAGACGGTCTGATCTGCCTTCGTTACCAGATAGAACTTGTCGGTGCCGCTCGCGCAATATTGCAGCACGCTGGAGGTCGGGTCGCTGCCGGTGTTCACCTGCACCGTATAGATCGTGATGTTGCTGGGCTGAGCCTTGGCGTTGTCGCACAGCTTCTTCTGCCGCGTGTCGATCTGCGAAGCGCTGCTGTACCAGCGGTTCTGCGTATTCAGACCGTCGGAAAGGATCACGATCGCGTCCTTGTAGGTGTAGTTGGTGTCCTTGGCCGGCGCGTTCATGGGATCGCCGGTCGACAGCGTCATCCAGCCCCAGGCAAGGCCAATGCCCTGGTTGGTGTTACCGGTGGGCTTCATGTCGTCGATCCGGCCCTTGAGCGAGCTCCAGTCGTAGCTCAGCGGCATGATCGGCTGCAGATAGGACGAACTGCCTGTGTTGCAGTAGGAGTATTGTTCGGCCGGGAACAGCGTCCCCACATTGCCGCTCGTGGGCGTCGTGTTCTTGATGTCGTAATCCTGGTCGCGGTCGACCACGCACCCTGTCCAGGCATTATGGTTGGCCGGTGTCCACTTCCAATTGTTGCAGTTGTTGTTGCTGCCTGACGTGCAGCTCCAGCTGCCGTTCGCCGCGTCCCAATCGCTGAAATCAATCCAGTACTTGCTGGAATTGCTGTTGCCGACGTTGACGTCCTTGGCAAACGGAACGACCGAGATGTAGACGTCGCCGCTGGTCTTGGCGAGCGCGCTGAGCTGATCGACCAGGCTCTTCGCGGCGGTCTGCATCGCCGCCATCTTGCCGTCCTGCGCCATCGAACCGGTGTTGTCGAGCACCAAGGCCACGCGCATGCGCACCAGGCCCCAGGCGCTGGTGGAATTGGCGCCGACGTCGAGCGTCGGGAAGCCGGCGACCTTCATGAAGGTGGTCGTGTAACTGCCGGTGCCGGTGACCTGGATCGTGGAGCCCATGCTGGTGCTCGCGGTGTAAGTGGCCGCGACGGTGACTGACGGCAGGGTGTTGGTGGCGGTGAACAGGGCCTTGAAATAGTCCTGCGCCTTGGTGCTGATTTGCGACGTCGTGATGGTGCCGGACGACAGATCCTTGGAGACCATCAGCGCAGTGGAATCGAGGGCCGACTGCATCGCGGAACGGGCCTGGACCGCGCGGCTGTAATCGACCGCAGCTCCGACGAAGGTCAAAACCGGGAGCAGCGCGATGGCGAAGATCACGGCGATATTGCCTTGTTCGGCCGCTCCGAACCGGGCGAGCTGTCGACCGATACGGCTGACGTGGGGCAGGCGAGACATGGCGATCCCCGAAAATCTTTGACTTTGCCAGTTTTCGCGCCACGCCATTGAACGCCCGGTAAATTCAACCGTAGAAAACCGAAGTATCCCGCGCGAAACCGTCGCAGCGGCGTCAACGGCCGGGTTCCTGGTCAACATCTTCTAAACGGGCGGGCGGAAGTTTTTGTCAAATCGGTCCGGATTGATTAACCTTGCCGAGGATCGCTCCGACCGAGAATCGGGGCCGCCGCGGCCGCATCGGCCGATCCGTCGCATGCTTGCGGCGAGCCGGGGGCAGGCCCATATTCGCTGAAGCCGATCTGGTTTGGACCGGATCGGTTGAAAGCGGCGATCCAACAAGGCGGCGCGCCTATGCGAAGCTCCGAAGACGGGGCTGCGCGGTGAACCGTCATACGCTTCCGTGGGGAATTTGAACGCCTGAGCCATGCCGCAATTGTCTTCCAGACCAGAATTGTCCGCCGCCGCCCACGCTCCCCGGATGAGCAACGACGAGAACCGTCCCGGCGGTCCCTCCGCGCCAAACACGTCCGTCATCACCAAGGTCAAACCCAAGACCAAGCGGCCGAACCTGTACCGCGTGCTGATCCTGAACGACGATTACACGCCGATGGAATTCGTCGTTCACGTGCTGGAGAAGTTCTTCCAGAAGGATGCCGAGGCCGCGACCAAGATCATGCTGCACGTCCATCATCATGGGATCGGGGAGTGCGGCGTGTTCACTTACGAGATCGCCGAGACCAAGGTGACGCAGGTGATGGATTTCGCCCGCAAGCACCAGCATCCGCTGCAATGCGTGATGGAAAAGAAGTAAGACACCTACGGCGCGTTCGAGGCCGGCTCTTGTGCATGTCGCAGTGTGATGGTCGCGTGAGGTCTGCGCGCGATGTTCGTTGCGGGCAAAACTACGGAATTCTGCACCGGCGCCGATCGCGCCCGAACCGGAACGGGTTTTGCATCAAAAAGTACCGCAGCTGTGCAGCCGCCTGAGTCGCGGAACCGGCCTTTCGCCGCGATCTTATATACCTATATGTGACAAAGGTTGTTGTTGCCTGACCGGTCGATGACGATCATGATGGTGGGGGCCATAGAGGACGCGAATGCCGACTTTTTCCCAAAGCCTTGAACAATCCCTGCATCGTGCACTGGCGATCGCAAACGAGCGTCATCACCAATACGCGACGCTCGAGCATCTTTTGCTCTCCCTGATCGACGACTCCGATGCAGCCGCCGTCATGCGCGCCTGTAGCGTCGACCTCGACAAGCTCCGCACGAGCCTCGTCAATTATCTTGAGACCGAATTCGAGAATCTGGTGACGGACGGCGCCGACGACGCCAAGCCGACTGCCGGCTTCCAGCGCGTGATCCAGCGCGCGGTGATCCACGTGCAGTCGTCCGGCCGCGAAGAGGTGACCGGCGCCAACGTGCTGATCGCGATCTTCGCCGAGCGCGAGAGTCATGCCGCGTATTTCCTGCAGGAGCAGGACATGACGCGCTACGACGCCGTCAACTACATCAGCCACGGCATCGCCAAGCGGCCGGGCGTCTCCGAGGCGCGCCCCGTGCGCGGTGTCGACGAGGAGACCGAGACCAAGGGCAGCGACGACGCCAAGAAGAAGGGCGAGGCGCTCGAGACCTATTGCGTCAACCTCAACAAGAAGGCGCGCGACGGCAAGATCGATCCGGTGATCGGACGCAATTCCGAGATCAACCGCGCGATCCAGGTGCTGTGCCGCCGGCAGAAGAACAATCCGCTGTTCGTGGGCGAGGCCGGTGTCGGCAAGACCGCGATCGCGGAAGGCCTTGCCAAGCGCATCGTCGACAGCGAGGTGCCGGAAGTTCTGGCCGCTGCGACCGTGTTCTCGCTCGACATGGGCACGCTGCTTGCCGGCACGCGTTATCGCGGCGACTTCGAAGAGCGCCTGAAGCAGGTGCTGAAGGAGCTCGAGGCGCATCCCAACGCCATCCTGTTCATCGACGAGATCCACACCGTGATTGGTGCGGGCGCGACGTCGGGCGGAGCGATGGACGCCTCGAACCTGCTCAAGCCGGCGCTTGCCTCGGGCACCATCCGCTGCATGGGCTCGACCACCTACAAGGAATATCGCCAGCACTTCGAGAAGGACCGTGCCCTGGTGCGGCGCTTCCAGAAGATCGACATCAACGAGCCGACGGTCGAGGACGCGATCGCGATCCTCAAGGGGCTCAAGCCTTACTTCGAGGACTACCACCGGCTGAAATACACCAATGAGGCGATCGAGGCCGCGGTGCAGCTCTCCTCGCGCTACATCCACGACCGCAAGCTGCCGGACAAAGCGATCGACGTGATCGACGAATCCGGTGCGGCGCAGATGCTGGTCGCCGAGAACAAGCGCAAGAAGACCATCGGCATCAAGGAGATCGAGACCACGATCGCCTCGATGGCGCGGATCCCGCCGAAGAGCGTGTCAAAGGACGACGCCGAGGTGCTCAAGCACCTCGAGCAGACCCTGAAGCGCACCGTGTTCGGTCAGGACAAGGCGATCGAGTCGCTCGCCGCTTCGATCAAGCTGGCGCGTGCCGGCCTGCGCGAGCCGGAGAAGCCGATCGGCTGCTATTTGTTCTCGGGCCCCACCGGCGTCGGAAAGACCGAGGTCGCAAAGCAACTCGCGGCGTCACTCGGCGTCGAGCTGCTGCGTTTCGACATGTCCGAATACATGGAGCGGCACACCGTGTCGCGCCTGATCGGCGCGCCTCCCGGCTATGTCGGGTTCGACCAGGGTGGCCTGCTTACGGACGGCGTCGACCAGCATCCGCATTGCGTGGTGCTGCTCGACGAAATCGAGAAGGCGCATCCTGATCTCTACAATGTGCTGCTCCAGATCATGGACCACGGCCGGCTCACGGACCACAACGGCAAGCAGGTCAACTTCCGCAACGTGATCCTGATCATGACCACGAATGCCGGCGCGTCCGATCTCGCCAAGCAGGCGTTCGGCTTCACGCGCTCGAAGCGTGAAGGCGACGACCACGAGGCGATCAACCGGCAGTTCGCGCCGGAATTCCGCAACCGTCTCGATGCCGTCGTCTCGTTCAGCCATCTCAGCGTCGAGGTGATCGGCACGGTGGTCGAGAAGTTCGTGCTTCAACTCGAAGCGCAACTCGGCGATCGCGACGTCACCATCGAGTTGTCCGAACCCGCCAAGACCTGGCTGGTGAAGCATGGTTACGACGAGCAGATGGGCGCACGTCCCATGGCTCGCGTGATCCAGGAGCACATCAAGAAGCCGCTGGCAGACGAGGTGCTGTTCGGCAAGCTGAAGGGCGGCGGCCACGTCCGCGTCGTCCTCGTCAAGGACGAGGCCGACGAGACCAAGGACAAGATCGGCTTCGAGTTCGTCGAGGGTCCGGTTACGCCGAAGCAGGAGAAGCTCCCGGGCGCCCGCAAACGCCCGCCGGGCAAGTCCAAGCCGGGCGGTTCGAAAGGGCCGACCAAGGGTCCGCTGGTCAAAGCTTGATCTGCGCGCAATGAATTGAAAAGGCCGGCTGAAGAGCCGGCCTTTTTATTTGGAGGGCCACACTTCCTTAGGTAGGGGGCGCCGATGCCCTCGTGAGAGACGAAGCTTACTTTTCTTCCGCTGGCGGCGCAGCCGCAGCGGTAGGAGCGGGCCCGGCCCTCGGTTTCGCCTTGGGTCTCTTCGAAGGCTCCGCGACCACCTTTTGCGCCTCTCCGGCGACTCCCGCTGCGACGTTTTGAGTCGGAGAGAGGCCCGCTAATCGCCGCGCAGACGCTGATCGTCCTGCACGCGGACATGCTCGGCACCGCGCGCGCCCGCGGGCGACAGCCGCAACATGCTCAGCATGGCTCCGCAGAGCGCGAAGCCGACGCCGGTGAGCAGTGCGATCCTGGTTCCTTCGATCGGATAGCGACCGAGGAACAGCGCGACCAGCGCCGCGCCAGTGGTCTGGCCGAGCAGCCGCGCGGTGCCCAGCATGCCGCTCGCGCCGCCGGCGCGCTCGCGCGGAGCGGCGGCGATCATGGTGCGGTTGTTGGGGGTCTGGAACAGGCCGAAGCCGGCACCGGCGAGCGCCATCCGCCAGATCACGTCGAGCGGCGTCGGCGTCGCCGGCAGGAAGGCGAGCGTGCCGAGGCCGCACGCAAACAGCGTGAGCCCGATGCCGCCGAGCAAGCCCGCCGGATAATACTCGACCAGGCGGCCGGCCAGCGGCGCCGCGAACGCCACAGCAATCGGCCATGGCGTGATCAGGAGGCCCATATGCACCGCCGAATAGCCGAAGCGGCTCTGGAGGTAGAACGGGATCGCAACGAAGGCCAGCATCTGCCCGCAGAACGAGGCGATCGAGGTCGCAATTGAAAGCGCGAACACCGGGATGCGCAACAGGTCGACCGGCAGCAGCGGCGAAGCCACGTGGGTTTCGCGGTAGATCAGCAGCGCGCCGGCGACGATGGCGATGGCAAACTGCACGAGGCAGGCGATGGCGGCCTCGCCATGACCGACGCTGTCGACGGCCGCGATGCCGACGCCGAAGGTGATCGCGGACAGCCCCGCGCTCTGCCAGTCGAAGGAGTGGCTCGCAGCCTTGGTGTGAGGCAGGCTACGCAGGCCGAGGACGAGTGTCACCGCGCCGAGTGGGACGTTGATGGCGAATAGCCAGGGCCAGCTGCCGAACGCTAGGATGCCGGCGGCGAGCGTCGGGCCGACCGCGGCCGAGAAGGCGACGACGAGGGCGTTGAGCCCGATGCCGCGGCCGAGTTGGCTGCGCGGGTAGGTGAAGCGCACCAGCGCCGCGTTGACGCTCATGATGCCGGCCGCGCCGAACCCCTGCACGATGCGTGCAATCGTGAGGAGCGGCAGCGTGTGCGCCAGCGCGCAGAAGGCCGACGCGAGCGTGAACAGCACCAGCCCCACCAGATAGACGCGGCGATAACCGACGATCTCGCCGAGCGAAGCCAATGGCAGCAGCGAGATCGTGATCGCGAGCTGGTAGCCGTTGACGATCCAGATCGAGAAGGCCGGGCTCGCGTCGAGGTCGGCCGCGATCGTCGGCAGCGCGACGTTGGCGATGGCGCTGTCGACGACCGCCATGATGATGCCGAGCGCAATCGTCAGCACCGCCTGGTTGCGCTGCGGCTGCGGCAGGCCGTCGGCATGCTCGATGGGGGCAGGCGACATGGTGGAGGCGCGCTTGATTCGAGCCGTGGTACATCTCCGAATAGGAAATAGCGAGATGCATCGCAACCCGGCAGGAGACCGACGGTTCCTGCACCGGGAGCGGGTCTCCCGGCGGCGAGGCATGGGCAGGACGGCTTTCGCAGCCTGCCAGGCGATTTCGCGTTTCCGAAGGTGTCTACACCGGCGGCGGATTGCGGTCGGTGAAGGTCGTGCGCTGGTGCCAGTACGGATAGGGCAGGGTCACCTTGCTCGCGGCATCGAGCTTTGCGATCTGATCCTTGGTCAAGGACCATCCGACCGCGCCGAGATTTTCGCGAAGCTGCGTCTCGTTGCGCGCGCCGATGATCAGCGTCGAGACTGTCGGACGCTGCAGCAGCCAGTTCAACGCGATCTGCGAGACGCTCTTGCCCGTTTCCTTCGCGACCTCGTCGATGGCCTCGACGACACGATAGACGTGCTCGTCCGGCACCGGCGGGCCGAACTCGGCCGTCTTGGGTAGGCGGCTTACGTCAGGCTTTGGCTGGCCGCGGCGGATCTTTCCGGTGAGGCGTCCCCATCCGAGCGGCGACCAGACCACGGCGCCGAGCCCCTGGTCGAGGCCGAGCGGCATCAGCTCCCATTCGTAGTCGCGCCCGATCAGTGAATAGTAGGTCTGGTTGGCGACATAGCGCGGAAAGCCGTGCTTGTCGGCAACGCCAAGCGACTTCATCAGGTGCCAGCCGGAGAAGTTCGAGACGCCGACGTAGCGGATCTTGCCGGCGCGCACGAGCCCATCGAGGGTCGCAAGCACCTCTTCAGGCGGGGTGAAGGCGTCGAAGCCGTGAAGCTGGAACAGGTCGATGTAATCGGTGCCGAGCCGGCTCAGCGAAGCATCGATGGCCGCGAGCAGATGTTGCCGTGACGATCCGATGTCATTGGGGCCGTCGCCGAAGCGGAACGTTGCCTTGGTCGAGATCAAAACCTTGTCGCGGCGGCCCTTGATGGCCTCGCCGAGAACGCGCTCGGACTCGCCGAGCGAATAGACGTTCGCGGTGTCGAACATCGACACTCCGGCATCGAGGCAGATATCCAGAAGGCGCCGCGCTTCGGCTGCGTCAGTCGTGCCCCACGCAGCGAGGCGGCCGACGCCGCCGAAGGTGCCGGTCCCAAGACTCAAGGCGGGCACCATGAGGCCTGAGCGGCCCAAGCGTCGGTATTCCATCGATATGCTCCTCGGCTGGCCGCTGGTTGAACGGTACGGCCTTGGTGCCGAATGGTAATGCAAGCTGGCGCCGTGTCCTACTCCACGCCCACATACCGGCCTTGCTTGGGAGCGGCCCTAGTCGTGCAGAAGCATGTCGTCGAAGGCTGCGTCAGTCACGCGCGCGCCGGTCGTCGTCGCCGGAAGCCGAGCCTCGCTCCACGTTACAGGTGAGGGAAGGCAGCCGGCGTCACTCTCGCGCGCCTGCCGCGGCAAGAGCGTCAGGGTCCAGCCCACCACGACCAGCACCGCGAGCCGGATCGCGATGACGCCCAGCAAGACCTCCGATCCGCTTGTGTTGGCGTGAGTCCTCATGTGCGCCAGCCTGATCCCGGCGGCAGCACCTGACAATCTGGAATTCACGAGCATTGCCTTCGCCTGAAGCGAAGGCTCCGGCGAATGGCTACCCGGATGTCAATGCCGCAATTGGCCCTGTCTGAAGTCGCGCGGCGACGTCCCGAAATGCTCGCGGAAGACGCGACCGAAATGGGAGAGGTCGTTGAAGCCCCAGGCAAAGGCGATCTCGCTGATGTGGCGGTGGGCGAGCACGGGCGAGGCGAGGTCGCGCCTGCATTGAGCGAGGCGCTCACCGAGGACGTGGCGCTGGAACGAGGTGTCCTCGTCGGCGAGGAGATCGTTGACGTAGCGGGAGGAGATGCCGAGCGCCGCTGCGGTCTCGGACAGCGAGAGGTCGGGATCGGCAAGAAAAGCCCGGATATGCGCTTTCAGCCGGTAGAGCAGGGCGGAGCGATGGGTCGAGGACGGCAGCGGCGTCTGGCCTAGCCGCTCGCCCAGCGCCATCGCCAGGACGTCGACGGCCTGTTCCGACAGAGCAGCAGCGTGGAGCGGATCGATCTGATCCGCGCTCTGGCAAAGCCGGTAGATGAAATCATAGGCGATCCTCTGTAGCGGCGAGTCCGGTCCGAAAGTGCTGGCGGTAAGGGCTTCGGTCGCGCCGAGCCGGCGCTGCAGCATCTCGCGCGGCACCTTGAAGATGGTCTGCGTGAACGTGCCGTCGAATTTCAGCTCGTAGGGACGGGTGGTGTCGTAGAGCGCAAACTCTCCCGGATGCACCACGGCCTCGCGGCCGTCCTGCACCACGCCGCCGGCGCCGCGATTGCCGAGCGCGATCAGGATGAAATCCTGATCCGAGCGCGCGATGCGAGAGGGCGTGCGCAACACGTGCTGACGATCGGAACAGACCTCGGAGCATTCCGCCTTGCCCAGCGGCGCCCGGGTGACCGAGCCGCGAAAGGCGCTGCCAAGGTCGGACTTGCAGTCGAGCCCGACGAAGACGTCGCAGACGATATCCTGCCAGAGCGCAAGCCGGCGGTGGCCGGGGCTGTCGTCCGTGGTGAACTGGATTGGCATCTGCAGAGCCTCCCTTTCACATCCCGTAAAATCGCATGTTGCGCGGATCGCGCCTGACCGAGGCAAATCCCGTACCGCCGTTCCAGTCGAGTTTTCGTGCCGGGGCGGTCGAGCGGGCCTGGTCCGGCTCTGGCCCAATAGACTGCATCGGACGTAGCTTCCGATCAACCGGCAAGGGAGGCGGGAATGGGCATCCAACATCCGAAATACAAGGTCGCGGTGGTGCAGGCAGCGCCCGCCTGGCTCGACCTCGATGCCTCGATCGACAAATCGATCGCCCTGATCGGGGACGCCGCCGAAAAGGGCGCCAAGCTGATCGCCTTTCCGGAGGCCTTCATCCCCGGCTACCCCTGGCACATCTGGATGGATTCGCCGGCTTGGGCGATCGGTCGCGGCTTCGTGCAGCGCTATTTCGACAATTCGCTGTCCTACGACAGCCCGCGATCCGAGCGGCTGCGCGACGCCGTGCGCAAGGCCAAGCTCACCGCGGTGTTCGGCCTGTCCGAGCGTGACGGCGGCAGTCTTTACCTGGCGCAATGGCTGATCGGGCCGGATGGCGAGACCATCGCAAAGCGCCGCAAGCTGCGGCCGACCCATGCCGAGCGCACCGTCTATGGCGAGGGCGACGGCAGCGATCTCGCCGTGCATGCGCGGCCCGACATCGGCCGTATCGGCGCGCTGTGCTGCTGGGAGCATCTCCAGCCGCTGTCGAAATATGCGATGTATGCTCAGAACGAGCAGGTGCATGTTGCGGCCTGGCCGAGTTTTTCGCTCTACGATCCCTTCGCGCCAGCGCTCGGCGCCGAGGTCAACAACGCCGCTTCGCGCGTCTACGCGGTGGAAGGATCCTGCTTCGTGCTGGCGCCTTGCGCGACGGTCTCGCAAGCCATGATCGACGAACTCTGCGATCGGCCGGACAAGCACGCGCTGCTGCATGCCGGCGGTGGCTTTGCTGCGATCTACGGCCCTGACGGGAGCCAGATCGGAGACAAGCTCGCGCCGGACCAGGAAGGGCTGTTGATCGCCGAAATCGATCTCGGCGCCATCGGTGTCGCCAAGAACGCCGCTGATCCCGCCGGGCACTATTCGCGGCCCGACGTGACGCGGCTCCTGCTCAACAAGAAGCGATACCAGCGCGTCGAGCAGTTTGCGCTGCCGGTCGACAGCGTCGAGCCCACCGACATTGCCGCGGCGGCGAGCTGATCGTCGGGATCGAGGGAGGGACACGATCATGGAATCGGCAATTCCTCTGCATCTCGAGACCCCGCGCACGCGCCACAAGCGTGTGCCGGACGATTACCAGCCGCCATATCCGTCCTTCGTGGCGCGCTACAAGCCCGCCGTGAGCCGCGTGTTGATGGCCTATTTCGGCGTTCAATATCGTGGCGCGGCGCCGGCGGTCGCGACGGACGCGCTCGCCGAAATCGCGGAGCGCTTTGCGGCGGAAGACGGTCCCTCGCATTGGGACCGCGCGCAATATGTCGATCAGGCCGGCTACGAGAACGTCGTTTCAGTGGCCTATTGGGACGACATCGCGCGCTTCGACGCCTGGTTCGGACCGGCGCGCGAGGCCTGGACCGGGAAGCAGTTCGGGGGCGTCGGCACCTTCATCGAGGTGCTGCGCCCCACGGTGGCGCGGCACGAGACGCTGTTCTCCTCGCTCGACCGGCCCGAGGGCGTTGCGGTGATTGCGCAGGGCATGAGCGGCGAGGTGCAGGAGCACGCCTATTGGGGCGGCATGCGCGACCGCATCCCGCTGTCGCAGACCGATTCGATGTCGCCGGGCGGCAATCCCGAGCTGATCCGCGACGGCGCGCGGCTGCGCGTGAAGGCGCACGACAATCTCTGCCTGATCCGGTCAGGACAGGATTGGAGCGATACCGAGACCTCGGAGCGAAAGCTCTATCTCGACGACGTCGAGCCGGTGTTGCGCGAGGGGATGGATTTCTTGCGCCATGACGGTCTTGGCATCGGCTGCTACGCCAACCGCTACATGCGCGTGCTTGCAGCCGACGGGAACGCGAGCGAAAAGTCCTACGGCCAAAGCTGGTGGAAGAGCCTGGCTGCGCTGGAACGGTGGGCGGAATCGCATCCGACCCACGTCAAGATATTCGGCGCGGCGATGAAATATCTGTCGACGCTCGGGCCATCGGCAAAATTGCGGCTCTATCACGAGGTCACTGTGGCCGCGGCGGACGAGCAGTTCTTCGAATATCTGAACTGCCACGCCAAGACCGGCATGCTGGCGGCGGTGGAGACCGTCAGTGCCTAGAACTTAGGCCACGCAGTGAGTGAGCAGCTCGGGATGCGCAGCGCATATGTGATGCGCGCCGGCGTCCCGCAGCTCGGCCTCGCTGCCATAGCCATACAGCACGCCGATCGCCGTCATGCCATTGGTGAGAGCGCCGACCACGTCGTGGCTGCGGTCGCCGATCATGATCGCGCTGGCGGGATCGACCTTGGCTTCGTCGAGCGCGTAGCGCAGCAGGTCGCGCTTGTCGACGCGGGTGCCGTCGAGCTCGGAGCCGAACACGCGCTCGAAATACGGTTTTAGTCCAAAATGCTCGACGATGCGGATGGCGTAGACCGCGGGCTTGCTGGTCGCCACGAACATGCGCGGTGTCGTTGCGGCAAGCGTTGTCAGGGTGTCCATGATGCCGGCATAGGCCTCGTTCTCGAACAGGCCGACATCGCTGAAGCGCTCGCGATAGAGCAGCAGCGCCCGGTCGGCGAGTTCCGCGCTGCCGGTGAGCTTTTCCAGGCTGGCGTGCAGCGGCGGGCCGATGCACCAGGTCAGCTCGTCCTCGCTCGGCACCGCCACGTTCAGCCGCTCCAGGGCGTACTGGATGGAGCGTGTGATCCCGGGTTTTGGGTTGGTCAGCGTGCCGTCGAGATCGAAATAGATTGTAACCATGTTGCCGCGCCTGGGTTGATACCGCCATCTATTGCTTGACCTAAACGAGGCCGCGGACCAAGGCAACGCGCAACAATTGTCACGCCGACATCCGCCTTCTTGATATTGCGTATCCCTAAAAGCTCGCTATTCGCGGGAGGGACGCGTAGAGTCGCGCCATCACCGCCCTTCCATTGGCATCAACCGGTGACTGAGGGTCACCAGTGCTCCCGCCGACTGAGCAGGAGCGTGTATGGCTGGATTTCGTCTGGTCGACTGGATCCGCCGGAGAGCGCTTCTTGTCGCGTTGATGCTGGGCACACTGTCGCAAGGCGCTGTCGCGGCAGGACCGGACTGCCGCGCGATCGAAAGCACGAGCGAACGTCTCGCCTGCTACGATGCTGCATTTCCTCCGAAGGAGAAAAAGCCCGCTGCTGCGGAGAACGATGCGTCCCGTAGTGCCTACAAGGACCCGTTCGTTGCGGAAGAGGCCAAAACCGCAGCGAAGCTGAAGAACATCTGCCGCGGCTGTTGAGGGTTGCTTGTTCGCCGTGTTCTCGTCGACCGGCGATTCCGGACTAGGATCGAGACAATTTTTTGGGAGAGGCCGGATGAGCGAGCGACTTGAAACTCTGCAGAAGGCCCGTGATCGCATGATCGAGGACAGGGACGCGCATGCGAAAGTGCTGGCCGCTCCCTTTGTGCGCGAGACGGCCGAGCGAGCGCGCAACAAGTTTATCGAGATCCAGGCGCTGATCGATGCCCTCGACCGCGCCATCCGGGGCGAATTCCCGGTTCCGGTCAAAACCTAGGGCGATAAGCAGCGACACCAGCGGAGCGTTCATCGCAGATGCCGCTACAGCTTCCTCATTGCTGTCTCGCCCATTCGACGATTGCGGTCGCTTCCGCGCCTGCCTGGGTTTCCCAGGCGGCGATCGCGTCCTTTGCTGCCTTCCGCAGCTCCGTGACAAGGAACGCAGGCGCCGGCTCGGCGATATGGACGCCATTGTCCCGCATGCGCGTATAATTTTCGGATGTGCGATGGGCGAGCAGCGCAAACTGGTTTTGCTCCGTCTCGGCCGCAGCAGCCAGCACCTCGCGCTGCATCGGCTCGGACAGTTCGGCAAATGCGTCGCTGCGGACGAAGGCGATCGAGATCGGCATCGCGTAGTTGATGGCCGTGAAATGCGGCAGGAAGTCCCACAGTTTGCGCCCCGCGCCGCCGTCGCCGGAGGTGAGGAAGGCATTCAGCCGGTGCTCCCTCAGTCCGGCAAGTGCTGCGTCCATCGGCAGGAATTGCGCGTTCGCGCCGGCCGCGCGCATGACCTCGCTGGAATTGGCATCGTAGGCCCGCAAGTTCAGTTTCGGCAGATCGTCGGCACTGTCGAGCGACCGTTCCGACCAGAGGCCCGTGGCCGGCCAGATCGTCAGATAGAGCAGCTTGAGGCCGCGCGCAGCGAGCGCCTTCTCATAGAGCGGGCGCGCCCGCAAATTGCTGGCGCGGGCGATTTCGACCGATTGCACGAGAAAGGGCAGGGTGGACAATCCGAGCACAGGGTCGAGGCCCGAGAGCGCGCCCGCGAAGGCATCGCCGCCCGCGATCCGGCCGTCCAGCGCCGCGCGCGGCATCTCGCCCGAATTGATCTTGAGCTCGTTGTCGAAAGCGTTGGTCACGGTCACGAAACCGTGGGTGCGCTCGGAGATGCGGCTGGCGAAGGTCGTCAGCCCGATCCCGGAGATGTTATTCTCAGGATATTCCGTGGTCATCCGCCATTTGACCTGCGCGGCGGCTGGCGCGACGCTCAGGATGAGTGCGGCGAGGGCAAGGATCGCGCGGATCCGTTTGGCGGGATATCGCATTGAGAAAAGCAGGTCAGGCAGCATATATTGGCAACTCGTCGAACCATGGCACGATGCCACAACATGGCAGATCATCTTGTTGCACGCCGCGCCGGCGCGCGCCATCACCATGCCTGCACGAGATGGGTGCAGATTGCGTTGTGCATCATCACCGCACTGCTTGTCTCGGCGACACGGGTCGCAGCATGGGACAGCTCGCCTGCAAAGACTGACGTCGCCGTCCCCAGCGTCGAGGAACTCGCGACGCCGCCGGCTAAGTCCGGCGATGCGCGCGAGAGTGACACGCGGGAGTCGATCTGCCTGATTATCGAGGCCGCTGCGCGCGATGCCAATCTGCCGCTGGAGTTCTTTGCCCGCGTGATCTGGCAGGAGAGCCGCTTCCAGGCTGATGCGGTGGGGCCGATGACGCGCAGCGGCGAGCACGCGCAGGGGATCGCGCAATTCATGCCGGGCACCGCGAGCGAGCGAGGACTGCTCAATCCCTTCAATCCGGTGCAGGCGCTGCCGAAGTCGGCGGAATTTCTGAACGAGCTGCGCAATCAGTTCGGCAATCTCGGCTTGGCGGCCGCCGCCTACAATGCCGGCCCGCGCCGGGTCCAGGAATGGCTCGCCGGCACCGGTCCGATGCCAGACCAGACGCGCAACTACGTCTTCGCCATTACCGGCACGAGCGTCGATGCATGGGCCAAGGCCGGCAGCACCGGCAAGGGCCCGCCGAGCTCGCCGCCGACGAGCTGCCGCGATCTGATGGTGCTCCTGAAGCGCGCGCCAAATGCCTTCGTCGCCGAGCTCGAGCAGCATGTGGAGCTCGCGGCCGCAAAGATCTGGGGCGTGCAGCTCGCCGCCGGCTTCGACCGCAACCGGGCGCTGGCGATGTATTCCCGCGCGGTCACGCGGCTAAGCGACGTGATCGGCGAACGTGATCCGAGCCTGCTGAGCTCGGTGATGCGCAGCCGCGGCACGCGCGCGTTCTACCAGGTGCGCATCGGCGCCGATACGCGGAGCGAGGCGGATGAACTCTGCGGTCGCATCCGCAAAGCCGGCGGGGCGTGCTTCGTGCTGAAGAACCGCGGCGTGAGCGGGTAGGGGCATCTCTCCAGCGTGCATGCCAGCCCCGCTGCGCGCTTTCTTGACGCGAGGCGCCGCATTGCCCGTTATGCAGGCACGATTCCTCATCCGTCCAAGACTCCCGTGGCGCTTCCTCCGCTCGATTCACCTCAATGGCAAAGTCCCTGGCGCGCCTTTGCGTGGGGACTGCGCTCGATCACGCAGACGATCCTCACCCTCGTCCTGTTCGCGACCTATCTCGGCATTGGTGCGCTCGCCCACGATAGCCATTTCAGCCTGCTATGGGCGCTTTGCTCGACGCTGTTCGTCTGGGCGGGACCGGCGCAGATCATCCTGATCACCACGCTCGGCTCTGGCGCGACCGTCATCCAGTCGGCGATTGCAGTCACGGTCAGCGCGGTCCGCCTGTTTCCGATGGTGGTCTCGGTGCTGCCGCTGATGCGCACGCCGACGACAAAACGGCGCGAGCTGTTTTTCGCGGCGCATCTCACCGCGGTGACACTGTGGGTCGAATGCCATCGCTTCCTGCCGCAGGTGCCGCGTGAGCGCCGGATCGCCTTTGTCAACGGACTTGGCTTCGGTCTCGTCTCGGTGTGTCTCACCGCCAACACGGTCGGCTATTTCCTCGCTGCAAATCTGACGCAGACGCTGGGCGCCGCGATCCTGCTGCTGACGCCACTGTCCTTCCTGTTCTCGACCGCACGCAACAGCCGCGAGGTTGCCGACGGCGTCGCGCTGGCGCTCGGGGTTCTGCTCTATCCGCTGGCCGCGAAGATGAACTCCGGCCTCGACATCCTCGTCAGCGGCCTCGTGGCCGGCACGATTGCCTATGGCGTGCATTGGTGGCGCGAGGTGCGCGCATGAGCTTTGCACAGCTCATCGGCGACTGGCACGCGCTCGCCGTGCTGTTCGTCGCTGGCGTTGTTCCCAACCAGATATGGCGCATGCTCGGCCTGTGGTTCGGCGGCGGCATCGACGAGGGCTCCGAGCTTCTGGTCTGGGTACGGGCGGTCGCCACCGCGATCCTGGCCGGCGTCATCGCCCAGATCGTGGTCGAGCCGCCCGGGGCGCTTGCGAGCGTGCCGGATGCCTTGCGCTACGGTGCGGTCGGCGCCGGCCTCATCGTCTTCCTGCTGGCCCGCCGCTCGATCTTCGCGGGCGTGGTCGCGGGCGAAGTCTTCATGCTGGCCGGTACGTGGTGGTTGGGCTAAAACCGCCGGCGAACAGCAGGGAATTGGAAATATGGTTCGCGAAAACGAGCTCCGCGAAGGCGAAGTCTCCATCGAGCTGCCGTCGACGCAGGATGCCGGCCTCGTCTTCATCGGCCGCATCCGCACGCCCTGGACCTCGCGGCTGGAGACGCCGCGGCAAGGCCGGCATGACGGCCCTATATGCCGGCTCGAGATCTTCGAACCGTTCGTGCCGGCGATCAAGGGCGTCGATTTTTACGGCAACCTCGAAGTGCTCTACTGGCTCGACCAGTCGCGCCGCGACATCGTCCTGCAAAGCCCTAAGAACAACGAGAAGACCCGGGGCACCTTCTCGCTGCGCTCGCCGGTCCGGCCCAATCCGATCGGCACGTCGATCGTGAAGCTCGTCGGCATCGAGGGCAATGCGATTCTGGTGCGTGGACTCGATTGCATCGACAACACGCCGCTGATCGACATCAAGCCCGATCGTTGCGAGTTCACCCCGCTGGCCGCACCGCAGCCGGGGGACTTTCAGACGGAGTGACGGGTGGTGACGATCAAACCTCCTTCAACGCCGCGATCAGCTTGGTCGCGTTCTCTTCCAGCACCTTGACGTCTTCCTTGCGGCTGGCGGGCGGCAGTAGGGCCACGCCGTCGTGGCGCGGCATCACGTGCATGTGGAGATGAAATACCACCTGTCCGCCGGCCGCCTCGTTGAACTGCTGCACGGTGATACCGTCAGCCCTAAACGCTGTCATCGCAGCGGCTGCGATTTTGTGCGCGCCGCGGGCGACATGGGCGTAGTCATCAGGCTTGATGTCGAGGATGTTGCGGGCAGGGGCTTTTGGAATCACCAGCGTGTGGCCTGGTGCCCGCGGCATGATGTCGAGGAAGGCAAGCACGTGCTCATCCTCGTAGATCTTGTGGCAGGGGAATTCGCCGCGCAGAATTTTTGCAAAGATGTTGTTGGTGTCGTAGGCGGTCATGGCGGCGGCTCCCTGGAATTTCGCGCTACTGTCACCAGCAGCAGTGAACCGTCAAGGCGCCTCGTCGGCGCCTTTGCGGAACGGGCCGAGCTCGGCCAGCTCCCGTCCGGCTTCCGCGACATAGGCGCGCTCGCGCTTGAGGTAATCGTCGATGGCGCGGCGCAAGCCGGGATCGGCGATGAAGTGGGCGGAGTGGGTGGTCCGCGGCAGGTAGCCGCGCGCGATCTTGTGCTCGCCCTGCGCGCCGGCCTCGACATTCCCCAGGCCGTGTTTGATGGCGAAGTCGATCGCCTGATAATAGCAGACCTCGAAATGCAGGAAGGGATGATGCTCGACCGCACCCCAGTTGCGGCCGAACAGCGTGTCCGAGCCGATGAAGTTGATCGCGCCAGCGATCCAGCGATCGTTACGGCGTGCCATGATCAGCAGCACGTCCTGGCTCATGGTCTCGCCGATCAGCGAGAAGAATTCCCGCGTCAGATACGGCCGGCCCCATTTGCGCGAGCCGGTCTCCATGTAGAACATGAAAAACGCATCCCACGCGTCTTCGGTGATGTCTTTGCCCGTGAGCCAGTGGATGGTGACCCCGGCGGCCAGTGCATCGCGCCGCTCGCGCTTGATCGACTTGCGGTGGCGTGAGTTCAGCGTCGCCAGGAAATCGTCGAACGTCGCAAAGCCCGGGTTGTGCCAGTGGAACTGCTGGTCGGTGCGTTGGAGGAAGCCGTGCTTCCCGAGCAGCTTCCACTCCGCCTCGCGCGCGAAGGTAACGTGCACCGAGGAGGCCTTGCTGACGCCGCATAGCGCCACCAGCCCGCTCGCCAGCGCCTCCGTGATGCGCTCGTGGTCAACGCCGTCGCGAACTAGCAGCCGCGGCCCCGTCGCCGGCGTGAAGGGAACCGAGACCTGAAGCTTCGGATAATAGCGCCCGCCAGCGCGCTCATAGGCATCCGCCCAGCCGCGGTCGAAGACGTATTCGCCTTGCGAATGCGATTTCAGATAGCAGGGCGCTACCCCCGCAACGCGGCCGTCGATCTTGGCCACGAGATGCCGCGGCCCCCAGCCGGTGCGGATTGTTGCCGAACCCGATTTCTCGATCGCGGATAGAAACGCGTGGGAGACGAAGGGGTTATAGGCGGGCCTTGAGAGGCCGTGGAAATCGCCTGGAAGCCCGGATAAGGTTCCCTTGCCATGCCCGTTACAAATCTTGCCGGGATTGGCGCAGGCGTCCCAATCGTCCGGCGACACTTCGCCAATGGAAGGTACTGCTTCGAGGGTGATTTCGGATGGTGCCATCGTGCCCAAGATCGTGCATTGCAGCAGCGACTTCAAGAGTGGGAACATCAAGCCTACGGCACGAAGCCCTCGAAGATCATCTGGTCTGCATATTGCCCGACCCGCGTCCGCTGCTCGGTCGTGCGCACGGTCCAGCCTAGCAGGGCGCAGCCGAGCACATTGCGGGCGATCCAGGGCGCCGGGGCCGGGAGGTGGTCGACCTTGAAGGCGACGAAATGCGGCTGGGTCTGGAAGCCGTGGCGCAGGTACAGCATGCTGTCGCGCTGCTCCTGGTTCAGGTAAGCCCAATATTCGTCCTCATAGCTCCGCTGCGCGACGATGCCGCGCGGGAGGGAGGGCAACAGGTCGCGCAGCGCCAGCACCTGGTCGGGATCGAACGACATACCGACCGCGGGCCCCTGATAGGACGCCAGCACCTCGGCCATCCGCTTCACCAGATTGCGGTCGCCGTCAAAATGGCTTTTGACCTCGATCACCAGCGGCACGCGGCCGGCGACCATGCTGCAGAGGTCGGAGAGCGACATCATCCGCTCGGCCGTGTCCTTGAACGTGACGGCCTTCAGCTCGGCGGCGGTCTTCTCGACCAGCGCGCCGACGGCTTCGGTCAGGCGGCCCAGCTCATGGTCGTGATGCACCATGGCCTCGCCGTCGGACGACAGCTGGATGTCGACTTCGATCGAGAAATTGCCTGCGATCGCAGCCTGAACCGCGCCCGGCATATTCTCGACGATTCCGCGGGAAATGTCGTGCAGGCCGCGATGGGCGACCGGCCGGGCTGTCAGCCAATCGGGAGCGCGCATTCCGCTCAGGCGACCTCGAACACGCCGTCGACCTCAACCGCCGCATCCGCGGGCAGCGAGGTGACGCCGACGGTGGTGCGGGCATGGCGGCCCTTGTCGCCGAAGGCGGCGACCATCAGGTCGGAGGCGCCGTTGAGGACCTTGGGCCCGTCCAGGAAGTCCGGCGCCGAGTTGATGAAGCCGCCGAGGCGCACCACGCGAACGACCTTGTCGAGGTCGCCCAGCGCCGCCTTGACCTGGGCCAGCAGGTTGACGGCGCAACCGCGGGCGGCCGCCGCGCCGTCTTCGATGGTCACGCCGGCGCCGAGCTTGCCCTTGGCGATCAGCTTGCCGTCGGGGGCGAAGCAGACCTGGCCGGAGACGAACAGCAAATTACCGGTACGCACGAACGGCACGTAATTGGCCACGGGGGTGGGCGCCTCGTGCAGCTTGATGCCCTGTTCCGCCAGCTTCTGTTCGACCGTGCCCGCCATGTCCGACCTCGTTGTCCAAAATTCATCCGCCCGGGGCGCATCCGTTGCAGGCCGGGCGCCCTGTTTCGCCCATCGTGCCGCCACATGCAAGCAAGCCCAAGGGCCTGCAAGCGGCTGCATTTAGTCGAGGCGGGGCAGGTGGTTCAACTGGGGCCGCAACTTTACGTGAAACGGCCTCAGTTGCGACGCAATGGAACGTTCATTAAAATGTCGAATTTGCGCTTTCCCCAAGGGACCAGACATGCTGCACCTTTTTCGGACTTCGCTCGGTGTGACGGCGCTCGCGGCGGCCGCTTTCGGTCCCGGAGGCGTCGCGCAGGCCGCCAACGGTCCATTCCTCGCGCATCAGGCACTCTACGATTTGAGCCTGGTGAAATCGCGCTCCAATTCGGTCAACAGCGCGCGCGGTCGCATCCTCTACAATTTCGCCGGCAGTTCGTGCGAGGGCTACACCTCTGAATTCCGCCAGGTTTCCGAGCTCGACAGCGGCGAGGGCAAGGTCACGCTCAGCGACCTCCGCTCCAATTCCTGGGAGGACGCCGCCGGCAAAAGCTACCGCTTCAAGATCGAGACGCGGATGAACGAGGCGGATGCCGGCCGGGTCGACGGCTCGGCCGAGCGCGACGGCGACCACATCAACGTCAAGCTGAAGCTGCCGGCGCCGAAGAGCTTTACGCTCGACGGCAAGATCGTATTCCCGACCGAACAGATCCAGCGCATCATTGCCGCCGCCAAGGACGGCAAGTCGCTGCTCGAGCTCTCCGTCTATGACGGCTCCGACGATGGCCAGAAGGTCTACAACACGCTGACCGTGATCGGCCAGCCGATCCCGGCCGAGCGCGAGGGCTCGCCCGATCCGTCGACGTCCGACGAGCACATGAAGTCGCTCAAGCGTTGGCCCGTGACCGTCAGCTATTTCGACCGCGAGGTCCAGCAGAAGGAAGGCGAGCAGACGCCGGTCTACGCGATGGCGTTCGAGCTCTACGAAAACGGCGTCTCGCGCCAGCTCGTGCTCGATTACAACGATTTTGTGATTTCGGGCGCGATGGGCAAGTTCGACGCGAAGGACAGCAAGCCCTGCAATTGAGGGTTCTTTCGTCATTGCGAGCGAAGCGAAGCAATCCAGAATCCCTCCGCGAAAAGATTCTGGATTGCTTCGTCGCAAGAGCTCCTCGCAATGACGGGGCTGGCTCTCCGCTCCCTCTCCAGCTACGCTTCCTCCCAACCACAAACATCCGGGAGGCCAACCATGCCCAAGCTCGATCATCTCCGGCCCAGCGGCCTGCATCACAATCCGGCCTATTCGCACGTCGTCACCGCCACGGGGGCGCGGACCATCTACATCTCCGGCCAGGTGTCGGTGGACGAGGAGGGACGGATCGTAGGCGAGGGCGATCTCGCCGCGCAGACCACGCAGGTGATGCAGAATCTCGGCCACGCGCTGAAAGCGGCCGGCGCGAGCTACGCCAACATCGTCAAGATCACGACCTTCGTCGTGAACTACAAGCCGGAGCTGCGCCCGATCATCGGCAAGGCCCGCTCGGCCTTCTTCGATGGCATGGAACCGCCGGCCTCTACCCTCGTCGGTGTCTCCGCGCTCGCCGCGCCGGAGTGGATGATCGAGATCGAGGCGATCGCGGTGGCGGATTGATTTCGGGCTACGCTCCAGACGCCTCTTGCAAACAGCCATCGCTTCGTCGGCCCGGTCAGCAGGCACGAAGAGATGGTCGTGATAAAAGGCCGACACGGCGTTCACGCTGATGCCGGCTGCGGCGAGACGCGCCGTGATCGCCGCCAGAAAGCCTACTGCATCGAGTGCGGAGTGAACCGTCAGCGTGATTAGGCGCGAGGCGAACGCGTAGCTTAGGCCTGCTGCTTCGGCCTCTTCGCGAGGGATCACGAGCGTGATGCCCTCCTGTTCGCGAAACGTCAGCAGCGGACTGAGCGCTGCGGGAATCGGCTGGTCTGTGGGGATCGCACAGAACACGAAGATGCCCGGCCGCATCTCCGGATTCATGTATCTCAGCAGCGCGTCGAGATCGCGTTCGCCTGTCATCACTCCTGCGCCTTTTCCGGCCCCTCATAGGCGATGCCTCGGATCACCGCGGCGCTGCCGAATTTTTTACGCAAGCTGTCCACCGCGCGCTCGGCGTGGGCGGCGCGGCGGTCGAGCATGTCGGTGTCGTCGGCGACCGAGCCCTCGCGCAGTGCGCTGACGCCGGCGCCCATCAGGCGGAAGGCGGTGCCGTCGATCTCCTTGGCCAGCATCTCGCGGCAGATCGAGAAGATCTTTGCGGCAAGCTGCGTCGGGGCTGCGATCGATTGCGAGCGCGTACGCTGGCGGAAGTCGGCGGTCTTCAATTTCAACGTGACGGTGGAGCCGGCAAGCTCGCTGCTCTTCAGCCGCGACGACGTCTTCTCGCACAGCCGCCACAGGATTTTCTCCAGCGTCGCGAAGTCGCGGATGTCGGTCTCGAACGTCGTCTCGCTCGAAATCGTCTTGGCGCCCCGATCAGGCTCGACGCGGCGGTCGTCGATGCCGCGCGCGAGCCGCCACAGCCTGCGGCCCTCGCTCGGAAACTGCCGCATCATCTCGATCTCGTCGGCCTTTTGCAGATCGGCGATGATGCGGAAGCCGCGTTGCATCAGACGCTCCTGCGTGGCCGGTCCGACGCCGAAGATGAAGCCGACCGGCCTCGAAGCCAGCATCTCGCGGGCTTCCTCCTGGTCGAGCGCGGCAAAGCCGCGCGGCTTGTCGAGGTCGGAGGCGATCTTGGCTAAAAACTTGTTGCAGGAGAGGCCGACCGAGACGCTGATGCCGATATCGCACTCGATGTTTTGCGCGAACCGCGCCAGCACCTTGGCCGGGATCATGCCGTGCACCCGCTCGGTGCCGGAGAGATCGAGGAAGGCCTCGTCGATCGAGAGCGGCTCGACCAGCGGCGTCAGCGCCTGCATGGCCTGGCGAACCTCGCGCCCGACCCGGACATATTTGGCCATGTCGGGCCCGATCACCGTCGCGTGCGGGCAGGCTTCCAACGCCTTGTACATCGGCATCGCCGAGCGCACGCCATAGGTGCGCGCGATGTAGCAGGCGGCCGACACCACGCCGCGTTTTCCCCCGCCGATGATGACGGGCTTGTCGGCGATCTCAGGATTGTCGCGCTTCTCGACCGTCGCGTAAAAGGCGTCGCAGTCGATATGGGCGATGGTCAGGTTTGCGAGCGCGCGGTGGCGGACGAGGCGAGGGGAACCGCAGGTGGAACAGCGCCGCAGGCCCAGGCTTTGGATGGCCATGTCCAGATCGGCCGAACAATCCCGGCAAAAGCAGAGAGGCCCGGCCGCTTCCGGGACGGTCACGGCACGTCGCGCTCCCAATGGGGGTCGCCGAGCGCGTCGCCCAAGACCTGCCGCGCTGCGGCAACGTTGGTCGGATGCAGCTCCGCAGTGTCCGCAAAGGCCTTCACGGTGGCGTCATCGCGCATCACGAAATCGAGCACGCTGAGGAGGAAATTCGGGTCCGAGGCCGCATTGCGCAACATCTCCGGGCCGACCCCTGTCTCCGCCAGGAACAGGCCCAGCCGCTCAGGCTCGCCGGCGACGAAGGACAGCGCCTGAAGCGCAACGATTTCAGCGACTTCGCGGGGGTTGTGAACAGGCTTTTTCACGTGGCCGGTTTGCCTTTCCGTTAACTTTCAGTGTCTACTTTGGAGTCATCATGCCCGAGTCTCGTGCCCAAGTCTTGCGACCCCGGACAAGCAACTGGAAACCACATCGCAGAAAGTCGGCCCCCGGGTTTAACGAAACTCAAGCGAATCTGAGGCTAGTTTGAATCCAGTTTTCGAAGCGCCGGTGAGCGGCGCCTGAGGCGGCACATGTATCGGTCTGTGGACCAAACAGGAGGGCGGGATGGCTAAGACCGTCCTGATCGTGGAAGACAACGAGCTCAACATGAAGCTCTTCCGCGACCTGTTGGAAGCGCACGGCTACCAGACCTCGGGTACCAGCAACGGCTACGAGGCGCTCGACCTCGTGCGCAAGACGCGGCCCGACCTCGTGCTGATGGATATCCAATTGCCGCAGGTCTCGGGCCTGGAGGTGACGCGCTGGATCAAGGATGATCCGGAGCTGCGCAGCATTCCCGTCGTCGCCGTCACGGCGTTCGCGATGAAGGGCGACGAAGAGCGCATCCGCGAGGGCGGCTGCGAAGCCTATTTGTCCAAGCCGATCTCGGTCGGCAAATTTATCGAGACGGTCCGGCGTTTCATCGGATAGGAAGTGAGTTCACAGTGTCCGCGCGTATCCTCGTCGTCGATGACGTTCCTGCCAACGTCAAGCTGCTCGAAGCCCGCCTGTCCGCCGAATATTTCGACGTGATGACCGCCTCGAACGGCACCGAGGCGCTGGAGATCTCGCGCCGGTCCGAATGCGACATCATCCTGCTCGACGTCATGATGCCGGACATGGACGGTTTCGAAGTCTGCCGCCGCCTCAAGACCGATCCGGCCACGCATCACATCCCTGTCGTGATGGTCACCGCGCTCGACAGCCCGTCCGACCGCAACCGCGGACTGGAGGCCGGCGCCGACGATTTCCTCACCAAACCGGTCTCCGACGTCGTGCTAATCGCGCGCGTGCGCTCGCTGACGCGGCTGAAGATGATGACCGATGAGCTGCGCATGCGCGCCATCACCTCGCTCGAGATCGGCATGCAGGCGCCCGAGCGCACCGCCGTGGCCGACACCGGCAAGGGCGGCCGCATCCTCCTGGTCGACGACCGCCAGTCCTCCTACGAGCGGCTGGCGACGATCCTCGCCGCCGAGCACACTATCGACGTCGAGCCGAACCCGACGGAAGCGCTGTTCCACGCCGCCGAGGGCAATTACGACCTCCTGATCGTCTCGCTCGACCTCAACAATTTCGACGGGCTGCGGCTATGCAGCCAGGCGCGCTCGCTGGAGCGTACGCGCCATGTGCCGATCCTGGCGATCGCCGACCCCGAGAACTCGACGCGGCTGCTGCGTGGCCTCGAGATCGGCGTCAACGACTATCTGCTGCGTCCCATCGACAAGATCGAGCTGCTGGCGCGCGCCCGCACCCAGATCCGCCGCCGCCGCTACACCGATCATCTGCGCGACAACGTGCAGAACTCGATCGAGATGGCGATCACCGACGCGCTCACCGGGCTGCACAATCGCCGCTACATGGAGAGCCATCTCGCGACGCTGGCCGAGCAGGCCGCGACCCGCGGCAAGCCGCTCGCGCTGATGATTTTGGACATCGACTACTTCAAGTCGATCAACGACAATTACGGCCACGACGCCGGCGACGACGTGCTACGCGAATTCGCCGTGCGGGTGCGTAAGTCGATCCGCGGCATCGATCTCGCCTGCCGCTACGGCGGCGAGGAATTCGTCATCGTGATGCCGGAGACCGATCTCCACGTCGCCGGCATGGTCGCCGAGCGGCTGCGCCGCTCGATCGCGGGCGAACCGTTCGCGATCCACAAGGGCACCAAGCGCATCGAAGTCACGATCTCGATCGGGCTGACCACGCTGGAGCAGAAGGGCGAGGCGGTTGGCGACGTCCTCAAGCGCGCCGACACCGCGATGTATCGCGCCAAGCACGACGGCCGCAACCGCGTGGTGTCGCAGGCCGCGTGAGGCCGCTCGCACAGGGCCGCACGAAAAAAAACGCGAAAACAACCCCATGCACAGTAGCCGGTGATAGTGGAATCAACGGCTTACGTCGGCCGCAAAACGGCTGATGCAGACAGCAACGCCGTTTGACTCGTCGGGCAAAACAGGGACATGCTGCTAGCATCCCGAACGTCAACAAACTGCGCCGTCATTCCCAGCGACCCGGCTACGCCAAGGCTTCGCCGAGGTGAGGTCCAGTGGCGCCGAAGCTTTTAGCGTGGGCGGCAGGCGGGGAATCCAGTCCGCCGCAGCGTCTACACATCGTGGTTGGACTCCACAGGTTATTCGACGGGCGGAGTCGCGGGCAGAACCGGAGCTGGGTTGTTTCCTCAGATCAGCAGCATCTTGCTGGTGACGGCATGGACTGGTTCACGCATCTCGCAACGGTGCAGGTAGCGAACGCACTGATGGCCACAGCGGCCTGATCCGCTCCCCGGCACTCCCTCAGGGAAGCGCCAAGCGCTTATGAGCCAGACGCGGAATAATCGAGGGGAAGCCGCCGCGCAGCCCGCCGGCGTCGCTCCGCTTGTTCGATCTGAAGCCGAAGATTTTCCAGCTCTGAGAGTTGTGAAGAGAGGTCGTTCAACCGTTGGGCCAAAAGGATCGTGCGAAATTCCTGCATTTATCGCCCCAGCACCAAAGCCATTCCAAGACTTCAGAGTATTCATCGGGCGGGCGCAACTTCATTAAAGCATGTGAATCTGGAACAAAAGGACCCTAGCTTCAGGGCGGTGAAGCTGGGGCTGTCTTGAGGCTGCCCTTTGGGGAAGGCAGTCGCCCTTGGCAAAGGGCAACGGGAAAACTTTGCCATCGGCAGGTCGTTCCAAAGCCATTCGTCGGCCGCAGAATTCCCGGATTTGTTGAGGCAAGCCGCTCCCTCAGGGGTATCGGCTCGCTCTCTCCAAAGGACCGCTCTTGGACTTTCCGAGAGCGGCTGTTTCGAATGGCTTGTCAGGCAGCCTTTTCCTTGAATTCGAAGTCCATGGTCCAAGTAGAATTTCCCGGCTGCCTTCGGAATATCCATATCGTCACGGTCGAACCGGGTGGGATGACGATGCTGTCCCCTTCGTGCATCGTGAATTGACGGATGTTGCTTTCGGTCGCCCAAATCGAATGGGAATAAACGTCCTTGTCGCTGGTCTTTGTGCAGCTCAGAACTCCTCCCTTCAAAACGGCGCGGGTGGCGGTCTGGCTGAGGGACGAGTCCATGTGGATGGTGGTCATCGGCAATCTCCAAAGGGCATGAAAAACGCCAGATGCTTCCTTGGGTTGTTGTCGCGTGTCAAGCGTCACCTGAGACCTTCCACTCCCTTCAGGCCGCTTGATATGTATCGACAAATCGAAACCGCCGCCGCCCTGGGAGGCGACGGCGGTTCTAGCCAAAGGTCCTAATAAAAGGGGGGCGGCCACCCAATACTACGCTCCGGTGGCGCATGAGCTTGTTTAATATCGAGGCGGAGCGCAAGCCGTTCCTCTCAGGGACGAAGCCTCAGGCGACGTTCGGCAGGTGGGACGGTTACGAGTGTCAGGACAGATATCGATTTTCGAGACTTCGGAGTTTTTGGCGTCGATCGTAGTGTAGGTGCACCGCAGGCGCGTCGCTCCGCTTCTTTGATCCGAGTTCGAAGTTCTTCCAATTCTGAGAGCTGAGAATTGAGTTCGTTCAACCGTTGGGCAAAAAGGAGACCGGGAGAGTTCTTCATCAATGCCTCCAACACAAAGCCGCTGAAAACTCTTAGCAAAAGAAAGGGCAGGCAGCCGCACTAGGGGGTGAACCGAAGGAAGGTATCGGATTTTAGCCCTGCTTTCTGTGCACTTTTATGAAACTGCTCACATTTTCCGCTGCATTCGAACTTCGGCCCGATTGTAGGTGCCTGTCCGCTCCCTTCAGGGATATCGGCTCGCTCTCTTCAGGGGAGCGTCTCTCGGGCGTTGGATCGATCTCTTCGTCCCAGCGCTTGGAGAGGTTTAGGGGGAAGCCCACCATCCGTCGGGGAATGGCTCCAGCAAGGTCCAATCGACTTGGTTGTCGTTGTCAGGGAGGTTGATAGCTCCTGCATTCCTGTTTGGTGGCGCGTGGCGACGGAGGCGGACAGACAGGGCGCCCGGTTCACGCCTTCGAAGGCGGCGCGAAGCAGGATGTGTCAAGCGTAATGGAGGCACACCGCGGGCGCTTCGCTCTGCTTCTTCGACCAGACCTCGAAGATATTCCAATTCTGAGAGCTGAGAAGTGAGTTCGCTAAGTCGTTGGGCATATAGGATTGCGCGAGAGCTTCGCATAAATGTCCTCCGCAGCACAAAAAACAATATCGGGAAAAAGTAGAAAGCTACCATGGGCAGATATCGGATTTCAATACGTCAGGCTCACTGCCTGAGGGGCGCTGGTTCCGCTAGCGCGGTCCATGACGCGCTCAGGAAGATGTCGGCTGGCGCGGAGGCGATTGAGTGCTCGGAGGCGACTGCAATGGAGGCACAATGCAAGCGCGTCGCTCCGCCTCTTCGACTTTAAGCCGGAGATCTTTCAGATCTGAAAGTTGAGAAGAGAGGTCGTTAAACCGTTCAACAAGAAGGGTCGCGTGATCGGCTTGCATCAACGCCTCCTGAGGTCTGCAGACCAAATTGTCGAGACAGCAAAAGGACCCCAGCTTCAGGGCGGTGAAGCTGGGGCTGTTGAGGCTGCCCTTTGGGGAAGGCAGTCACCCCTTGGCAAAGGGCAACGGGAAAACTTTGCAATCGGCAAGTCGTTCCAAGCCCATTCATCGGCCCCAGAATTCCCGGATTGTTGACGCAAGCCGCTCCCTCAGGGATATCGGCTCGCTCTCTTCAAGAGATCGAAGGTGAAGCACGGTGAACTAGGTTGGACGTTCGGGGGCGTGCTCGCCTATCCGGGCTTCTTGCGGCGAGCGGATCGGGTTCTGATCTATCAGCGGCTTCAGGGATACCGGGCGGCCCGCTTGCCTGCCTTCACTGCAGCCTTATCTCCCACATCCACCCCCGCATTCCGCAGCAGCACCTTCGCCGCTTCCTTCGCCGCGCGCGCCATCGCGGGATCGTCGCGAACGAGGTCCTGCGCGATCGAGCCGTCGACCAGCAGCACGAGCTGTGTTGCAAGTGCCTCCGCGTCCGTAACGCCGAGCTCGTTCAGCCGGTCGCGAAACCAGACGCGGCGGCTTTCCTTGAAGGCGATTGCGATCTTCTTCACGGCGCGATCCGCCGGGCCAAGCTCGGCGACCGCGTTCACGAACGGGCAGCCGCGAAAATCCTTGGCAGCAAAACGCCGCTCCAGCGAATCGAAGGTGGCGAGGATCTGCTCGGCCGGGGCCTTGTCCGAGGCGCGGGGCTGCACGAAGCGGCGTTCGAGATACGCCGCGATCAGCGCGTCCTTGGAGGGGAAGTGGTTGTAGAGCGTGCGCTTGGAGATGCCGATCTCGGCCGCGATGGTATCGACGCCGATGGCGCGAATGCCTTGCAGATAGAACAGCTTGTCGGCGGTCTCGAGGATCCGCTCTTTCATCGTCTGTGGGGCGGGCGGGGGAGCCATGCGGCGGTGAATGTCCTGTTCGCTTGACAGCGCGCGCTATCCATAGCCTAAGTACACAGGTCTGTGTAACCAAAATCAACGAGCAATGCAGACGACGGCGCGCGCGCCGCGCCGATGAGGGAGAAGAAAATGCCCCTGCTGCAGGTCCTGCGTCCGACATTGCCTATCCTGATCGGCGCCTCGATCATGCTGACGCTGAGCATGGGGCTGCGGCAGAGCCTCGGCATCTTCATGCAGCCGCTGACGCACGACATTCATCTGTCGATCTCCGACTTCACGCTGGCGCTGGCCGTGCAGAATCTCGCCTGGGGCTTTCTCCAGCCGCCTATCGGCGCGCTGACCGTGCGCTACGGCTTTCGTCCGATCATGATCGCCGGATCGTTCATGTACATCGCGGGCCTGGTGCTGATGGCGACCGCCAACGGGCTCGTCAGCATCATGATCGGCGCCGGCGTCCTGATCGGGACGTCGCTGGCCTGCACCGCAGCTGCGATCGCGATGTCGGTGGCGGCGCGCGCGGTGCCGGCGACGGTGCGCTCCACCGTGCTCGGCATCGTCTCCGGAGCGGGCTCGCTCGGCGCACTGCTGTCGGCGCCGATCGGGCAGATGCTCAACGAGGGATTCGGCTGGCGCGCCGGCCTCGTCGGCTTCGTCGTCATGTCGGTGCTGATGATCCCTGCGGCCTGGTATGCCGGGCGTGTCGACGCGATCCCGCTGCCGAAGCCTTCCGCCGATGACATCGGCGATGCAACGGCCGCGACCGCGGCGAAGACCGCGTTCGGCAACGCGTCCTTCGTGGTGATGACCTGCGCCTATCTCGTCTGCGGCATGCAGCTCGTGTTCCTCACCACGCACCTGCCGTCTTATCTCGCGATCTGCGGCCTCGATCCGATGCTGAGCGCGCAGACGCTGGGCATGATCGGCGGCTTCAACGTGCTGGGATCGCTGTTCTTCGGCTGGGCCGGCCAGCGCTGGAACAAGCTGGCGCTACTCGGCGGTATCTACATCCTGCGCTCGCTCGCACTCGCCTGGTACTTCATGCTGCCTGCGACGCCGGCCTCGACGCTATTGTTCGGCGCGATCATGGGCTTCCTCTGGATGGGCGTCGGCCCGCTGGTCGCGGGCGCGGTCGCCGAGATGTTCGGCTTGCGCTGGCAGGCGATGATCCAGGGCCTCGCCTTCATGAGCCACCAGATCGGCAGCTTCCTCGGCGCGTATGGAGGAGGGGTGATCTACGACGCGCTCGGCTCCTACACCATGGCCTGGCGCATCGGCGTGGCGCTCGGCCTCGCCGGTGGCATCATCCAGGTCGCGTTCGCGCTGATCCGGCCGTCGCAGCCCCCGGCGCCGGTGTTACGGACGGCGTAGGCTATCGTCAGTTTGCGAGCTTTGAACGGACGCCACGCTGCTTGGCACGAACGTTCGTCTGATACGGAAACGGATCGGTAAAGCTGAGAACTTTGCTCCAAGCCATTTTCCAATCTCCACTCAGCAATTACTAGATGCGACGGTAGGATCGAGCGCCTGTCCTGGGAAACAAAAATCGACGAGAACTATGCAACGGTAGCAAAATAGAAGTTAGAAGAATCTGCCGCATTTGCATAGCTCCCGGTTGCGTCAGTGTGACAAGCTAATCCCGCGGGACACAAACAATGATCCGGGAACGCCTCGGGCCGGCATCGGTTGGGAACGACCAACTCGAATGCTTTGAGGGCCGCTATGCAAGAGGAACACCTGACCATCGACCAGTGCGACGAACTAGCGAAAGCCCTGCGTGAAGATGCCGCTTGCTTACCGCATGGACCGGAAAGGGAAAACCTTTTGCAATTGGCGAAGGGTTACCACGCCCTTGCAAACATGAAAAAAATGGTTCTTGCTGCGATGAATTGACTGTGTCCAATGGCCGATGATGGCGGTTATCGGCCCGTTGTCGACATCGAGCGACTCGGCTTCGGCGTCGTCTTCTGCGCGCATAGCGGACGCGACATTTCCAGAAGCACGCGTCCTCGCGCTCTCGCGCCCCGGACGCAGCGCAACGCTTCTTCAGCGGTGCGCGGCAGAGCCGGGGCCCACGTCTCCTGCACCGCGTTGTGTTGCTTTCTGGATCCCGGCTCTGCGCAGCAGCGTTTCACGCTGCAGCGCGTCCGGGACACGAGAGGGAACGTGCGGGGCGCAGTCGCAGCCCTCGCGCCAACGCCGGGCGTCTGGTTGCCGGCCGCCTTTCCGGAAGCTTTCCGAAATGTGAAAGCGCTTGCGTCAGCGCAGACACGGAGAGAGGCACAAATAAAAACGGGGCCCGAAAGGGCCCCGCAAAACTCAGCAGTGTTTAGGCGATCTTACTTGATCTTGGCTTCGCGGAATTCGACGTGCTTGCGCGCGACGGGATCGTACTTCTTCTTGACGATCTTGTCGGTCATGGTGCGCGAATTCTTCTTGGCGACGTAGTAGAAGCCGGTGTCGGCCGAGGACACGAGCTTGACCTTGATGGTGACCGCTTTGGCCATGTTCTGAACCTCAACAATAAGGGAATCTGGAGCCGGCCAAACGGCCCGCGTTGGGCGGCAACCTAGCCAGAAACCGCCTGATGTCAAGATTTTAGGGGTCGAAAAGCACTCAAATCGGCCCGATCACCCCTCGAAGAACCGGTTTTTCGGCCGCGGCAGGCCCAGATTCTCCCTCAAGGTGGGCCCTTCATACTCTTTGCGGAAAATCCCGCGCCGCTGCAGCTCCGGCACGACCTTGTCGACGAAGTCGTCGAGGCCGGCGGGCAGGAACGGGAACATGATGTTGAAGCCGTCCGAGCCGCGCCCGACCAGCCATTCCTCCATCTGGTCGGCGATGGTTTTTGCGGTGCCGACGAAGGACAGCCCGCCATAGCCGCCGACGCGCTGGGCGAGCTGGCGCACCGTGAGCTTGTCGCGCGCGGCGAGGTCGACCATGCGCTGCCGGCCGCTCTTGCTGGCATTGGTCTCGGGGATTTCGGGCAGCGGGCCATCGGGATCGAAGCCGGAGGCATCGGTGCCGAGGATGACGGACAGCGAGGCGATGGCGCTGTCGTAGTGCACGCGGCTGTCGAGCAACGCACGCTTCTCCTTGGCCTCGTCGACGCTGTCGCCGACCACCACGAAGGCGCCGGGCAGGATTTTCAGATGCTCGGGGTCGCGGCCGATCTTCTCCATGCGGCCCTTGATGTCGGCATAGAGCTTTTGGCTGTCGGCGAGGCTGCCGCCGCCGGTGAACACGGCCTCTGCTGTCTCGGCCGCAAGCTGCCTGCCGTCTTCCGATGCGCCGGCCTGCACGATCAGCGGCCAGCCCTGCACAGGGCGGGCGATGTTGAGCGGCCCGCGCACCTTCAGATATTTGCCGTTGTGATCGAGCACATGCATCTTCGCGGGATCGACGAACACGCCGCTTTCGACGTCGCGCACGAAGGCGTCGTCGGCGAAGGAATCCCAGAGGCCGGTGACGACGTCGTAGAACTCGCGGGCGCGCTTGTAGCGCTCGGCGTGCTCCATGTGGTCGTCGAGGCCGAAATTCAGCGCGGCATCCGGATTCGAGGTGGTGACGATATTCCAGCCCGCACGTCCGCCGCTGAGATGGTCGAGCGAGGCGAAACGCCGTGCCACGTGATAGGGCTCGTCAAAGGTGGTCGAGCCGGTCGCGATCAGGCCGATGCGCTCGGTGACGGCGGAGAGCGCCGACAGCAGCGTGAACGGCTCGAACGAGGTCACGGTGTGGCTGCGCTTGAGCGCGTTGACCGGCATGTTCAGCACGGCGAGGTGATCGGCCATGAAGAAGGCGTCGAACTTGCCGGCCTCGAGCTTCCTGATCAGCGTCTTGATGTGGCCGAAATTGAAATTGGCGTCCGGCCAGGCCCCGGGATAGCGCCAGGCGCCAGTGTGGATGCTGATCGGGCGCATGAACGCGCCAAGCTTGAGTTGCCGTTGTGCCATCGCCCCGTATCCGTTCCTTGTGTGGTTGAAGAAGACATAGGCACGCCGGGGAACTCCGCCATTGGTAAGGGCGGGAAGATTTTTTTGTTTTTCGCGACGCACTCAGCACAATCCCGTCATTCCGGGGTGCTAGCCCGGAACGATGGCGAGGGCCATCGAACCGATCCGCCGCTCGCTCCGACCAAGCCATGACTTCGGCTCGTGAGGAGGCCTTCAATGGCAGACGCTATGACCGTGGACGGCAGTATCGTCCGCATCGACCGGCCCATGCCCTGGGTCGGGCGGCTGCTGTCATTGCCGCTGCTGGCGGCGAGCGGCTATCTGCTGTGGAATGTCGCGCTCGGTCTGCGCCAGGATTTTGCCGGCTTCGGAAGGCTCGCCGATGATCTCGTGCCGGTGCTGGTGTTCACGGGGCTCGGGCTGCTCGTCGGGATTCCCGGAATCATCCTGTTGACGTTCCGCTATTTCGTCGTGCTGAACGAGACGCTGCGCCAGATCGTCATCACCAGGCAGTTCGGTCCGCTGAATTTTCGCAAGCGTCGCGATCTCGCCGATTATCATTTCATTGGCATCACCGACGACTACGATCCGCAAGCGACGACGCACGACGTCAATCTCTGCGGCAACAAGGGCACCGAGCCGATCGCGCTGATGAGCTTCACCAAGCGCGAGGAAGCCAGCCAACTCGCCAACGAGCTCGGGCGAGCGCTGAACCTTCCCGCGCGCGACTATGTCGGCACCGAGCCGGATGCGGACGAGTAGTCAGCTCAAAATATCCTTCTGCATCTTGCCGCCGTAGAAATGGAAGAACGGCACCGGCGCATCGTGACGGAGCGGGCCGGTGGCAAGGCGCGTGTGGAGTTCGTTGAGTACATTGCGGGTCATCGGATGCAGATCGGCGAGCGGCTTTGAGCCGAGTTCGACCCAGACCAGCTCGACAAGTTCGGCATCGGTATGGATCACGCCTTCGACGTGATGGGTGATCGCGGAGGCGTCCGCCGTGAAGAAGCGCGTGTCGAACCGCTTGACGCGGCCGGGCGGGGTGATCGCGCGCGCGATCAGGAACAGGCTGGAGGGATCGGGCAACAGGCCAGCATCCACGAACGGCTTCCAGGCACCTTCGAGTTTGGCTTTGCCCTCGAACTTGTCTTGAATCTTGCGCCCGAGGCAGAGGCCGGTCTCCTCACAGGCTTCGCGGATCGCGGCAATGGCGAGCGACTTCGCACGCGAGGCCGGGGTCTTCGGGCTGCCCTTGGCGAGATTGGATTCGAGCTCGGCGGTGATCGGCGCCGCGCACGGCACGCGATAATCGTCCTTGTCGACGCGGCCGCCGGGGAAGACGAACTTTCCGGGCATGAACACCACCTTGTCGTGGCGCTTGCCGACCAGGACTTTGGGAACGGCGCCGCTGCGATCGACCAGGATCAGTGTGGCCGCATCCCGGGGACGGAAATAGGGATGGTGGTCGGCTTCCTTGCCGTCGTGGATCTTTGCCTTCTCGGCTGTCTGCGACGTATCCGTCATGTCCTCACCCAAACCGCTTCTTGTTTATTTTGCTTACACCGGCGGAATACCATCCTGTGGGTTCTCGTCAAACCCGTGCATACGCAGAGCCCATTGCAATCCGACCACGGCGCCCTTGACCGGCTGCAGCAGTGCGAGCGAGGCGACGAAGGTGAAGGGCAGGTAGGCCGCGAAGCTGATCCAGACCGGCGTGGTGTAGTTGGTCTCGATCCACAAAATAGTCGGCACCACGATGTGGCCGACGATGACGATGACTAGATAGGCGGGCAGATCGTCGGCGCGATGCGGCGTGAAATCGAGGCCGCATCTGGAGCAATTGTCCGCGGTCTTCAGGAAGGCGCGGAACAGCTTTCCTTCGCCGCAGCGCGGGCAGCGGCCGCGAAAGCCGCGCTTCATGGCAGTCCAGACGTCGCGCTTCTCGACGAGGCCGGTCTCGCGGGTCCAGATTTTTGGGGCTGTGCTTGTTGTCACCACGCCTTGCCCTTCTGTCCTTTGCCTTTTCCCTTGGCCTTTTTGCCCCTACCGGGCTTCTTCTGCTTCTCCGGCTTGCCTTTCTTGGCTGGACTACGCCCGGGATGCGCCTTGAACGAGGGGCGGCGTTGCGGACCAGATGACCTGCGGTGCCGTGGCGCGGTTTCGCCCGTGGAGGACAGCAGCTCGAAGCGTAACGCGCCTGCGATGGGTGCTGCTTCGATCAGGCGGACGTCGACGACGTCACCGAGCTGATGCATGGTGCCGCTGCGCGTGCCGACGAGCGCGTGACGGCCTTCGTCATAGTTGAAATATTCCGCGCCGAGGGATCGGATCGGGATCAGGCCGTCGGCGCCGGTCTCGGCCAGCTTGACGAACAGGCCGGCGCGCGTGACGCCGGAGACGCGGCCCTGAAAACTCGAGCCGATGCGGTCGGCGAGGTGATGGGCGATCAGGCGGTCGACGGTCTCGCGCTCCGCCTTCATCGCGCGGCGCTCGGTCACCGAGATGTGGGCGGCGACCTCGCCGAGAGTTTCCGGCGTCTCGCTGTCGGGCAACGCGCCTTCGCCAAGGCCTAGCGCGCGGACCAGGGCGCGGTGCACGACGAGGTCGGCATAGCGGCGGATCGGCGAGGTGAAATGTGCATAGCGGCGCAGGTTCAGGCCGAAATGACCGTAATTCTCCGAGGAATATTCCGCCTGCGCCTGGGCGCGCAGCACAACTTCGCTCACCAGCGGAAAGTGGTCGTGGCCTTCGAGCTGCGCCAGCACGCGGTTGAACAGAGCGGGGCGCAGCGCGCCGCCCTTGGCGAAGGGTACGTCGAGCGTCGCCAGGAACTCGCTGAGCGCGTGGACCTTCTCCAGCGTCGGCTCGTCATGCACGCGGTAGATCAGCGGCAGGGACTTCTTCTCGAGCATCTCCGCCGCTGCGACGTTGGCGAGGATCATGAACTCCTCGATCAGCTTGTGCGCGTCGAGCCGGTCAGGCACGACGACGCGGTCGACCGTGCCATCGCTCTTCAGCAGGATCTTGCGCTCGGGCAGATCGAGATTGAGCGGATCGCGCTCGTCGCGCGCGCGCTTGACGCAGGCATAGGCGGCATAGAGCGGTTTCAGGATCGGATCGAGCAGGGGGCCTGTGGTGTCGTCGGGCCGGCCGTCGATCGCGGCCTGTGCCTGCGCGTAACTCAGCTTCGCTGCCGAACGCATCAGGATGCGGTGGAAGGTGTGCGAGCGCTTGCGGCCGTCGGGGCCGATCACCATCCGCACCGCGAGCGCGCCGCGCGGCTCGCCCGGCACCAGCGAGCAGAGATTGTTGGAGATGCGCTCGGGCAGCATCGGCACGACGCGGTCGGGGAAATAGACCGAGTTGCCGCGGTCGAGCGCGTCGCGATCGAGCGCGGTGCCCGGCTGGACGTAGAAGCTAACATCGGCGATGGCGACGTTGACGATGAAGCCGCCTCTGTTGTGGGGATCGTCATCCGGCTGCGCATGCACCGCGTCGTCGTGATCTTTCGCGTCCGGCGGATCGATGGTGACGAGTGGGACGTCGCGCCAGTCCTCGCGGCCTTTCAGGTTGGCCGGCTCCGCCGCTTCGGCTTCGCGCTCTGCCGCGGGGCGGAATTGCAGCGGAATGTCGTGCGCGTAGATCGCGATCAGGCTGATCGCCTTCTCCGACTTGACCGAGCCGAGCTTCTCCTTGACGCGGCCTGATGCCAGGCCGAAGCCGCGCGAGCGGATGATGTCGACGCTGACGAGATCGCCGTCCTGCGCGCCGTGCATCTCGGTCGGGGCGATGTTCAGCTCGCGGTCGGCGGACTTCTTGTCGACCGGAATGATCCGTCCGCCGCCTTCGGCCAGGCTGCGGAACACGCCGAGGATGCGGGTCTTGGTCTTGTCGAAGAGCTTGATGATGTGGCCGCGATAGGCCGGGCCTACGGTCTCATCGGAGCGCTCGACGCGCAGCAGCGCGCGATCGCCGACGCCGGCCGCGGTGCCAGGCTTTGGCCGGCGCGGCATTATGATGAGGATCTTTGGCGGTTCGCCGCTTTCGATCTCGTCCCATTCGGTGGGGGAAGCCACCAGCTCGCCGTCAGCGTCGCGGCCGGTGATGTCGGCGACCAGCGTCGACGGCAGGCTGTCGGGCTCTGAGATCGTGTGGCGTGTTTTCTTGACGAGGCCGTCGTCGGCGAGCTCGCGGAGCATGCGCTTGAGCTCGACGCGATCGGCGTTCTTCAGGCCGAACTCGCGCGCAATTTCGCGGGTTCCGACCTTTCCGGGATTTGCCTTGATGAAGGCGACGATGGCGTTCCGGTCGGGAAAGCCACGGTCATTGTTACGTTTCACTTAGCCTCTAATTGGTGCCGGCACTCTTCTTGGCCGGAGCTTTGGCGCCAGCTGCCTTGGTCGGCGACGTCTTGATGGCCGAAGTCTTGGCCGACGACGACACGGCGGCGCGCGCCTTGCTGGTGGATTCGGATTTGGGTTTGGCCGCCTTCTTCGCGGCCGGCTTTTTGGCTTTTGGCGCGGCGTCATCGCCGCCCGCGGCCTTCTTGGCCTTGGTCTTGGCCTTGGCCGGCTTCGCCGTCTTCTTCGGTTTCTTGCCGCCACCCTTGGCCGCGCGTTCGTCGATCAGCGCGATCGCCTGCGGCAGCGTGATGGCGTCTTTCTCGATGTCGCTCGGGATCGTCGCGTTGACGCCGCCGGCTGTGACATAGGCGCCGTAGCGGCCGCCCTTCACCGTGACGGTGCCAAGGGTGGGATGATCGCCGATCGCCTTGCCGGGATCGGCGCCGAAGCGCCGGCTCGGGCCTTTGGCGATCTTCTCCGCGATCAGCGTGACCGCGCGGTTGATGCCGATGTCGAACACCTCGTCGCCGGCCTCCAGGCTGGCATAGGTCTTCTCGTGCTTCACGAACGGCCCGAAGCGGCCGAGACCTGCCGTGATCGGCTCACCGGTCTCCGGATGCTTGCCGATCTCGCGCGGCAGCGACAGCAATTTGAGCGCAAGCTCAAGCTCGACATCGCCGGGCGAGGTGCCGTTCGGAATGCCCGCGCGCTTGGGCTTCTCGCCTTCGGCATAATCCTTGGCTTCGCCGAGCTGGATGTAGGGCCCGAACCGGCCGGCCTTGACCCAGACGTCGCGGCCGGTTTCGGGATCCTGACCAAGCGAACGGTCGGCGCTCGCCTCGCCGTCGGCAGCAAGTTGACGGGTGTAGCGGCATTCCGGATAGTTCGAGCAGCCGACGAAGGCGCCGAACTTGCCGGCCTTGAGGTTGAGCCGGCCGTTGCCGCAGCTCGGACACTGCCTGATGTCGCCGCCATCCGTGCGCGGCGGATAGATGTGCTGTCCCAGCACCTCGTCGAGTACGTCGAGCACCTGCGCGACGCGCAGATCCTTGATCTCGTCGACGGCGCCGATAAAGCCGGTCCAGAAATCCTTCAGCACCTGCTGCCAGGAGATCTCGTTGTTGGAGACGCGGTCGAGCTGCTCTTCCAGATTGGCAGTGAAGTCGTATTCGACATAGCGGGCGAAGAAGCTTTCGAGGAATGCGACCACGACGCGGCCCTTGTCCTCGCCATGCAGGCGCTTCTTCTCCAGCTTGACGTAGCCGCGGTCCTTCAGGACCTGAAGGATCGAGGCATAGGTCGAGGGCCGGCCGATGCCGAGCTCTTCCATGCGCTTGACCAGCGAGGCCTCGGAGAAGCGCGGCGGCGGCTCGGTGAAGTGCTGGGTGACGGCGAGCGACTGCCGCTTCAGTGCGTCGTTCGGGCTCATCGCGGGCAGGCGGCGGGAGTCCTCGTCCTCCTCGTCGTCGCGGCCTTCCTGATAGAGTGCGAGGAAACCGTCGAACTTCACCACCTGGCCGGTCGCGCGCAGGTCCAGCGTGCGGCCGCCGGCCTTCGCCGTGATGTCGACTGTGGTGCGTTCCAGCTCGGCCGATTCCATCTGGCTCGCAATGGTGCGCTTCCAGATCAGCTCGTAGAGCCTCGCCTGGTCGGCATCGAGCCTGCGGCTCATGCTGTCGGGGCGGCGGGACATGTCGGTCGGGCGGATCGCTTCGTGGGCTTCCTGGGCGTTCTTGGCCTTGGCCTGGTACTGGCGCGGCGCGTCCGGCACATAGGCGTTGCCGTAATCCTCGCCGATCACCTTGCGCGCCTGGGTGATCGCGGACGGATCGATCTGCACGCCGTCGGTACGCATATAAGTAATGAGTCCGGTGGTCTCGCCGCCGATGTCGATGCCCTCATAAAGCCGCTGCGCGATGCGCATCGTGTGCGCCGGCGCAAAGCCGTATTTGCGGCTGGCTTCCTGCTGCAGCGTCGAGGTGGTGAAGGGCGCCTGCGGATTGCGCCGGGCTGGCTTGGCATCGACGGAGGTGACGGCAAAGGCCGCCGTTTCCAGTGCCTTCTTGAAGTCTTCCGCTTCCGCGCCGGTGCCGATGTCGAGACGCTGGATCTTCTTGCCGTCGGCGCCGATGAGACGCGCCTCGAAGGCATCGCCGCGCGGTGTCAGCAGGGTCGCGATCAGCGACCAGTATTCGCGCGCGACGAACTTCTCGATCTCCAGTTCACGATCGCAGACCAGCCGCAGCGCCACCGACTGCACGCGGCCGGCCGAGCGGGCGCCCGGCAGCTTGCGCCACAGCACGGGGGAGAGGGTGAATCCGACCAGATAGTCGAGCGCGCGGCGCGCCATATAGGCGTCGACCAGCGCACCGTCGATCTGGCGCGGATTCTTCATCGCGTCCGTGACCGCCTGCTTGGTGATGGCGTTGAACACCACGCGCTCGATCTTGTGGTCTTTCAGCGCGCGCTTCTCTTTCAGCACCTCCAGCACGTGCCAGGAGATGGCCTCGCCCTCGCGATCAGGGTCGGTCGCGAGAATCAGGCGATCAGCGCCCTTCAGGGATTTTGCGATGTCGTTGAGCCGGCCGGCCGCCTTGGGATCGATCTCCCAGATCATCTTGAAATTGGCGTCGGGATCGACGGAACCGTTCTTCGCAGGCAAGTCGCGGACATGGCCGAACGAGGCCAAAACCTCGTAGGACGAGCCCAGATACTTGTTGATCGTCTTGGCTTTCGCCGGCGACTCCACAATAACGATATTCATGTAGTTCCAGTAACTTACGGGGAAAATCTGGGCCGAATTCGATGAGATTCGGGTCGGCCGTTTCGTCCCGAACATGGGTGGTGCGACCCTCGCTGTCAAATCGAGGGGTGTTGAAAGCCATCCCGATGGGAAAAGTTTCATATCGAGAAAGTTGCAAAATACCACCTTTGAGTTGCGGCCGATGTCGGCGTAATGTTTCTGCGGGGATATGGATTCGGGTGGGGTCTGGTGGCTAGGCCAGGAAAGAAACGGGCGCGCGCCGTATCAGGCGCGCTGGGAGGCTCGCGTCACGAGGAACCGGGCGAGGGCGGCGTCGAGGAGGCGGTAGCCTTCATCACCGAGCAGGTCGGCGCATTGCGCAAGCTCGCCGAGCGGCACAAGCTCGACGTGCTGCATTATCTTTTGGGGATGACCAAGCTGGAAGCCGACGAGCATCTGCGGCTGCGGAGCAAGCGCAAGCTGTCGTGAGGGCACCGGCCAGTATCAGACCCGTCATCCTGAGGTGTGAGCGGCGCGATGCATGGCATCGCGCCGGGAGCCTCGAAGGATGAGCGGTCGGGATGCAGCCGGGCTGTCATCCTTCGAGGCTCGCCCTGCTTTGCAGGACGAGCACCTCAGCATGACGGTCAACGATCTGAGCGCGCTGCAGCCGACCGCCGCCGCGGCGCCGGCCGCGGCTTCAGCATCGTATCCGCGGGACTGAGCAGCCGCCCGTCCTCGGCGCGCATTTCGAGCTTCTTCACCGGGCGGCCCTTCTCGCGATCCACCAGAATCGTCGCGATCTCCTCCGGGTGATCGTCGAATTCCTCGCTCCATTGCCGCAGCGCCACCAGGATCGGGAAGGTGCCGCGGCCCTTCTCCGTCAGCACATACTCCTGATACGCGCTGCCGTCGGAAGCGGGGGCGGTTGCCAGAATGCCGTGGTCGACCAGCACACGCAGGCGCGCGGACAAAATGTTCTTGGCCATGCCGAGCTTGTTTTGAAACTGGCCGAAGCGGCGCAGGCCGAACCGCGCCTCGCGGATGATCAGCAGAGACCACCAGTCGCCGATTGCTTCCAGTGATCGCGCAATCGGGCAGGCATCGCCCTCGAAGCTCGTTCGTTTCACCATCGTCTTCGTTCCGTCGTGCCGTGCGTTTTGACATCAGTCACGCGCTTGTGTGGTTGCATCATAAAACCGTAGGTCCTAGATGGCAATCTAGTTTTATGATGCAACCACTGGAGGCGAGCGTGAGACTGAAGAACAAGACGGCCCTGATCACCGGCGGCAACAGCGGCATTGGATTGGCAACGGCGAAACTTTTCGTGGCCGAGGGCGCCAAGGTGGTGATCACCGGGCGCAACAAGGAGACGCTGGAGGCGGCGGCGAAAGAGCTTGGCCCGAACGCACTCGCGCTCGCCGCCGACGCCACTGACATCGCCGCGACGGAAGCTGCAATCAAGAAGGGCGCCGAAAAATTCGGCAAGTTCGACATCGTGTTCGCCAACGCCGGGATCGCCGGCGGCACGCCGCTCGGTTCGTCGACGCTGGAGGTCTTCGAGAAGGTCATCCGCACGAACCTCACCGGCGTGTTCTTCACCGTTCAGTCGGCGCTGCCCTATCTCAACGATAATGCCTCGATTGTCCTCAACGGCTCGGTGATCTCCGTGCTTGGCATTCCCGGCTACTCGGCTTACGGGGCTGCGAAGGCGGGCGTGCGCGCGATGGCGCGGATCATGGCATCAGAACTGTCGCCGCGCGGCATCCGCGTCAACGTTGTCGCGCCCGGCGCGACCCGTACGCCGATCTGGGGACCTGCGACCGCGACACCCGAAGCCGAGAAGGCGTTCGAGAAGCGGATCTCGCTGTCGACGCCGCTCGGCCGCATTGGTGAAACAGATCACGTTGCGAAGACGGTGCTGTTCCTCGCCTCCGATGATTCCGCGCATGTGCAGGGCCAGGAGATATTCGTCGACGGCGGCGCGGTCGCTTCTCCGAGCGGCGCGCCGATCTATCGCGGCTGATCAATCTTTGCGAAAATTGAATCGGTCGGCGCTGCCGCAAGCGGTTGCGCCGGCCGGTTCCCTCGTCCGGCGAGACGTTTTTTCTGAACCTTGCGTGAGGCGTTGAACCTTCGCTTGCGCTGCAAAGACCCTTTTACGGGCAGGGTCACAAGACTCATTTTCAAGGGAGCCCGATATGCCGAAGGCAGCTCGCATTTCATCGTCGATTTCAGCACCGCGTATTTACGCCGAACGTTCCGTCATTCCCGCCAAGCGGTCCGACACCTCCGAGTTCATCGGGGTGGCTCTTTTCTCAGGCATCGGTCTGTTCGTTTCGCTCGTCGCCGTCATTCTCGGCGTTCAGGGCGCCTGGTTTTAATTTCGTCGAACTCTCAGCCGCCGCCGGAGTCCGGCAGCGGCTGGTGTCGGCGTAAGCTTTACGCCGCGCGCAAGCTGGTGGCCGCCTCAAGTGCGCCAGCCACCGCTTTCTCGCGGTGATCCGGACCAACCTGAATACCGTCGGCGAAAATGAACTCGGGGCTGGTGATGCCGATGAAGCCGAACACCCAGCGCAGATAGGTTTCGAGATGCTCACCGAGCGCGGCTGGGCCGTAATAGCCGCCGCGCGAGATAGCCACGATCACGCGCTTGTCACCGGCAAGACCCTGCGGTCCGTTCGCCCCGTAGCTGAACGTCTTCCCCGCCACCAGGACCCGGTCGATCCAGGCCTTGAGCTGGCTGGGAATGGTGAAATTGTACATGGGTGCGCCGATCACGACGATGTCGGCAGCCAGGAACTCGTCCAGCACCGCCGCGCTCGCGGCAAGATCGGGTCCGAGCTCCGCCGGCGCAGGTGCGCCTTGCGCGGCGGCGAGGTGCGAGCCGGAGAGGTGGGCGAGCGGGGTCTGGGTCAGGTCGCGATAGACGATGTCGAGCGACGGTGTCGACTGCCGGAGCCGGTCGACGATAGCGGCGGAGACCTGCCGGGAGACGGAGTGGGGGCCGAGCACGCTGGAGTCGAGATGAAGGAGTTTCATTTGGGTCACCCTGGTATATGTTTGTAACCAGAGCTACATGAGTGACTATCGAAATCCCCGCAAGAACGCACTTTTTTGAGCCATGGGCACATCCCTGAAACCTGCACACATCGATTTGCCTGCCTCACCGAGGCCGGATCCCAACCATGCGGACTGCCGCGGGGTCGCCTCCGTGCTGTCCCGCGTCGGCGACAAATGGAGCGTGTTCGTGATCATGATGCTCGGGGGCGGGCCGAGGCGCTTCAATGAGCTCAAGCGCATGATCAACGGCATCTCGCAGCGGATGCTGACCTTGACGTTGCGCGGGCTGGAGCGCGACGGCCTCGTCACGCGCACGATCTTTCCGACCATTCCGCCGCGCGTGGACTACGAGCTGACTGATCTCGGCCGCGGGCTGTCGCAGCCCGTCGAAGCTCTCGGCAAATGGGCGATGGACCATCTGGCGCAAATCGAGGCTGCAAGGACGCGTTTCGATCAGCGCAACGAAACCTAAAGCAGCGACACCAGACCACCGCCGTGACGCTCGAGCCGGCCGGCGAGTTCCAGCTCCAGGAGCACGATGCGCACGATCGCGGGCGAGGCGCCCGACATCCGTACGAGATCGTCGATCGTGACAGGCGTGGGGCCGAGCAGGCCGGTGATCTGGTCGCGGTCGTGCCCTTGCGGATCGCTCTCGAACGGCTCGCTGTCGGGTTCTCTCGCCGGATGCATCAGCGGCCGCTCCATGATCGGCTGGATCGCGTTGACGACGTCTGCGGCTTCGGTGACGAGCGTCGCGCCCTGCTTGATCAGATCATTGGTGCCGGCGGCGCGCGGATCGAGCGGCGAGCCGGGCACTGCGAACACTTCGCGGCCCTGTTCGGCCGCCATGCGTGCGGTGATCAGCGAGCCCGAGCGGTGCGCCGCCTCCACCACGACCACGCCGAGCGCTGCGCCCGAGATCAGCCGGTTGCGGCGGGGAAAGTCGCGGGCGCGCGGCTCGTGGCCGAGCGGCATCTCGGAAATCGCCGCGCCTTCGTGGTCGAGGATCGAGGCCAGCAAATCGCCGTGCTCGGGCGGGTAGATGCAATCATGTCCGCCGGCGAGCACCGCGATCGTGCCGCTTTCGACGCTGGCGCGATGCGCGGCCTGGTCGACGCCGCGGGCGAGCCCCGAGATGATGATAAAGCCGGCCTCGCCAAGCTCGCGGGCAAGCTGACCGGCGAATTTCAGTCCAGCGCCCGAGGCGTTGCGCGAGCCGACGATGGCGATGATCGGCCGCATTAACGTTGCACTGTCGCCGCGCACGGCGAGCAGCGGCGGTGCATCGTCGAGCGTTGCGAGCCGGGTCGGATAACCATCCTCGCCGGGCGCGAGCCAGGCGATGCCGAACCTGCGGCTTGCGGCAAGCTCGGCCTTCGCCTCGTCGGCGCTGCAGATGCGCGCCGAACGCTGCGCGCCACCACGGCTTGCGAGATCAGGCAGCCGCTCCAGCGCCGCGCGGGCCGTGCCGAAATGATTGACCAGCGAACGGAAGGTGCGCGGCCCGACATTGTCGGAGCGGATCAGCCGCAGGCGGTCGAGCCTGTCGGCCTCGGTCAGCTCCACGCTGGGATTGATGGCGTCCACGGCGGCTCCTTGCAGGCGCAGCATGGAACAACCTGAGGGCGTGGGCAACAGTGACGTGCGCTTGCGCGGTCTCGTCGCGATGCTAAAAGCGATGGCAATAAGAAGGGTATTGCCATGATCTCACTCGCCGATCTCCAGCGCCGCATCGAAGCCGGCGAGCTTTCGCCCGAGGCCGCCATCGCGCAATCGCACGCGGCGATCGAGGCCCGGGAGAAGGAGGTCCACGCCTTCGTCCGTCACGACAAGTCTGCAAAGGCGCAAGCCTCCGGTCTGCTGCGCGGTATCGCGGTCGGGATCAAGGACATCATCGACACCGCCGATTTTCCGACCGAGATGGGATCATCGATCTATCGCGGCTGGCAGCCGCGCAGCGATGCGCCTGTCGTGATGATGCTGAAGCGGGCGGGCGCCACCATCATCGGCAAGACCACGACCACGGCATTCGCCTCGCGCGATCCGACCCCGACGCTCAATCCGCACAATCTCGGCCATACGCCGGGCGGCTCGTCCTCCGGTTCGGCGGCGGCCGTCGGTGCCGGCATGATCCCGCTGGCGCTGGGCACGCAGACCGGCGGCTCGGTGATCCGGCCCGCGGCCTATTGCGGGGCTGCTGCGATCAAGCCGTCGTTCCGGATGCTGCCGACGGTCGGCGTCAAATGCTATTCGTGGGCGCTCGACACCGTCGGCCTGTTCGGGGCGCGCGCGGAAGATCTCGCGCGCGGATTGCTGGCGATGACCGGCCGCACCGAATTCTCCGGCATCGTCGCGGCGAAGGCGCCGCGCATCGGCGTGGTCAGGCAGGAGTTTGCCGGCGCCGTGGAGCCGGCGGCCGAAGAGGGGCTGCAAGCCGCGATCAAGGCCGCCGAGAAGGCCGGCGCCAGCGTGAAGACCATCGATCTGCCGGAGGCGGTGCAGGAGGCCTGGCGCATCCATCCGATCATCCAGGATTTTGAAGCGCATCGCGCGCTCGCCTGGGAGTTTTCGGAGCATCACGACGAGATCGCGCCGATGCTGCGCGCCAGCCTCGATGCGACCGTCGGCCTGACGCCGAAGGACTACGACGACGCACGCAGGATCAGCCGCCGCGGCCGCCGCGAGGTCAGTGAATTGTTCGAGGGCGTCGACGTGCTGCTCACCTATTCGGCGCCGGGCACGCCGCCGGCCAAGGACCTCGCCTCCACCGGCGACCCCCGCTACAACAGGCTCTGGACGCTGATGGGCAATCCTTGCGTCAACGTGCCGGTGCACAAGGTCGGGGGCTTGCCGATCGGGGTGCAGGTGATCGCGCGATTCGGCAACGATCCCGGCGCGCTTGCTGCCGCGTGGTTCCTGGAGAACGCGTTGGCGAAATCAGGCTAGCGCCGGTTCAGGTGCGGGAAGAGCGCGTTTGGCCTCCGCGCCTGTCGCGCCTTGCCCGAGCCAGCGCTCCGCGGCCTCGCGCCCACTCCGGTGCAGCGCGCGAATGAAGCCGCGGCCGAGATCGGTGGATGAGCGCTGCGCCAGCCCGTCGACGAAATCTTCCGCGGCGATCCTGGAGAGCCGCAGCGAAGACGCCGCGTGCGATTGCGTCCATTCGATTGCCGCGATCTCGGCATTGAGGGCGGCATTGGCCGCGATCTGGTCGAGCCGGCGGTCGATCGCGGCGAGCGTGATCGGCACGTAGCTGTCGCGCGCCGGCGTGACCTGGACGAGCAGGATTTCGGAGCTTGTCGTGTCCTGCACGAGCCGCAGCAGCGGCGGATTGCCGCCGAGGCCGCCGTCCCAATAGGCCTCGCCGTCGATCTCCACGGCGCAGTGAACCAGCGGCGGACAGGTCGAGGCCAGCGCGACGTCGGCGGTGATCGCGTCGTTGCGGAAGATCTGCTGCTGCCCGTCGCAGATCCGCGTCGCCGCGATCAGAAGCTTCGGGCAGCGCGCGTCGCGCAAGGCGGAAAAGTTGATGTCGCGCGACAGCGCCTGCCGCAGCGGATCGAGATCGAACGGATCGAACTGGCCGGAGCGCAGCGTCGGACCGAACGCGACCGAGCTTCCCGCCGGCGAGAAGCCGCCGATCAGCATCAGCGATCGGAACGAGGCCTCGTGCATCAGCCGGATCCAGAACCGGTTCAGCCGCGCGCGCGCGCCTTCACGGCCGCCTTCCGCGAAACCGGAGGCGAGCAGCAGCGCGTTGATGGCGCCGGCGCTGGCGCCGCTGATGGTGTCGATCGCGATGGATGGCTCTTCCAGCAGTCGCTCCAGCACGCCCCAGGTGAAGGCGGCGAAGGTGCCGCCGCCCTGGAGTGCCAGCGACAGTTTCTGCGGCGGCCATGGGTTGGCGCTGGGCCGCGCCGGCGCAACTGGTGCGGCCGCGATCACGGCCTCAACCGTCAGAGGAGCTTGCGCGATGCGAGCAGGCTGCGCCGCTGGGGGCGAAACGGGCACAGGCTTGGGAGCAGGAAACGGCGAGGGCGCACTGGACCAGATGTCCGTCAACGAGAGCAGCCGGCTTGCCGCCGTGCCCTGCAAGGCACCTTCAACGTGCGCGCCGACAATTTTCTCGCTCATTCTGAGCAACCGCGTAGAGCCATGCCCATGATCAGGGCCAGGCCAGGAACCCGTTCCACCATACAGCCGTGATTCGGCGGCAAGTTGCGAACAGCATTTGGGACATAATGCAGAAGGGGGCCGCTTCGGTATCCGTAGATGCCCGGCTCAGGCCTTCTCGCCAATGCGGCTTTCCTTGCCCGATTGTAACCGCTTGATGTTCTCGCGATGCGCGTAGAACAGCAGCAGCGTCAGCACGACTGATAGCGCAGACAATGCAGGTTGGCCGAACCACCACAGGAACATCGGCGTGATGAAAGCCGCCACCAGCGCCGAGAGCGATGAGTAGCGGGTCGTGGCTGCGGTGGCGAGCCAGAGCAGGCAGAACACCACCGCTGCCGGCCAGATCAGGCCGAGCAGGATGCCGATATAGACGGCGACGCCCTTGCCGCCCTTGAACTTGAGCCAGACCGGGAAGAGATGGCCGAGGAAGGCGCCGAGCCCGGCCAGCATCGCGGCATTGGGACCCGCGATGTAACCGGCGATCACCACGGCCGCGGTGCCCTTGAGCGCGTCGAACAGCAGGGTTGCCGCGGCAAGGCCCTTGCGCCCCGTGCGCAGCACGTTGGTCGCGCCGATGCTGCCGGAGCCGATCGAGCGCAGATCCTGTGTACCGCCGAGCCTGGTCAGAATCAGCCCGAACGGAATCGAGCCGAGCAGGTAGCCGATGACGAAAGCCACCGGCAGGAAGGCTTCAAGCCCCATGTCTGAAAATCCCATGTCTGAAGATCCCATGTCTGAAGATCCCATGGCTGCAGCTCAGCACGTCAGACATGCTCGTACACCGTCCGTCCGCCGACAATGGTGCGCACCACGCGGCCTGTAAAGCGGGCCTCGTCGAACGGCGTGTTCTTGCAGGGCGATTTGAGGTCGGCGGGATCGACCACCCAGGGGACATCGGGGTCGATCACGATGACGTCGGCCGGGGCACCTGTGCGCAGGGTTCCGCCAGGCAAGCTCAGGATCTCGGCCGGTCGGGTCGACATCGCCCGGATCAGCGTCTTCAATTCCAGCTCGCCATTATGCACGAGCCGCAAGCCCGCTGGCAGCATGGTCTCGAGCCCAACGGCACCGGGAGCGGCTTCCGCGAACGGCAGGCGCTTGCCCTCGACGTCCTGCGGATTGTGGTCGGACATGATGACGTCGAGGAGGCCGGAGGCGACGGCTGCGACCAGCGCGCGGCGGTCGTCCTCGGTGCGCAACGGGGGCGACAGCTTCAGGAATGTCCGGTAGGGCCCGATGTCGTTCTCGTTCAGCGCGAGGTGGTTGATGGAGACCGACGCGGTGACGGGGAGCCCGGCATCGCGGGCGCGTTTCAGGACGTCGAGCGAATCTGTGCAGGACAGCGAAGCCGCGTGATAGCGACCGCCGGTAAGCGCGACGAGGCGCATGTCGCGTTCCAGCATCACGGCCTCCGCCGCGTTTGGGATGCCCATCAGGCCGAGCCTCGTGGCGAACTCGCCCTCGTTCATCACGCCTTCGCCGACCAGCTTGGGGTCTTCGGTATAATGCACGATCAGCGCGTCGAAATCGCGCGCGTAGGTCAGCGCCCAGCGCATCACCTGCGCGTTGGTGACGCTCCTGTCACTGTCGCTGAAGGCGACCGCTCCTGCGGCCTTCAGGAGACCGAACTCGGTCATCTCCTCGCCGTGCATGCCCTTGGTGAGCGCCGCCATCGGCAGGATGTTGACGATTGCGGTGTCGCGGGCGCGGCGCATCACGAAGTCGACGGTCGCTGAATTGTCGATGACAGGCTCGGTCTCGGGCTGGCAGATGATGGTGGTGACGCCCCCGGTCGCCGCCGCCTGGCTCGCCGAAGCAAACGTCTCGCGATGGCTGAAGCCGGGTTCGCCGACAAAGGCGCGCATGTCGATCAGACCGGGTGCCACGATCTTGCCGGAGCAGTTGACGATGTCGGTGCCTTCGGGGACGCCGGCAGCTCCAATGCCGCGGCGGGTCTCGCGGATGGTGCCGTCGGCGATCAGGACGTCGCCGATGCCGTCAAAATCCCTGGAGGGATCGACGACGCGGGCATTGGCAAGCAGAATGGGTCGTCGATCGATCAACATGGGCATCACGCGTTCGGAAGGTTACGGGCGAGCGCTTCCAGCACGGCCATGCGCACGGCGACCCCCATCTCCACCTGTTCGCGGATCAGGGACTGTGCGCCGTCGGCGACCGCCGTGTCGATCTCGACGCCGCGGTTCATGGGGCCGGGATGCATCACCAGCGCATCGGGTTTTGCGTAGGCCAGCTTCTTCTGGTCCAGCCCGAAATAATGGAAGTATTCGGAGGAGGAAGGCACGAAGGAGCCGTTCATGCGCTCGCGCTGCAGCCGCAGCATCATGACGATGTCCGCGCCGTTGAGCCCCTCGCGCATGTCGCGCGCAACCTCAACCCCCATCCGTTCGAGCCCCGGCGGCAGCAGCGTCGAGGGGCCGACGACACGGACGCGCGCGCCCATGGTGTTGAGCAGGATGATGTTGGAGCGGGCGACGCGCGAATGCAGCACGTCGCCGCAGATCGCGACGACGAGGCCCTCGATGCGGCCCTTGTTGCGGCGGATGGTGAGGCCATCCAGCAGCGCTTGCGTCGGATGCTCATGGGCGCCGTCGCCGGCATTGACCACGGAACCGTCGACCTTGCGGGCCAGCAGTTCCACCGCGCCGGAGGCGTGATGCCGGACCACCAGGATATCCGGGTGCATGGCGTTCAGCGTCACCGCGGTGTCGATCAGCGTCTCGCCCTTTTTCATGGACGAAGAGGACACCGACATATTCATGACGTCGGCGCCCAGCCGTTTGCCGGCGAGCTCGAACGAGGATTGGGTCCGGGTGGAAGCCTCGAAGAAGAGGTTCACCTGCGTCCGTCCACGCAGGACGGTGCGCTTCTTGTCAACCTGGCGGTTGACCTCGACATATTCTTCGGACAGGTCGAGGAGGCCGGTGATGTCGGCCGCGGAAAGGCCCTCGATGCCCAGCAAATGCCGGTGGCCGAGGACGAAGGTCGATTTCGATGTCATTAAAACGAGAGCTATAGGCGGGGATGGCTGAGGGGGCAAGGGCCAAAGCCGAACCGGTGACTTATCCCCTGATCTGTCTTGCTGGCATTCCGGGGCGATGCGAAGCATCGAACCCGGAACGAGGGAAGTTTCAATGCGCTCCGCTAGCCTGATTTTGATTGTACTTTTAACGGTCGCCTCAATCTCATCCGCCCACGCCCAATCGCTTCCCGGCGGTTTCGTCTATTTGCGCGACATCGACGCCAGCATCGTCCAGGACATCCGCTACGCCACCTCGAACAATTTCGTCGGCCGTCAGCTGGCCGGCTATGGCGCCGGTGAATGCGTGGTGAAGCGTGAGGTGGGGCTGCGGCTGAAGGCGGTTCAGCAGGAACTGGCGGGGCAAAATCTCTCGCTGAAGATGTTCGACTGCTACCGGCCGGTGCGGGCCTCGCTCGACATGGTCAGGTGGTCGCAGAACGGCCACGAGACCGCCGCCGAGCGGCGCTACAATCCCAAAATTCCCAAGACGGAGCTGTTCCGCCTCGGCTATATCGCGAGCCGCTCGCAGCATTCCACCGGCGCGGCGCTCGATCTCACCCTGGTCGATCTCAAAGCCGACAATTCGGGCAGATACGATCCGTCAAAAAGCTACGCCGATTGCACGGCGCCGGTCGAGGCGCGGCTGCCGGAAGGCAGCGTCGACATGGGCACGGGCTATGACTGCACCGATGTGAAAGGGCATACCGCCGCACCGTCGATCAATCCGGACCAGCGCGCCTGGCGCAGGCGGCTGGTGGCTGCGATGGCGAAGCAAGGCTTTGTGAACTATTCGAAGGAGTGGTGGCATTTTTCCCTGCCGGGGACGGGTGGAGCGGCCTATGATTTCCCGATTCCGCCGCGGCGGAACTGATCCCGCGCCGAGAAACAAGATGACCCAGCCCAGCTTCGCGACTCACGAGGTTTTCAACCAGTCGCCGCCGCTCGAGGACGTCGACCTGTTCGCCATGGATCGGCCGCTAGTCGAGGCGGTGAAGGCCAATGGCGGCGCGGCGGCGGAACGGGCGCTGTCGGAGTTCGGGAGGCATTGGGGCTCGGCCGCGATGGCGGACCGCGGGCGCGTCGCGAACGAGAACACGCCGAAGCTGCGGACCTTCGATTCCAAGGGCAACCGCCGCGACCAGGTCGAGTTTCATCCCGCCTATCACGAGCTGATGGCGCACAGCGCGCATGCCGGCCTGCACAATTCGACGTGGACGACGGATGGAAAGCCTACGGGCGATGCCGCCGAGGTCATTCGTGCGGCAAAATTCTACATCGCCGCGCAAGTCGAGACAGGGCATCTTTGTCCGATCACGATGACGCGCGCCTCCGTCGCGGCGCTGGTGATGCAGCCGGATCTGCTCGGCAAGGTGATGCCGGTGCTGTCGACGAAGAGCTATGATCCCGCCTTCGCGCCGTGGTGGGACAAGCGCGGCATCACGCTCGGCATGGGAATGACCGAGAAGCAGGGCGGCACGGACGTGCGCGCCAACATGACGCGGGCGGTGCGCGATGGGGATGCCTATCGCATCACCGGCCACAAATGGTTCATGTCGGCGCCGATGTGCGATGCGTTCCTGGTGCTGGCGCAGGCGGAGCAGGGGCTGACCTGCTTCTTCATGCCCCGGTTTGCACCTGATGGCTCGGTCAACGCGATCCAGTTCCAGCGTCTGAAGGACAAGCTCGGCAACCGCTCCAATGCCTCGTCCGAGGTCGAGTTCGTCGGCGCCTATGCGGAAGCCGTCGGCGAGGAGGGCAAGGGCATCCGCACCATCATCCAGATGGTGCAGCTCACGCGCCAGGACTGCGCAATCGCCTCCGTCGGCCTGATGCGCTCGGGGCTCGCGCACGCGCTGCATCACACCCGTCACCGCAGTGTGTTCCAGAAGCATCTTGCCGATCAGCCCTTGATGCAGGCGGTGCTGTCGGACATGGCGCTGCATGTCGAGGCGAGCGTCGCGCTGATTATGCGGCTCTGCCGCGCCTTCGACCGCACGCCGCACGATGCGGCGGACGCCGCCTATATGCGGCTGCTCACGCCCGCTATCAAATACTGGACCTGCAAGAGCGCGCCGGCGTTTCTCTACGAGGCGATGGAGTGCCTCGGCGGCAATGGCTATGTCGAGGACGGCATTCTGGCACGTCACTACCGGGAGGCGCCGGTCAACGCGATCTGGGAAGGCTCGGGCAATGTGATGTGCCTCGACGTGCTGCGCGCGCTCTCGCGCGAGGCGGATGCGGCGATGGCGGTGCTGCAAGGACTTGCGGCTGAGACGAAGGGCTTGTCCGGAGCAGGCGAGGCGATCACTTTCATCGGCGAGAGCTTCCGCCGGGCGGACGGCGAGCGCGTCGCGCGGCTTGCCGTCGAGAAGCTGGCGCTACTTGCCGCAGCCGCTGCGCTCAACGCTGTGTCGCCCCGCCATGCCGAGCTGTTCGCCGTCACTCGGCTCGCGGCCAACCACGCCAGCATGTATGGCGCGGTGGAGCTGGAGAGCGGTGAGGTGCGTGCACTGCTGGAGCGGGCGCTGCCGTGAACGGGGCATGCTGGAACCACATCGTCATGGCCGGCACATCCGTCCGAAGGACGGCGTCGCTTCCGTTCACCTACGTCCCGGGCATGACGGTCGCTCGATAGACTGCTTCTAACGAAAGCCCCTAATGGACTCCCTCAATCCCGACCATCCGCCGCTTACCGTGACCCTTGCGACGCCGCGCGTCTGGAAGTTCCTGGGCACGGCGCTGTGGGGCCTGCTCATCTTCGTCGCGATGTTCGTCGGGCAGATCGGCGCCATCGTTCTGCTGGTGGTGCAGCGTGGCCTGCCGATGGACCTCGCCTCGCTTCAGCTCGTCGGCCGCGAGCCGCAGGCGCTTGCGCTGTCGGTGACCATGGGCCTGCCGGCGACGCTGACCGCGGTGTGGCTCGCCATCCGCATCAAGAAGGCCGCTTTCGCCGATTATCTCGCGCTGCATTGGCCGTCCTGGAAGCAACTCCTGTTCGGCGCCGTCGGGCTTGTCCTGATCGTGGTGGCCTGGGAGACGATGTCGCGGAGCCTCGGCCGCGAGGCGACGCCGGGCTTCATGACCGATCTGCTGAAATCCGGCCGCGACAAGGGCGCAGCCTTCTTCCTGCTATTCGCCTTCAGCGTGGCAGCGCCGATGTCCGAGGAGGTTTTGGCGCGCGGATTCCTCTACCGCGGCTGGTCGGCGAGCTTCCTGCGCGTGCCCGGCGCGATCGTCCTGTCGTCGCTGGTGTGGACGGCGGTGCATCTGCAATACGACATGTACTTCCTCGCCGAGGTCTTCTCCATCGGCCTGTGGTTCGGCTACATGCGCTACCGCAGCAGCTCGCTCTGGCTCACGATCGTGCTGCATGCGCTAAACAATTTGACGGCGGTGGTGCTGACGATGTGGCTGGGGAGCTAGGCCACCAGCGCGATCGCGATCGCGATCGGCATGGTGATCGCCGCCAGGATCGTTTGCAGCGTGATGATCTGCGCCAGCAATGGCGCGTCGCCGCCCATCTGGCGGGCCAGCACATAGGCGCTGGGCGAGGTCGGCACCGCCGCGCAGGTCGCGATGATCGCGAGGTTGGTGCCTGCTAGCCCGAACCAGACGGCAAGCGCCAGCGCGAGCACGGGCATCAGCACCAGCTTGAACGTTACGCCGATCGTCGCGCCCACGCTCGGGCGGAGCAGGCCTTTGAGCTGCAGGCCGGCACCGGTGACGAGCAGGCCGATGGCGAGCGAGGAGCGGCCGAGCGCATCCGCGACCTCGTGCCAGATTTTTGGCAGCGGCAGATGGCCGACGTTGATGACGAGGCCGATCACGCAGGCCCAGATCAGGGGATTGCGGACCAGCGTCATTACGATCGCGCGGGCAGACTGCTTTTCCGGCGCGGCGTAATGGGCCAGCACCGCGACGCTGAACACGTTGACCAGCGGGATGATCGCGACCATAGCGACCGAGGCGAGGGCCAGCCCGACATCGCCGAACATGTTGGCGGAGACGGAGAGTGCGACATAGGTCTGCCAGCGGGTGGCGCCCTGGAAGATCGAGGTGAAGGCGGGACCGTCGATGTCGAGCCGCGCGAGAGCCGGGCGGAGCGCGAGGCAGAGCAGCGACATCGCGAGCGCCGACAGCAGCAACGCGCCGCCGACGCCGGCGACCGGGACCCTGGACAGGTCGGCCTTCACCAGAGTCTGGATCAGCAGCATCGGAAACAGCACGAAATAGGTCAGCCGCTCCAGCCCGTGCCATTGTGTGTCGAGCCGCATCAGGGTGCGCTTCAGCACGACGCCGAGCACGATGAGGATAAAGACCGGGAGGAGCGCCGCGATCACGACGGCCATGGATCAGTCAGGCCCCGGCGCTGCGCGCAGATTGGCGAGCCGGTCGAGCGCGCCTTGCAGGATGAAGATCGCGGCGTGCTCGTCGATCACCTCGGCGCGCTTGGCGCGGCTGACGTCCATGCCGATCAGTTCGCGTTCGACCGCGGCGGTCGACAGACGCTCGTCCCAGAGGCCGATGGGCAGCGCGGTCAGGCCGGCGAGGTTGCGGGCAAATGCCCGGGTCGATTGCGCGCGCGGGCCCTCGCTGCCATCCATGTTGATGGGCAGGCCGAGCACGAAGCCGACGGCCTTGCGTTCACCGGCAATCGCGAGCAGCCGGGCGGCATCCTGTTTGAAGGCCTTGCGCTGGATGGTCTCGACGCCGGTAGCTAACCGGCGGTCCGGATTGGAGACGGCAACGCCGATGGTCTTGGTACCCAGATCGAGCCCGACCAACCCGCCGCGTTCGGGCCAGTGGGTTGCAGCATCGACGAGAGGCAGGATAAGAGCCGGCATGGGATTAGCGCATATCACGCGTCGCGCTACGGAGTGAACCCGAAACAATGGATGCGCTGACACTATTTGGCCTGTTCGCCGTGACGGCGATGCTGGTCACTTACGCCCTGGAAGACCGCAGCCACTGGTTCGTGCTGCTGTTCGCGATGTCCTGCGTGCTCGGTTCGGCTTACGGCTTCCTGCAAGGGGCCTGGCCGTTCGGCCTCGTCGAGGCGATCTGGGCCGCCGTGGCGCTGCGGCGATGGCGTCTCAGGCCGCGATGACGTCGTCGTTTTTCTTCAGGCAGGCGGCGGAAAACCCGCTGAGCGCGCTGGTTTGATGCCCGGCGCGGCGCTGGATGAAGAGGGTCTCGACGCGCGCATGCAAGGCGCCGAGCGCGTGGACGGTCACGCTGCCGTTGATCGCGCTGCGTTCGACGACGGCACGCGGCAGCAGCGTCACGCCCATGTCGGCGGCGACACAGCCGATCATGCCGTCGAGCGTGCCGAGCTCGAAGCGTGCGGCTGACGGCCAGCCGAACTCGACAAAAATCTGTTCGAGCCGCTGCCGGTAGGTGCAGCCGGTGCGGAACACCAGCGCGGTCGGGCCGGACTCCGGCGTGCCGGCGCGTAGCTCGGCAAGCGTGGCCCAGCGCCGCGCGCTGACCAGCACGAGCTCTTCGCGGAACGCGCTTGTCGCGGTGAGATCGGCATGCGCAATCGGACCCGCGACGAAGGCGCCGTCGAGCGTGCCTTCGAGCACGCTCGCGACGAGGTCGGCGGTGGGCGCGGTACGCAGGCTCAGCCGGACGGCAGGAAAGCGGCGATGAAAGTCCGCGAGCAATGGCGGCAGCCGCACCGCCGCGGTGGTTTCCATCGAGCCGATCGCAAGCGGTCCCTTCGGCTCGCCGTCGTCGCGGGCGGCAAGCACAGCTTCGCGTGACAATGCGGCCATCCGCTGTGCGTAAGGCAAAAGGCGCTTGCCCGCGCTCGTCAGCGTCATGCCGCGGCTGTGCCGCTCGAATAGCGGTGTGCCGATCTCGGCTTCCAGCGCCTTCACACGCTGGGTGACGTTGGACTGCACGGTGTTGAGCTCTTCCGCGGCGCGGGTGATGCCGCCGGTGCGGGCAACCGCCGCAAAGGTCTGGATGTCGCTGAGTTCCATGATATCGTTTCGCTTTTGAGATGGTTGCGTTCATTGGAAATCATTTTTCCAGAATGTTATTCAAGCCTAGTGTCCGTGTCCAGCCAGGAGGGCGACCATGCCGATCGTGACATCGCTGACCCAGCTGCTGGGAATCACGCATCCGATCCTGTTGGCGCCGATGGATACGATCGCGGGCAGCCGGCTGACGCGGGCCGTCAGCGAAGCCGGCGGTTTCGGGATTTTGGGTGGCGGCTATGGCGACCGGGCCCGGCTCGAGGCCGAGGCAAAGAGATTGAGCGGGTTTGCGCCATTCGGCATCGGCTTCATCACCTGGAGCCTCGCAAAACAACCTGAACTTCTCGACGTTGCGCTGGATGCCAAACCGCAGGCGATCATGCTGTCGTTCGGTGATCCCGCGCCGTTTGCGGCGCGCATCAAGGCGTGCGGGGCGCGCTTGATCTGCCAGGTGCAGAGCGAGGACATGGCGAAGCAGGCGCTCGACGCCGGTGCGGACATCCTGATCGCGCAGGGCACCGAAGCCGGCGGCCATGGCGCATCGCGCACCACCGTCGATATCGTGCCTGTTATCGTCGATCTCGCGGCCGGGCGCGTGCCGGTCGTTGCCGCCGGCGGAATTGCCGATGGCCGAGGGCTCGCGGCGATGATGATGCTGGGCGCCTCCGGCGTGCTGATCGGAACGCGCTTTTACGCGAGCGTGGAGGCCGACGGTGCGGAGGAAGCGAAGCAGCGCATTCGCGACGCTGATTCCAATGACACCGTGCGCGGCGTTATCGTCGACTGGTCGCGCAGCCTGTTCTGGCCGGCTCCGTTCACCGCGCGAACGCTGGTCAACGATCATATCAGGCGCTGGACCGGCCGCGAGATCGAGCTGATGCAGCGCGCGGCCGAGGTGACCGTTGAGTATGCTGCGGCAAGGGCCGCGGGCAATTTTGAGGTCGCCGCGGTCTTTGCCGGCGAGGCTGTCGGCCTGATCCATGATATTCCGCCCGCCGCCGAGATCGTCGAACGTATCGCGACCGAGGCCGAGCAACTGCTAACCGGTCGGCGTAATTCCATGGCACCGCTTGCCTGAACCACGAGAGAGCAAAACCATGTGGCCTGACCGTCGATTGATCGACCTCTTCAAGACCGAATTTCCGATCGTGCTGGCGCCGATGGCTGGTGTGATGGATGCGGAACTGGTGATCGCCGTCGCGCAAGGCGGCGGGCTCGGCTCGCTGCCGAGCGCGATGCTGTCGCCGGATAAGGCGCGCGAGCAGGTCAATATCATCCGACAACGCGTCTCCGCGCCGGTGAACATGAACTTCTTCTGCCATACACCGGTCGAGCTCACGGCCGAGGCGGAGGCGCGCTGGAAGCATCGCCTCGCGGGCTACTACAGCGAGCATGGCCTCGATCCCGCCGCACCCATCAATGCCGCAAACCGCGCACCGTTCGACGCCGGCTTCTGCGAGGTCGTGGAGGAGTTGAAGCCGGAGATCGTCAGCTTCCATTTCGGCCTGCCCGAGGACGCGCTGCTCAAGCGGGTCAGGGCGGCAGGATGTCTCGTCATCGCCTCGGCGACCACGGTGAGGGAGGCGGTCTGGCTCGAGCAGCACGGTGCTGACGCGGTGATCGCACAAGGTGCGGAGGCTGGCGGCCATCGCGGCATGTTCCTGACCGACAAGATCTCGGAACAGCCCGGCACCTTTGCGCTGGTGCCGCAGGTGGTCGACGCGGTGAAGGTGCCAGTGATTGCGGCCGGCGGCATTGCGGATGGCCGCGGTATCGCGGCGGCGTTTGCGCTCGGCGCGGCCGGCGTGCAGATCGGGAGCGCCTATCTGCGTTGTCCGGAATCCAAGGTCAGTGCGGCGGCCCGCGCGGCGCTCGCCGAAGGACGGGACGATTCCACCGTCATCACCAATGTCATGACCGGGCGGCCGGCGCGCGGCGTCCAGAACCGTCTGATGCGCGAGGCCGGCCCGATCTCGCCGGATGCGCCGCCATTTCCCCATGCCGCAACGGCGCTCGGACCGCTGAAGGCGGCTGCCGAGAAGCAGGGCAGGGTGGATTTCACCAATCTCTGGGCCGGCCAGGCCATTGCCTTGGGCCGCGAGGTCCCGGCGGCCGAATTGACCCGGGATCTCGCCAGATCGGCACTTGCCCGGATGAAGGCGCTGGCCGGCTAGTCCCCAGCCCCGGTTGCGGCGCAAAAGCGGCCTCTGCTATACGGCACATAGGTTTTGCCGTGAGAGGCCTTATATTATGTCCGTCGACGCCGCTACCGTCCGCCGCATCGCGCATCTGGCGCGCATTGCTGTTTCCGAAGGCGAGGTTCCGCATCTGCAGGGCGAGCTGAACGCCATGCTCGCCTTTGTCGAGCAGCTCTCGGAGGTCAATGTCGAGGGCGTGGAGCCCATGACTTCGGTCACCCCGATGCAGATGAAGAAGCGGCAAGACGTGGTCAACGACGGCGAGATCGCCGACGATATCGTGGCCAATGCGCCGGCGACCGAAGGTCACTTCTTTCTTGTGCCCAAAGTGGTCGAGTAATTCTCAGGACGCTGTCCGATGTGCATGCTTTGCGACGACGAGAAGGCCTATCAGGCCTACATGAACTATCTCGACAAGATGGAGAGGCAGGGCAAGGCTGCCGACCCCAACGTCGCCGTCAATGCCGTGCTCGACGAGATCGAGGCGGCTGCGAAAGCGGCCGCCAAGAAAGACGACCCGGCCAACGACAAATCCCTGTCTCCGTTCTTCTGCAGCCCGATCAATAAATGACCGATTTGACATCGCTGACGCTCGCCGAAGCCCGCAAGGGCCTCGCGGCCAAGACTTTCACGTCACTCGAGCTGACCGATGCGCACCTGAACGCGATCGAAGCCGCGCGCGTGCTCAATGCTTTCGTCATGGAGACGCCGGATCAGGCGCGTACCATGGCGCGCGAGGCGGATGCCAGGATCGGGAAAGGCGATGCGGGGCCGCTCGCCGGCATTCCACTCGGCATCAAGGACCTGTTCGCGACCAAGGGCGTGCGCACCACGGCGTGTTCAAAAATCCTCGGCAATTTCGTGCCGACCTACGAGTCCACCATCACCTCGCAGCTCTGGCGCGACGGCGCGGTGATGCTGGGCAAGCTCAACAATGACGAGTTCGCGATGGGCTCGTCGAACGAGACCTCGTGCTTCGGCCCGGTCGGCAATCCCTGGCGGCGCGACGGAAGCAACACGACGCTGGTGCCGGGCGGCTCGTCCGGCGGTTCGGCCTCTGCGGTGGCCGCGCTGCTCTGCATGGGCGCGACCGCAACCGATACCGGCGGCTCGATCCGCCAGCCGGCGGCGTTCACCGCGACCGTCGGCATCAAGCCGACCTATGGCCGCTGCTCGCGCTGGGGCATCGTCGCCTTTGCCTCCTCGCTCGACCAGGCCGGTCCGATCGCGCGCAGCACGCGCGATGCCGCGATGCTGCTGCGCTCGATGGCCGGCCACGATCCGAAGGACACGACCTCGGTCGATATCCCCGTGCCGGACTATGAGGCCGCGATCGGCAAGTCCGTGAAGGGCATGAAGATCGGCATTCCCAGGGAATACCGTCTCGACGGCATGCCGGCCGAGATCGAAAAACTTTGGGAAGCGGGCGCGGCCTGGCTCAAGGCGGCCGGCGCCGAGCTGGTCGAGATATCGCTGCCGCATACGAAGTACGCGCTGCCGGCCTATTACATCGTGGCGCCGGCGGAGGCGTCCTCCAACCTCGCGCGCTACGACGGCGTGCGCTACGGTTTGCGCGAGCAGGGCAGGAATATCAACGAGCTCTACGAGAACACCCGTGCTGAAGGTTTTGGCGCGGAGGTGAAGCGCCGCGTCATGATCGGCACCTACGTGCTCTCGGCCGGCTATTACGACGCCTACTATTTGCGCGCCCAGAAGGTGCGTACGCTGATCAAGAAGGATTTCGAGGACTGCTTCGCCAAGGGCGTCGACGCGATCCTGACGCCGGCGACGCCGTCCGCCGCCTTCGGCATTGGCGAGAAGGGTGGGGCCGACCCCGTCGAGATGTACCTCAACGATATCTTCACGGTGACCGTGAACATGGCGGGGTTGCCCGGCATCGCGGTGCCCGCCGGCAAGGACGCGCAGGGCCTGCCGCTCGGCCTTCAGCTGATCGGCCGGCCCTTCGACGAGGAGACGCTGTTCTCGCTCGGCGAGGTGATCGAGCAGGCGGCCGGCCGCTTCACGCCGGCGAAATGGTGGTGAATATGGCGGCGTATATCGCCAGCCTCGACGGCGCCGCGCCGGCGCCGGATCTCAGCGCGCCGCTCGCCGGCCTGTGGTGGGCCGCCAAGGGCGACTGGGACCAGGCGCACAAGATCGTTCAGGACGAGGGCAGCCGCGAAGCCGCCTGGGTGCACGCCTATCTGCACCGGGTCGAGGGCGACCTCGGCAATGCCGGCTATTGGTATCGCCAGGCCGGCCAGCCGGTGGCGAAGGATTCATTGCAGGCGGAGTGGGAGCGGATCGCTGTCACGCTGCTCGGGAGCAAGACATGAGCACGGCCACGCACAAGCTTCTCAAAGGCGCCACCGGCGACTGGGAGATGGTCATCGGCCTGGAGATCCATGCCCAGGTGACGTCGAACTCAAAACTGTTCTCGGGCGCCTCGACCGCGTTCGGCGGCGAGCCGAACAGTCACGTATCGCTGGTCGACGCCGCGATGCCGGGCATGCTGCCCGTCATCAACGAGGAATGCGTCAGGCAGGCTGTCATCACCGGGCTCGGCCTCAATGCGCAGATCAATCTGCGCTCGGTGTTCGACCGCAAGAACTATTTCTATCCGGACTCGCCGCAGGGCTACCAGATCAGCCAGTACAAAACGCCGATCGTCGGCGAAGGCGAGGTCGTGGTCGAACTGGACGGCGGCAAGACCGCAACCATCGGCATCGAGCGACTGCATCTGGAGCAGGACGCCGGCAAGTCGCTGCACGACCAGTCGCCAACCCTGTCCTATGTCGACCTCAACCGTTCCGGCGTCGCGCTGATGGAGATCGTATCAAAACCGGACATCCGCGATGCCGAGCAGGCCAAGGCCTATGTGACCAAGCTGCGCTCGATCCTGCGCTATCTCGGCACCTGCGACGGCGACATGGAGAAGGGAAGCTTGCGCGCCGACGTCAACGTCTCCGTGCGCAAGCCGGGCGCGCCGCTCGGCACCCGCTGCGAGATCAAGAACATGAACTCGATCACCTTCATCGGCCAGGCGATCGAGTACGAGGCGCGGCGCCAGATCGAAATCCTCGAGGACGGCGGCGCGATTGACCAGGAGACCCGGCTCTACGACCCCAACAAGGGCGAGACACGGTCGATGCGGTCCAAGGAAGAGGCGCACGACTATCGCTACTTCCCCGATCCCGACTTGCTGCCGCTGGAGTTCAGCCAAGAATTCGTCGACAGGCTGAAGGCGAAGCTGCCTGAACTTCCGGACCAGAAGAAGCTGCGCTTCGTCGCGGATCTCGGCCTGTCGGCCTACGACGCCAGCGTGCTGGTCGCCGAGCGCGAGAGCGCGGTGTTCTACGAGACCGTGCTGGAGAAGCTCGCCAACCGCGCGCGTGACGGCAAGGTCGCCGCGAACTGGGTCATCAACGAGCTGTTCGGCCGTCTCAACAAGGAAGGCCGGGATATTACGGGCACTCCGGTTGGCGCCGAGCAGTTGGCTGCGATCATCGACCTGATCGGCGAGGGCACCATCTCCGGCAAGATCGCCAAGGATCTGTTCGAGATCGTCTGGCAGGAGGGCGGCGATCCCCGCGCGCTGGTCGAAAGCCGCGGCATGAAGCAGGTGACCGATCTTTCCGCAATCGAAAAGGTGGTCGACGACATCATCGCGGCCAATCCCGACAAAGCCGCGCAGGTCAAGGACAAGCCGCAGTCGCTCGGCTGGTTCGTCGGCCAGGTGATGAAGGCGTCCGGCGGCAAAGCCAACCCGCAGAGCGTCAACGACCTGCTCAAGTCCAAGCTCGGCATCTGACTTCGCGCGTTCGAACGAGGTGACGGACACGCGTCATCACCTCGCTTTCGGTTCGCGATGCGATGCTCGCGCGCATCCTCGGCGGCAAACTTCATCCTGATCGACCGCGATACGCCGACCGAATCGCCGCACGCGATTCGCGCAAAACGGCGGCTTGCACACGCTCTGACGAGCGCTCGCGGCGTTAATCATGAAAATATTTTCGTTGCCAAAAGTCGCGACTCAGAGTCCGCGAAGCGCCTTCGCGAGGCCGTCGCGGGATTGGAGATGCGCGTCGTCGCGACGATCGCGCGCGATGTGTGCGTGCAGAAAAATACTTGCTGCATAGTGTTTCCTGCAATTGCATCTCTCACGGAAGCTGATGCGGCGGGCACTCTCCGCGATCGCAAGCACACGTCACGCAGTGCGCTTGCATCGCGCTCGCCAAGCGCACGCGTCTTTGCTCGTCAACACTTCTTTAAGCGAGACGCTGTTTTTTTCGTTGTGTTGGTGTATTCGGGATGAGTGTGCACTCGATCCCCGACTGCATGCAGCGATTAAGCCATCTCACACATCGGAGGGCAACATGGCCAAGAAAGCTAAGAAGGCGAAGAAGGCGAAGAAGGCGAAGTCCGCAGTGAAGAAGACTGCGAAGAAGACCCGCAAGGTCGCGAAGAAGAAGTAACTTCGCTTTTTGAAGTTGCCGGCTCCTAGAGAGCCGGCACGTCATCAGCGCCTCTCAAAAGGTTCTGGTCGACGATAGAGGGTGTCGGCGAGACATCAGGTCAACGGTCGGATCGTTCTCTTCGCGGGTTCGCTCGCTAAGCCCGGTCCGGCAGAAGAAACAAGTTTTCTTCGTTCGGTGCGGTTCTCCGTAAGGAGCTCCGCAATTTCACAGGCGGCCTTCGGGCCAACGTGAAATCTGGTCCTGACGTGTTCGCCGACGCCCTCGTTCTCTTGAGGCCGGGGTATTGCCGGCATTCCCATATCCCGACATTGCTGATCTGACCGCGACGTGGCTGCTCTGCCTTGGCCGCTCTGCCTTGGGGCAGGCGAGGGCTGCGGCGCAAGCATGGGACAATTGCTGTCTCTGGAATGCTGGTGACGCCAACGGGCGGGGACGCCACAGGACCCGCGTCACCGTGCGCGATGGTTATCGTTCTCCCAAGATCCCAAGGTAAACCGAATCTGACGAATTGCAGAAGTGCCTGCAAAACAGGGGCTTATTGCATTTATCGCGCGCGCCCCGGGCGGGCGCGTTTACGTCTGCTTCATCGCGATACTTAAACTGCCATTCAAATTTGCCCGCCATCATTACCTCCAACAAGCCGGCAAACGGCATGGGCAAAAAGACGCTGGGATGAGTTGAACAGTTGATCGGACGGGAGCCGCGCTCGGGGGACGAGACGGCAAAAAAAGAGGGGATGCGTTATGTTTCAGGGTACTTTCGATCTGGAGACCGCGACACCTATCGACGCAGGCGCGCTGTCGGACGTGCTGTTCGAGCGCGGGATTTATTGGGCGAGCGGACGCTCCGGTCTCGTCGATCTCGTCGCCGCGCATAAATGGTTCAATCTCGCCGCCCTGAAGGGCCGCAAGGACGCCGTGACGCTGCGCCAGGAAATCGCCGGGCAGATGTCGGATGCCGAGATCTCGGCCGCGCAGCGCGATGCGAGGGCGTGGGTCTCCGCCCACTGAGCCCGGCATCACATCCGGGGCGGTGTTTTCATAGCTGAGCCTGATTACGCTGAGTCAAATGCGTTCGTCGTGCCGCCATCTGAACCGGCGCGGCGTGAGCGACCCCGACGGGAATGACCCGGCGTGGGTCCGAGACTTACTCAATGGCTGCCGATTTAGATCGCGGCCGACGACGGCGACCTGGAACTCGGACGGACGCGGTGCCGATTGGCCCTCGCATGGGCCGATCTGGCGATCCATCCGCCGGATGCGGACACACCTATATCAGGAGAGCGCGAATCGAGCTCGTGGCGCTGATCCTTGCGCCAGGCTTGCGCACCGTCTCAACGATCGCTTTCAGATGATGGAACGCACGGATATTTCTGTGAGCGGCCCGAGACATAGGTGGCATTTCGTACCGGACACATGGGTTACACTTTTCGCTTTTTTGCAAGCGGGAGGTGTGGATGCCGTGGAAAGCGAGTTCGGTCATGGAAGAACGCCTGCGCTTTGTCGCCCGCCTGTTGGACGCGGAGGCCATGACGGACGTCTGCGCCCCCGTGCGGTTTCTCGGCCTTGAGGCGGACAATCAGGCTCTCGAGCTGTTCCGGCAACTGGTTGACATAGCGCACCGGCCGCCTCGAGCGATCGCCCAAGGCCGCCACCCATGTCTTAGGGACGACCTGTTACCGATGTCTCCGGGCTGGACACACGCTGGGTGGCGGAGAGGGAGGGATTCGAACCCTCGATACAGCTTGAGACCGTATGACGCTTTAGCAAAGCGTTGCCTTCAGCCACTCGGCCACCTCTCCGGTGCGAGCCTTATGCATCTAATTACTTGGGCCGGTCAATTTGGAAGCGCGTGTTTTCGCTCGAATATTCCCAGCGATTTTCGAAACGAAGCGGTTTGCTCCCGGAGCGAGAACATAACGCCGCGACAACGGACACAGCGCTGGACCTTTTGCGGATGTAGCAAGGAGGGTTTCGGTCTCGTTGAACCCGGCTAAATAGTTGAATTTGCTTACAAATTAGGGGGGCGGCTTGATCGAGAGAAGCCTGTCAATGATTCGAATCCGTCCCGCAGATGCCGTTAAGCCGTTGATTGTATTATTTCTTCCTGCCGTCGCATGTTCGCGCCCGTCTCTCGTAAATCGGCTGACAGGGGTTCGATCTTAGTCAGGCTGCAGGAAGTTCCTTCGCCATTAGTTCGACAACCCGTTCGCCAAACCGAGGAGGCGCCCTGCCGCACCGGGCCGTCGTCCTCAATGGGCTTTCCCGGCAGCGAGTCGAAGAGGGTGGCCTCTATTCCACGCTGCCGGCGCCGCGGCGCAAATCGGCCTCGATCTGCAAGCGCGTGCCGCCGCCGAAGCGAGCGCGGTAGACCTGAAGGTTCTCCATGATCCGCTGCACGTAGTTGCGCGTCTCGGAGAACGGGATCAGCTCGACCCAGTCGACCGCGTCGACCTTCGGGTCGCGCGGATCGCCGTAGCGATTGATCCACTTCTTCACACTGCCGCGGCCGGCATTGTAGGCGGCAAAGGTCATGATGTACGAGCCGCGATAATCCTCGAGCAGGCCGCCGAGCTCGGCCGAGCCGAGTGTGGCGTTGTAGACCGAATCGTTCTTCAGCCGCCCCAGATCGTAGGTCCCGCCGTGCCGTTTGCAGACATAGCGCGCGGCGTCCGGCGTCACCTGCATCAGCCCATAGGCCTGCGCCGGCGAGACGACTGAGGGGTTGAAGGCGCTCTCCTGCCGCGCGATGGCGTAGACAATGCTACGCTCGACCTCGGGGCCGATCGGCGTGAACTGCGGAATGCCATTGACGGGATAGGCATAGAAATCGAACGGCAGCCCGCGATTGAGCGCGGCCTTGCCGAGCAGCAGCATGCCGCGCGCGTCGCTGTAGCGCTGGGCGAGCTCGCCGAGGCCGGCAAGCGCTTCGGGATCGCCATTCTCGCCCATATCGGCGAGAACAGGCACCGCCATCTCGCGCTCGTCGAGCTCGTAGAGCAGTTGCGCGGCGCGCACGATCTCCAGCCGTTCGGCGCCGCGGCCGCGTGGCTGGCTGTTGAGCTCGATCTGCGGCAGGCCGAGCTTGGCGCGTGCGAGCTGGCCGTAATAGCTGGTAGATTGCTCGGCTGCCCGCGCGTAGGCGTTGCGCGCCTCCTGCTGGCGGCCTGCCGCTTCGGCGGCGCGGCCCTGCCAATAGCCGGCGCGCGCCAGCGTGGTCGGATTGACGCTGCCGATCCCGATGCGGGCAAAATGCTGGGTGGCTGCCGCGGGATCGTTGAGGAAACGCAGCGCGATCCAGCCGGCGGTGAATTCCTGCTCGGTCTTGTAGATGTCGCGCGAGGGCAGGGCCGCATCGCGCGCGATCAGATAGGCGGTACGGAATTCCTCGGTGTCGATCATCTTGCGCGCCAGCAGGCGCCGCTCGATCCACCATTCGTCGAGATTGTAGAGCCGGCCCGGATCCTTCGGTGCCGACAGCATGAGCTGGGCGGCTTCTGCAAATTTCTCCTCGCGGCGCAGCAGCTGGATCTTGCTGAAGATGAAGCCGGGATCGCCATGCAGCTCGCGCGGCACGGCCTCGAGCAGCGCGCGTGCGTTCGGCGCTTTCCTGAGGGAGGCGATGCGGGCCTTGGCGAGGGCGACATAGCCGGCACCGAGGCGCTTTGCAGCACGCAGCGCGGCCTCGTTCTCGCTGCCGTAGAGCAGCGTGTCCATCCGCGCCTTCTGATCGCCGGGCGTCAGCAGCGCGCCGAACTGGTCGAGCGCGTTGTTCTCGGTGTCTTCCGACATCGCATCGCTGCGCCAGGCCTCGCGCACCAGACGTTCGGCGTTGGCGCGGTCGCCGCGCGCCAGCATCGCCTTGGCTAGCGTGAAGCGGCCCTTGGCGGACACGGGGGATTCATTCTCGAACCACGACCACGCGACTGAATCGTCGCGCCTGTCGTCCCACATCGCGGCCTCCAGACGCCGGCGCAGGAAGGTCTGCGACGGCCAGCTCGGATTGGCGGACAGGAAGGCGCGGTAGCGCTCCACGGTGGCGCCATTATCCTCGCCGCGCAGGATGATCCATTCCGCGAGTTTTCGCGCCACGGGATCCGACATCGTGGCCGCGGCATTGGTGGCGTCGCCCGACTTGCGCTTGCGCACGAGCTCGATAACGGTCTCCAGCGTGTCCTTGTCGGCTTGCGACGTCGAGGAGGTCGCAGCAACCGCGGCCGGCGTGACCGGCTTGCGCGGCGCGGCATGCTGGCGGGTCGCCGGCGCCAGGACCGGAGGCGCGACGGGCTTGGCGGGGGCCGGGGCGGTCGGTCTGACGGTGGCCGTCACGGACGGCGCGGGGGCGGGTTTGGGGGGCGAACCGTTGGCGGTCGGCGTTGATTTTGGCGCGGCGGCCGCCGCAGGCCTGGGCTTGTCCTTCGCGGGTTGCTTGCCGGCGTTCTTGCCAGCATCCTTGCCAGCATTCGTGGTAGGCTTCTTCGCAGCATCCTTGGCGGGGGCGCTGGTCGCACCCTTGCTCGCACCCTTGGCGGCGTCCTTCGAAGTTTCCTTGCCGGTTCCCTTGGACGACCCCTTTGCAGTGGTCTTGGCGGCTGGTTTCGCGGTGTCCTTGGCCCCTTCCGCGGTCGTCTCATTGGACTTGGCCCAGGCGGCGCAGCCGACCGACAGCCCTGCCATCAGGCACACGGCCAGACCGGTCAATCGCCATGTGGCACGCGGAAAGGAGGTCATGGCGTTTCGTCGCCCCGAATCAGTCAATTGGCTCAGACCAGTTGTACAAGATTTGGCTGTATTTGATTGAATATGCGGACAAAATACCAACAGCCGCTTACCTTCGCCGGGTTTGCACCACCACAGCGGCAAAATCGCGGCCTAAACGGTGCGTCACACGGAAGCGGGTCTTTTACCGGCGGGATAGACCCGATATGAATGCGGCTTGCTCTCGAGATCGCCGCGTACGGAGGAGGAAGTCCATGGCAGCCAAGACGAAATTCCGGGGTTCGTTCACCGCCTTGGTCACGCCGTTCAAGAACGGCTCGCTGGACGAGTCGGCGTTCCGCTCCCTGGTCAACTGGCAGATTTCAGAGGGCACCAACGGCCTGGTCCCCGTCGGCACCACCGGCGAGAGCCCGACGCTGAGCCATGACGAGCACAAGAAGGTCGTCGAATGGTGCATCGAGGAAGCGAAGGGCCGCGTGCCCGTCGTCGCCGGGGCCGGCTCCAACTCGACCAAGGAGGCGATCGAACTCGCCCAGCACGCCGAGAAGGCGGGCGCGAACGCGGTGCTGGTCGTAACGCCTTACTACAACAAGCCGACCCAGGAAGGCATGTACCAGCACTTCAAGGCGATCAACGACGCGATCGGGATTCCGATCATCATCTACAACATTCCGCCGCGCTCGGTGATCGACATGTCGGTCGACACCATGAAGCGGCTGTGGGAGCTGAAGAACATCGCCGGCGTCAAGGACGCCACTGCCAGCATGGTCCGCGTCTCGCAGCAACGCGCGGCGATGGGCGAGGAATTCAACCAGCTCTCCGGCGAGGATGCGACCATCCTCGGTTACATGGCCCATGGCGGCCATGGCTGCATTTCGGTGACTTCGAACGTCGCGCCGCGCCTGTGCTCGGAGTTCCAGGCCGCCTGGGCCAAGGGCGATCATGCCACTGCGCTGAAGCTGCACGACAAGCTGATGCCGCTGCACAACAACCTGTTCATCGAGAGCAACCCGGCGCCGATCAAGTACGCGCTGTCGTTGCTCGGCAAGCTGGACGAGACGCTGCGGCTGCCGATGGTTCCGGTCACCGAACCGACGCGCGTTGCCGTGCGCAGCGCTATGGTGCACGCTGGCCTGATCAACTGAGATCTGGGAATCCGCACTGGCTGGTCCCGCGCGTGACATCGAAGGAAGGGGACGGATATGCTGAAGGAATTCCGCGAATTCGCAATGAAGGGCAACGTCGTCGATCTCGCCGTTGCCGTCATCATCGGCGCCGCCTTCGGTGCCATCGTGACGTCGATGGTCAACGACATCATCATGCCGATCATCGGTGCAGCCACCGGCGGCCTGGATTTCTCCAACTACTTCGTTGGACTCTCCAAGCAGGTCACGCAGACCAATCTTGTCGAAGCCAAGAAGCAGGGTGCGGTACTGGCCTATGGCAACTTCCTCACCTTGGTCGTGAACTTTGTCATCATCGCTTTCGTGCTGTTCATGGTCATCCGCACCATGAACCAGTTCAAGCGCAAGGACGAGGCCAAGCCCGCGGAGCCGCCGAAGCCGTCAGCGGAAGTCGCGCTCTTGACCGAGATCCGCGATCTCCTCAAGAAGTGACGCGCGCGCTTCATCCAAACTGTTAGCTTACGCGCGCATCTCGACCGGATCTGTCTGTCATGGCCGATAAGAACGAACGTCCTATCAAGGTCATGGCGGAGAATCGCAAGGCCCGCTTCAACTATGCGATCGAGGATACGGTCGAGGCGGGCATTGCGCTGACCGGCACCGAGGTCAAGTCGATCCGCAGCGGCAAGAGCACGATCGCGGAGTCCTACGCCGATTCCAGGGACGGCGAGATCTGGCTGATCAACGCCACCATTCCGGAATATCTCCAGGGCAACCGCTTCAATCACGAGCCGAAGCGGCCGCGCAAACTGCTGCTGCATCGCAAGCAAATCAACAAGCTGATGGGCGCGGTCGATCGTGAAGGCATGACGCTGATCCCGCTCAAGCTTTACTTCAACGAGCGCGGTCGCGCCAAACTGCAACTCGCGGTTGCAAAGGGCAAGAAGCTGCACGACAAGCGCGAAACCGAGAAGAAGCGCGATTGGAGCCGGGAGAAGGGCCGCCTGCTACGGGCTAGGGGCTAGCGAGATGACTCAGAAAAACCTGCTTGAGGTCGACTGGAGCCGGATTCCCGCACCCGCAGATGACGGCGGCGCGGCGCATCTGAAAGGCATGACGCTGCCCGCGATCAGCCTGCTCGCGACCGACGACACTTCGGTGACGCTGTCGGCGCTCTCCGGTCGCACCGTGGTGTTCGCCTATCCACGCACTGGCGAGCCCGGCAAAATCTCGCTCGTCGACGATTGGGACATGATTCCCGGCGCCCGCGGTTGCACGCCGCAGACCTGCGCGTTTCGCGATCTGTTCGCCGAACTGAAGGCCGCCGGCGCCGCGCAGGTGTTCGGCCTCTCGACCCAGAGCAACGCGTACCAGACCGAGATGGCCTCGCGGCTGCATCTGCCGTTCCCGGTGCTGTCGGACGAGAAGCTGGCGCTCACGCGCACCCTGAATTTGCCGACCATGGAGGTCGCAGGCCTCACGCTGATCAAGCGCCTGGCGTTGATCGTCGACGACGCAGAGATCACGCATGTGTTCTATCCGGTGTTCCCGCCCGACCGGAACGCCGGCGATGTCCTGGACTGGCTCCAGGCCAATCCGGCGAAGACCTAGTCGAGATCCGCCTTCACCTTCGCGAACACGGAGCGGAACATGTCCGGCGTCAGCACGCGGGTGTTCGTGTTGTAGCGCGAGCAGTGATAGCTGTCGTAGAGCCTGAACGCGCTGGCCTGGTGCACCGCGCCGTGGCCGAAGGGGGCTTGCGATGCCTTCAGGTTCAGCGGCTTGAGCACAGTGTCGTGCGCAATGCGTCCGAGGGCGACGATCGCGCGCAGGTTCGGCATCGTTGCGAGATTCGCCAAGAGAAACTGGCGGCAGGTGTGGATCTCGACCGGCAGCGGCTTGTTCTGCGGCGGCACGCAATGCACCGCATTGGCGATTCGGCAGTCGACCAGCTTCAGGCCGTCGTCGGGACGCGCCTGATATTTGCCCTTGGCGAAACCGTATTCGAGCAGCGTGGCGTAGAGCAGGTCGCCGGCATAATCGCCGGTGAAGGGACGGCCGGTGCGGTTGGCCCCCTGCATTCCCGGCGCGAGGCCGACGATCAGCAGGCGCGCCTTGATGTCGCCGAAAGGCGCAACCGGCGCATTGTGCCACAATGGCTCGCGCGCGCGGTTGGCCTCGCGAAAGGCAACCAGGCGCGGACAGAGCGGACAGTCACGGTCGGGGACGACTGTGAGGGCCGGGCGGCTTGGCCGCGCCGCCTCACTCGTCGAGGTCGTCATCGCCCCTTGGCGCCATCGTCGTCGCGCGCTGGAGGAATTGCGGGGCATGATGGCGCGGCTCGCGCTCACCGCGGTCACGCGGGGCGGGGCGTTCGGACGGGTCTCGGCCGAGCTTGGCCTGCAGCTCGACGAGGTCGGTGAAGACGTCGGCCTGGCGGCGCAGCTCGTCGGCGATCATCGGCGGCTGGCTGGCGATCGTGGAAATCACGGTGACCCGCACGCCGCGGCGCTGAACGGCCTCGACAAGGGAGCGGAAGTCGCCGTCACCCGAGAACAGCACCATCTGGTCGATGTGTTCGGCGAGTTCCATGGCGTCCACGGCGAGCTCGATGTCCATGTTGCCCTTGACCTTGCGGCGGCCGGAGGCGTCGATGAACTCCTTGGTCGCTTTGGTCACGACCGTGTAGCCGTTGTAGTCCAGCCAGTCGATCAGGGGGCGGATCGAGGAGTATTCCTGATCCTCAATGATCGCGGTGTAGTAGAATGCCCGCGTCAGCGTCCCGCGGCTCTGAAATTCCTTCAGAAGGCGCTTGTAATCGATATCGAAGCCGAGAGTTTTCGCCGTCGCGTAGAGATTGGCTCCGTCGATGAAGAGCGCGATCTTGTCGGTAGAGGAAGGTGACATTCAGTTTGCTCGCGTAGAGTTCGTGATTGATCGTTTATTGTTGGCGCAGCGACAGCAAGCCGCGCAGTTCTAAAGTCCCGCCGAAACCCGTCGAAACCGCAAATCCGGAGAAGCCGGGGCAATCAAGGTATAGTTATGGCGGACTTGCATACACCCCGCGCCGCCCTCGATGGCAGCCCGGGAAACCACCCATCCCAGCCCCAATGTGGGCGTAGCAGAGCCGTTTGGCGAGGCCAAATTACAAATTGGCCTTGCGAAACCGTCCCGGCCCCTATAACTAGCGCCAATCATCCACATATTTCGTCCCACCCACAACGGAGCGACAGTCCATGGCTCGCGTCACCGTAGAAGATTGTATCGACAAGGTCGACAACCGGTTTGACCTGGTCCTGCTGGCCGCCCACCGTGCCCGCATGATTTCGTCTGGTTCACAACTAACGGTTGACCGCGATAACGACAAGAACCCTGTTGTGTCTTTGCGTGAAATTGCTGACTCGACCATCTCGCCGGAGGACCTCCGCGAGGAGCTGGTGCACTCGCTGCAGAAGTTCGTCGAAGTCGACGAGCCGGAGCCGGACACTGTGCCGCTGATCGGTTCCGCCGGTGCAAGCGTAGACGCGGACGATACCGAAGTCGCGGTCGAGCGCATGACGGAAGAGGAGCTCCTGAAGGGTCTCGAAGGCCTCGCGCCACCCGAGGAGCAGCCCGAGGAGGACGAGTAGATCGTCCCGTCGCAGTCATCGACTTCTTGTGATCTTGTCAAAGGCCCGAACCGTTGTTCGGGCCTTTGCTTTTGTTGGCGTTTTCGTGGTTACCATAGTGTTGTCGGTTCGCGCGGGGCCCTGTCACCGAATTGATCGGACACGCGTGCGATCGGAGCTAAGATGTATGCAACGGGCTGCTTCGTGGCCCGTTTGAAGGCAGGACGGCATGGTATATCGGCGTCGCACACAAACGCAGATGCAGGCCGCAACCGAATCGGTTGCCGTGGCCCCGACTGCGCCGGTGGCGCGTCCGGCGAAGTCCCGCGCGCGCATGATGCGTCAATACGACCTCGTCGAGCGCGTCAGGTCCTACAATCCCAACACTGACGAAGACCTGCTGAACCGCGCCTATGTCTACGCCATGAAGGCGCACGGCTCGCAGACCCGCGCCTCAGGCGACCCGTATTTCTCGCACCCGCTCGAAGTGGCGGCGATTCTCACCGATCTGAAGCTCGACGACGCAACCATCGTGGCTGCGTTGCTCCACGACACGATCGAGGACACCGAAGCGACGCGGGCCGAGATCGACCAGATCTTCGGGCCCGAGATCGGCGCGCTGGTCGAGGGTCTGACCAAGCTGAAGCGGCTGGAGCTGGTGTCGCGGGAGGCCAAGCAGGCCGAGAATCTGCGCAAATTGTTGCTGGCCATTGCCGACGACGTCCGCGTGCTGCTGGTGAAGCTCGCCGATCGCCTGCACAACATGCGCACGCTGGACTTCGTGCCGACCGAATCGCGACGGCGCATCGCCGAGGAGACGCTCGACATCTATGCGCCGCTGGCCGGGCGCATGGGCATGCAGGAAATGCGCGAGGAGCTGGAGGATATGTCCTTCCGGACTCTCGATCCCGAAGCCTATTCGGTGGTGATGCAGCGGCTCGATGCGCTCGCCGAGCGCAACCGCAATCTGATCGGCGAGATCGAGGCGCAGCTTTCCAACAATCTGCGGCACAGGGGCCTTGGCGCGCGGGTCTATGGCCGCAGCAAGAAGCCGTTCTCGATCTGGACCAAGATGGAGCGCAAATCGGTCGGCTTCGAGCAATTGTCCGACATCTTCGGCTTTCGTCTCGTCGTCAACGACATCGAGTCCTGCTATCGCGCGCTCGGCATCGTCCACACCACCTGGCCGGTCGTACCGGGGCGTTTCAAGGATTACATCTCGACCCCGAAGCAAAATGACTACCGCTCGATCCACACCACCGTGATCGGCCCCGGCAACCAGCGCGTCGAGCTGCAGATCCGCACCGAGGCGATGGACCAGATCGCCGAGCGCGGCATCGCCGCGCACGTGTTCTACAAAGAGGGCGCCGGCTCGCCGACCGAGTTCCTCAAGCGCGAGTCCAACGCGTTCGCCTGGCTGCGCCACACCATCGGCATCCTCTCCGAAAGTGCGAACCCGGAGGAATTCCTTGAGCACACCAAGCTCGAGCTGTTCCACGACCAGGTGTTCTGTTTCACTCCGAAGGGCAAGCTGATCGCGCTGCCGCGCCATGCCAATGTGATCGACTTCGCCTATGCCGTGCACACCGACGTCGGCAACAGCGCGGTGGGCTGCAAGATCAACGGCCAGTTCGCGCCGCTGTCCTCGGAGCTTCAGAACGGCGATGAGGTCGAGGTGCTGACCTCGGAAGCACAAGCGGCGCCGCCGTCCGCCTGGGAAACGCTCGCGGTCACCGGCAAGGCGCGCGCCGCGATCCGCCGCGCCACCAGGACTGCGGTGCGCGATCAATATGTCGGTCTCGGCCGGCGCATCGTGGAACGCCTGTTCGAGCGCGCCAAGATCGAATACGCCGACGACAAGCTCAAGGGCGCGCTGCCGCGGCTCGCGCGGACCTCGATCGAGGACGTCATGGCGGCTGTGGGGCGCGGCGAGATCAAGGCCTCCCACGTCGCGCGTGCGATGTATCCCGACTACAAGGAGGAGCGCATCGCGCGCTACGGCGTCAAGAAGGGGCTTGCCGCCAAGTTCAAGGAGAAGTCGTCGGAACCGCCGCGCAGCTCGGTCGCGATCCCGATCCGCGGCATCAATTCGGACCTGCCGGTGAAGTTCGCGCCGAACGGCGGCGCCGTGCCCGGTGACCGCATCGTCGGCATCGTCACGCCGGGCGAGGGCATCACCATCTACCCGATCCAGGCGCCGGCCCTGAAGGATTTCGAGGAAGAGCCGGAGCGCTGGCTCGACGTCCGCTGGGACATCGAGGACTCCGCGCCGCAGCGCTTCCCGGCCCGCATCAGGGTCGAGAACGTCAACGAGCCCGGCGCGCTGGCGCAGATCGCGACCGTGATTGCCGAGCACGACGGCAACATCGACAACATCAGCATGCAGCGCCGCTCACCGGACTTCACGGAGACGACGATCGATCTCGAAGTCTACGATCTGAAGCATTTGAGCGCGATCCTGGCCCAGCTGCGCGCGAAGGCGGTCGTCGCCCGCGTCGAACGTGTTAATGGATAGACGCCTTCTGTCTTGGTCTGTCCCTATGGTTCCGTGAGTCTGAAATGCCTGCACCTCCGCTCCGCCTCGGCGTCAATGTCGACCATGTCGCGACCCTGCGTAATGCGCGCGGCGGCCGCAATCCAGATCCGGTGCGCGCCGCACTGCTTGCGATCCAGGCCGGCGCGGACGGCATCACCGCTCATTTGCGCGAGGATCGCCGGCACATCCGCGACGAGGACATGGCGCGGCTGAAAGCCGAAATCTCCAAGCCGCTCAATTTCGAGATGGCGGCGACCGACGACATGATGCGCATCTCGCTCGCCACCAAGCCGCACGCGGTGTGCCTCGTGCCGGAGCGGCGCCAGGAGGTGACGACCGAGGGCGGGCTCGACGTGGTCGGTCAGCACAACGCGCTGGCGCCCTATATCGCGCGGCTGAACGATGCCGGCATCCGGGTGTCGCTGTTCATCGCCGCCGATCCCGCCCAGATCGAGATGGCGGCGCGGCTGCGTGCGCCCGTGATCGAGATCCACACCGGCGCCTGGTGCGACGCCGTCGTCGACGGCCACACCGACAAGGCCGAGGCCGAATGGCGGCGGATCGTGGCGGGCGTAAAGCTGGCGAAGCAAGCGGGGCTGGAGATTCATGCCGGACACGGGCTCGACTATGCCACGGCGGAGACGATCGCGGCCCTGCCGGAGATCATGGAGCTCAACATCGGCTACTACATGATGGGCGAAGCGCTGTTCGTCGGTCTCGCCGAGACGGTGCGCAGCATGCGCGCAGCGATGGATCGCGGCCGGAGTCGGGCATGATCATCGGCATCGGCTCCGATCTGATCGACATCACCCGCGTCGGGAAGGTGATCGAGCGCCATGGCGAGCGCTTCCTCGATCGCATCTTCACCGCGGCCGAGCGAGCCAAGGCGGAGCGGCGCGCCAAGAACGAGAAGATGGTTGTGGCGACCTACGCCAAGCGGTTCGCGGCCAAGGAGGCCTGCTCCAAGGCACTCGGCACCGGCATAAGACGCGGCGTGTGGTGGCGCGACATGGGGGTGGTCAACCTGCCGGGAGGACGGCCAACCATGCAATTGACGGGCGGGGCGCTGGCCCGGCTCCAGGCCCTGACGCCGGAGGGGTTCGAAGCACAGGTCGATCTGTCGATCACCGATGACTGGCCGTTGGCCCAGGCCTTCGTCATCATTTCCGCCGTGCCGCTGGTCAAACCCTGACGGGTCTCCTGCGATTTTATAATTATCATTAAAAATCAAATACTTATCCAGTTTTGATGCGTTCCTTGATTGCGTGGCCTCCGACAACCGTCTAAAAGTCCGCGGACGCAAATCAGCCTGGGCGAATTCGGCTTTACGCCGGAATTGGCTCTCATTATCAGAATCAGGACAATCTCCTTGGGACGCGAACTTGACGGGCCGTTCGCGGGAGGGGGGCGCGCTGTGGACCGCCGGCCGGAATTGAGAGAGCAATGAGCGTGACTTCAGGGACCAAAGCTGAGACCGGCGTGGGCGAAACCATCCGGGTCGTGATCCACGCCCTCTTGATCGCGCTCGTGATCCGCACCTTCCTGTTCCAGCCGTTCAACATCCCATCCGGCTCGATGAAGGCGACGCTGCTGGTCGGCGACTATCTGTTCGTCTCGAAATATTCCTACGGCTACAGCCACTACTCGATCCCGTTCTCGCCGCCGCTTTTTTCGGGGCGGATCTGGGGCTCGGACCCGAGCCGCGGCGACATCGTCGTATTCCGCCTGCCGAAGGACGACTCCACCGACTACATCAAGCGCGTGATCGGGCTTCCCGGCGACCACATCCAGATGCGGGACGGTCTGCTCTACATCAACGACACGCCGGTCGAGCGGCAGCGCATGAGCGAATTTGTCGGCGAGGATCCCTGCGGTTCGGAAGGCGGCGGCGTCTCCCGGGTGAAGCGTTGGAAGGAGACGCTGCCGAACGGCGTGTCCTATGAGACGTTGGACTGCGCCGACAACGGCTACGTGGACAACACCAACGTCTACACCGTGCCGACCGGCCATTTCTTCATGATGGGCGACAACCGCGACAACTCCACCGACAGCCGCTTCCTCGGCCAGGTCGGCTACGTGCCGCAGGAGAATTTGGTCGGGCGCGCCCAGATGATCTTCTTCTCGATCGCCGAAGGCGAGCATGCCTGGATGTTCTGGCGCTGGCCGTGGGCGGTGCGCTGGAATCGCTTCTTCAAAATCGTCCGATGAAAGACGAAGTCAAGGATATCGCGACCCACCCGACCGAGGCGCAAGCGGGCCCCGACGGCGAAGCTGCGACCAACACCCTTGAAGTCAAGACGCCTGCAAAGAAGAAGCGGGTGCGGAGCAGCAAGACCAAGGGCCCGGATGCGAACGCGGCGCTCGAGGCCCGCATCGGCCACAGTTTCGCCGATCCGAACCTCTTGATGCAGGGCATCACGCATGTCTCGGCGCTGAAGTCCGGGCGCAAGCGTGGCGACAGCTATCAGCGGCTGGAATTCCTCGGTGACCACGTGCTCGGACTTGTCGTCTCCGACATGCTCTATCACGCGTTCCCGAACGCCGACGAAGGCGAGATGTCCAAGCGACTTGCTGAACTGGTGCGCAAGGAGAGCTGCGCCGACGTCGCCAAGTCGCTCGGTCTACTCGACGACATCAAGCTCGGCTCGGTCGGTCCTGGTGCCGACGCGCGCCTGCGCAAGAGCGTGCTCGGCGACATCTGCGAGGCCGTGATCGGCGCCGTCTTCCTCGACGGCGGCTACGCGGCGGCGTCCGAGTTCGTCAAGCGCAACTGGACCGAACGCATGCACAAGCCGCGGCGTCCCTTGCGCGATCCCAAGACCGTTCTGCAGGAATGGGCGCAAGGCAAGGGACTGCCGACGCCGGTCTACCGCGAGGTCGAGCGCACCGGTCCGCATCACGATCCGGAGTTTCGTGTCGCGGTGGATCTGCCGGGGTTGGCGCCGGCCGAAGGCACCGGCGGCAGCAAGCGCGCAGCGGAGAAGGTAGCGGCTTCAGTGATGATCGAACGCGAAGGTGTTGGCGGCGGCAATGACGGTTGAAACAAGTGGCGAGGCGCCCGCCGCAACGAGCTGCGGCTTTGTCGCGCTGATCGGCGCCCCGAACGTCGGAAAGTCCACGCTGGTCAATGCGCTGGTCGGGGCCAAGGTCACGATCGTCTCGCGCAAGGTGCAGACCACGCGGGCGCTGATCCGCGGCATCGTGATCGAGAACAACGCGCAGATCATCCTGGTCGATACGCCCGGCATCTTCCTGCCAAAGCGCCGGCTCGACCGCGCAATGGTCTCGACGGCCTGGAGCGGCGCGCATGACGCCGACCTCGTCTGCGTGCTGCTGGATGCCAAGGCCGGTATCGACGAGGAAGCCGAGGCGATCCTCACCAAGGTCGCAAGCGTCAAGCACGAGAAGATTCTGGTCATCAACAAGGTGGATTTGGTCCAGCGCGAGAAGCTGCTGGCACTGGCGCAGGCGGCCAACGAGCGCATGGCCTTCGCGAAGACCTTCATGATCGCGGCGATCTCCGGCGACGGCGTCGACGACCTCAGGCATACTCTCGCCGAGATCGTGCCGCCGGGGCCGTTTCTCTATCCCGAAGACCAGATGTCGGACGCGCCGATGCGGCAGCTTGCGGCCGAGATCACGCGCGAGAAGATCTTTCGCAAGCTGCACCAGGAATTGCCCTACCAGTCCACGGTCGAGACCGACAAGTGGGAGGAGCGCAAGGACAAGTCGGTCCGCATCGAGCAGACGATCTTCGTCGAGCGCGAGAGCCAGCGCAAGATCGTGCTTGGCGCGGGCGGCGCGACGATCAAGTCGATTGGCGCGGACTCACGCAAGGAGATCGGCGAGATCCTCGGTGTGCCGGTGCATCTGTTCCTGTTCGTCAAAGTGCGCGAGAACTGGGGCGATGATCCCGATCGCTACCGCGAGATGGGCCTGGAATTTCCCAAAGAATAGCCAAGAAAAGATCGGTCACCGATGAGCGTACCCGGCAACGTACGGCGCTTCGAAGCGTTGCTCTATGCATCCTTGATGCTGGATGCCCTGTCGGTCGCGGTGCAGGACCGCACACCGAATGCCGAGATGACCGAGCAGATGATCATGACGGCGACGCTGCTCGCCGGCGGCATGATCCTGCTGCTGGTCTATTTCGTCTGGCTCGCTGCACGCTGGCGCAAGAACTGGCCGCGATGGGTGCTGGCGGCAGCGCTCGTGCTGTCGGTGATCTCGCTCGGCCAGATCATCGGCGAGAAGGGCATGGAACTCGACAGCGCCATCGAGATCGTCTCCTGCGTGCTGACGGCGATGGGATTGTATTTCTCGTTCAGCGGAGATGCACAGGGTTGGTTCAACGCGTGAGGATTCGCCGCTTTGCGCGGTTGATCAAATTGGTGGGCACGCTTCGCTTTGCCGACCCTACGATCGCCTGAAATGCGCTAGACTCCGCACATGGAATGGACCGACGAAGGCATCGTGCTGGGCGTGCGGCGGCATGGCGAGAGTAGCTCCATCGTCGAGCTGCTGACGCGTGCGCACGGCCGCCATCTCGGTCTCGTCCGCGGCGGCGCCGGCTCGCGGATGCGGCCGCTGCTGCAGCCCGGCAACAGCCTCAGCGTGGTGTGGCGGGCGCGGCTCGACGAGCATCTCGGCACCTATGCCATCGAGGGCCTCAAGCTGCGCGCGGCGACGCTGCTGACATCCCCCCACGGCGTCTATGGCATCACCCATCTCGCCTCGATTGCGCGGTTGCTGCCGGAGCGCGATCCGCACGAAAACATCCTGGCGCAGCTCGAGCATTCGCTCGACGATTTCGACGAGATCGGCGGCGCCGCCGTGCACCTGATCCATTTCGAGCTGGCGATGCTCGCCGAGCTCGGCTTCGGGCTTGCGCTGGAAAACTGCGCGGTAACCGGGGAGACTACCGACCTGATCTATGTCTCGCCGAAATCAGGCGGCGCGGTGTCACGCGGCGCGGGCGAGCCGTGGCGGGATCGGTTGTTGCGGCTGCCGCCGTTTTTGCGTCGTGGCGTAGCCGCGAGCGACGTCACCGACCAGGATCTTCAGGACGGCCTTCGGTTGACCGGGCTGTTCCTGCTGCGCCATGTGCTGGAGCCGCGGGGGCAGGGCCATTCCGACGCGCGGGCAGGCTTCATCAACGCGCTGACGAGACAGCAGGCGAAGGCCGCGATTCCCGCGTCATGAGGCCGGCGCGGCTCTGCATTGCCCTAATAGGCCAACCGTCATTGGAACCAAATTGGGTTTCCTGGACTTGCCCTCGGGGTTCCAACCGGGATAAGCCTCATGCTGATCAAGGGATTTGTGATATCGGCGGCGCTTGTCACGCTGGCGCCGGACGCCCTCGCAGGCGAGCAACCCGGCGTCTTTCGCCGCGCCTCCTGCACCGTCGTCAGGTTCTATGTGGCTAAATATTCCGCTGCAGCAGCAGAGGCATGGGCGCGATCCAAGGGTGCGACGGAGGCCGAGATCGAGACGGCGCGGCGGTGCCTGACCAATGCCCCGGCCACCACGCAGGCTAAAAACGCGCAACCCACCCAGACCTTCACCGCAGGCTGGGCCGGCTAGTAGGCCGCCCACAGGGAACCAATCGATCCTTGCCCGATTCGCTTCCACGGTTTAACCGGGCGGCATGGGAAAACGATTGATTCCGCCGGAAGAACCGGCCGAAATTCACGAAGTGCCGCTGCGTGAGGCGCTGGAAGAGCGCTATCTTGCGTACGCGCTTTCCACCATCATGCACCGCGCGCTGCCAGATGCCCGCGACGGCCTGAAGCCGGTGCACCGGCGCATCCTCTACGGCATGCGGCTGCTCCGGCTCGACCCCGGCACGGCGTTCAAAAAATCCGCCAAAATCGTCGGCGACGTGATGGGCTCGTTCCATCCGCATGGCGACCAAGCGATCTACGACGCCATGGTCCGCCTCGCGCAGGACTTCTCCTCGCGCTATCCGCTTGTCGACGGCCAGGGCAATTTCGGCAATATCGACGGCGATAATCCCGCTGCCTACCGCTACACCGAGGCGCGGATGACCGACGTCGCGCGGCTTCTGCTCGACGGCATCGACGAGGACGGGGTCGAGTTCCGCCCTAATTACGACGGCCAGTCGAAAGAGCCCGTCGTGCTGCCCGGCGGCTTCCCGAACCTGCTCGCCAATGGCTCGCAGGGTATCGCGGTCGGCATGGCGACCTCGATCCCGCCGCACAACGCCGCCGAACTCTGCGAAGCCGCGCTGCATCTGATCGAGAAGCCCGACGCGAAATCCAAGGCGCTGCTGAAATGGGTCAAGGGCCCGGATTTCCCGACCGGCGGCATCTGCGTCGATTCCAAGCAGGCGATCGCTGAAGCCTATACCACCGGCCGCGGCTCGTTCCGCGTCCGCTCCCGATGGGAGCAGGAAGAGGGCGCACGCGGCACCTGGGTCGTCGTCGTCACCGAGATACCCTTTCTGGTGCAGAAGTCGCGCCTGATCGAGAAGATCGCCGAGCTGCTGGACCAGAAGAAGCTGCCGCTGGTCGGAGACATCAGGGACGAGTCGGCCGAAGACGTCCGTATCGTGATCGAGCCGAAGTCGAAGAATGTCGATCCGGCCCTGATGATGGAATCGCTGTTCCGGCTGACGGAGCTCGAAAACAAGATCCCGCTGAACCTCAACGTGCTGATCAAGGGCCGCGTGCCCAAGGTGGTGGGACTCGCGGAGTGCCTGCGCGAATGGCTTGACCATCTGCGCGACGTGCTGCTCCGTCGGACCAACCATCGCAAGGCCGAGATCGAGCGCCGGCTGGAGATTCTCGGCGGCTTGCTGATTGCCTATCTGAACATCGACGAGGTGATCAGGATCATCCGCAACGAGGACGAGCCGAAGCCGGCGCTGATCAAGGCGTTCAAGCTCACCGAAGTGCAGGCCGAAGCCATCCTCAACATGCGGCTGCGAAGTCTGCGCAAGCTCGAGGAAATGGAGATCCGCAGCGAGGACAAGGATCTGCGCAAAGAGCTGAAGGGCATCGAGGGACTGCTGGCGTCCGAACCCGAGCAGTGGAAGAAGGTCGCCGAGCAGGTTGGCAAGGTCCGCGACATGTTCGGGCCGAAGACCCCGCTCGGCAAGCGCCGCACCACCTTTGCGGACGCGCCCGAGCACGATCTCGCCGCCATGGAGGAGGCCTTGGTCGAGCGCGAGCCGGTGACCGTCGTCGTCTCCGACAAGGGCTGGATCCGCACCCTCAAGGGTCATGTCGAGGATCTCTCGGGGCTGGCCTTCAAGCAGGACGACAAGCTCGGGTTCGCGTTCTTCGCGGAAACGACCTCGAAGCTGCTGCTGTTCGCCACCAACGGAAAATTCTACTCGCTCGATGTCGCAAAACTTCCGGGCGGCCGCGGTCATGGCGAGCCGATCCGCCAGTTCATCGATCTCGAGCCGGAGGCCGCGCCGGTCACGCTGTTCGTCAACAAGGGCGGACGCAAATTCCTGGTCGCGAGCCACGAGGGCCAGGGCTTCGTCGTCAACGAGGACGATTGCGTCGGCACCACCAAGAAGGGCAAGCAGGTCCTCAACGTGGACATGCCGAACGAGGCGTGCGCGATCACCGAGGTGCTCGGCAACACTGTCGCGGTGATCGGCGAGAACCGCAAGATGCTGGTCTTCCCGCTCGACCAGACGCAGGAGATGCCGCGTGGCCGTGGTGCGCGCCTGCAGAAGTACAAGGACGGCGGCCTTTCGGACATCGCGGTGTTCGACGCCAAGGCGGGGCTGACCTGGAAGGATTCCGCTGGCCGCGAATTCTCGGCGACGATGAAGGAACTGGCCGAGTGGCAAGGCACCCGCGCAGACGCCGGCCGCCTGGCGCCGAAGGGTTTTCCGAAATCGAACAAGTTCGGCAAGGTGATCGGGTAGCTCGACTTTCAAACGGGAGGTGCGGTTTGTTGATTCGCAAATCGCGCACCTCCTAACGTTTGATTGCGATTTCGTCCTATGTGCCGATTAATGCAGCATTTCCCGCGGCGTGCTGTTGCCGTTTGAACACGCCGAAAGGCTTTCGCGATTCGCTCGCTCAACGAGAGGTAGCGAATCACGAATCTCCGTGATTCCATCTGCACCAGATATTTTGAGAATTTCGTTGGGGACTGGGAATGGGGCCGGGATCGAACACGGTGTTGCGTCCGCCGCGCTGCCTGCTTCTTTGTAGCGTCTCGCTCATCGCATTGTCCGGTTCAGCGCTCGCTGCGGACTTGCCCGTGGTCAAGGTGGCGCCGGCGCTCGCCGCGTCCTGGGCGGGCTTCTATCTCGGCGTCCACGGCGGCTATGGTTGGGGGCGCGACGACTTCTCACAGTCGGAAGCGTTTGCGCTGGCGACGCCGCAATCGGTCAACGGCATCCGCGGGAAAGGCGCCGTCTACGGCGCCCAGGCCGGCTACAATTGGCAATTTGGCCGCGCCGTCACCGGGCTCGAGTTCGATTTCTCGGCGACCGACATCAAGGGCAGCAACGCGGTCAGCCAGCTCCTCGGCGGGACGGACGCGACGACCATCACCCTCAGCGAGAAGGCACAATATCTCGGCAGCGTTCGCAGTCGCCTCGGTTGGCTGCCGGCCGACAATGTGCTGCTGTATGGGACCGCAGGCCTCGCCTGGGAGCGGCTCGACTCCACATCGCAGACATTGCAGACCTCGACTGCGCCGGTCAGTGCGACGCTGTCGTCCAGCGGCACGCCGACCGACCGGTTCGGCTGGGTCGCCGGCGCCGGTGTCGAGGCGATGCTGGGCAGCCCGAACTGGATCGGCCGCATTGAATATCTGCATTATGATTTCGGCCATATCGCGGACTCGTCTGCGATCACCGCTGCGATCGGCCAGGTGAACTCGACGTCGGGGTCGCAGACCATCGACCTGGTTCGCGCCGGCGTGTCCTACAAGTTTGGCGAGCAGGCGCGTCTCGCGCCGGTGCCTTACGTCAAGGCGCCCGTGATGGCATCGGCGCGCAACGGCTGGGTCGGGTTCTATGCGGGTACCCATGGTGGCTATGGCTGGGGCGATGATCCCGCGACCTTGCCGCTGCCGCTGCTCGACTTTGCACCGGATGGCGCACTGACCGGCGCAAAGTCGCAAGGCTGGGTCGCCGGAGGTCAGTTCGGCCACAACTGGCAATATGATCGCGTGGTCGCCGGCCTCGAGGCCGACCTCAGCGCGGCCGACATCAAGGGCAGCACCTCGACAGCTTCGATCGCGGTTCCTGGCTTCGCCTCGACGCTGAAGTTTGACGAGAAGGTGAAATATCTCGGTACCGTGCGCGGCCGTCTCGGCTGGACGCCGATCGACACCTTACTGCTGTACGGTACCGCCGGCCTCGGCTGGGAACGGCTGGAGATCTCCCAGGTGCAGCAGGACACCACCGCGACGGGCGTCACCACCACGCGGACGGCCACACCGAGCGACCGCTTCGGCTGGGTTGCAGGTGTGGGGGGCGAGATGATGCTCGGCAGCAGCAACTGGATCGGGCGGCTGGAATATCTGCACTACGATTTCGGCCGCGTCCGTTCCGATTCAAGCCTGGTTTCCGTCTCGCCGCCGCTCGCGAATTTTGCCGCGGCGACCGCGATCGGCCGTCAAACCGTCGATCTCGTGCGCGCGGGCGTGTCCTACAAGTTCGGGCCGGACGCGGCTTTGCCGGTGTCTGCGCTTGCCTACGCCAAGGCGGGCCCGCCGCCATCGCTGCAAAGCTGGTCCGGCTTCTATCTTGGCGCCCATGGCGGCTATGGCTGGAAGCAGAACGATTTTTCGGACGCCTCCCTGCTTGGCGGGGTCACCATCGGCGATATCAAGTCGAAAGGCTGGCTCGGCGGCGGCCAGGCCGGCTACAACTGGCAGTATGCGAGCGTCGTTGCGGGTATCGAGATCGACGGCAGCGCCACCGGCATCAAGGGCTCGACGCCAACCGTGCTCGCGGGCACCATCAGCGACACGCTGTCGGACAACGTCAAATACCTGGGCACGTTGCGCGGGCGTCTCGGCTGGACACCCTCGAGTGGTTGGCTTCTCTATGCCACCGGCGGCCTCGCGTTCGAACGTGCGCACCGCATCGATAGCTCGGCCAACTCGGCCCCCAGCCCGGTCACGGCCGCTGTGATCGAGACGGCGCGCAATCATTTCGGGATGGCCGCCGGCGCCGGTGTCGAGACCTTCCTCGGCAACTCGAACTGGATCGGCCGCATCGAATATCTGCACTACGATTTCGGCACAGTAGAAGCGACCAGCAACATCACGACCACTGAGCCAGGCGGCACGCCCACCACGGATCGGGGCGGCCGGCAGACCATCGATACCGTGCGCGCCGGCCTGTCCTACAAGTTCACACCATAGAGCTCGGCTCAGATCACCCCGACCAGCCGCAGGGCCGCTGCCGCGCCTGCAAATTATCGTCGCCGGCGATTTCCGTCCTATGTTTTCATATGCCGCAACGCGCGGCGGGTGAGACCGGATCGTCGCTCGCCCAGCCCGCCGCCTCTCGCGCCGGTTTGCGCGGTCTGATACCGTCCGCCATCCCGGTTTTCTGGAACGTTGAGAAGTAGCGCGATGTACGATGTCATTGTTGTCGGCGGCGGCTCCGCCGGCGCCGCTGTTGCGGCACGGCTCTCCGAAGATCCCGCACGGCGCGTCCTGCTGCTGGAGGCGGGTCTCGACTGGCGCGCCGACGAGGCGCCCTGGGAAGTGATGACGCCAAATCCCATCCCGATCATCCACAAGCGCGAGTATCAGGAGAAATGGCAATGGCCTGATCTTCTGACGCGCCGGGTGGCGGGGCAGGAGCCGCGCTTCTACTGGCGCGGCAAGGGCCTCGGCGGCTCGTCGATGATGAACGGCCAGATCGCCATCCGCGGCGTCGCCGATGCGTTCGACGAATGGGCCGCCAATGGCTGCACCGGCTGGTCCGCGAAAGACGTGATGCCGTTGTTCTCGGTGATCGAGGATGATCTGGAATTCGGTGACGCAGCGGGCCATGGCCGCGGCGGACCGCTGCCGGTCTATCGCGCGCCTCCGGAAAAATGGGGGCCGATCGATCGCGGCTTGCGCGATGCGGCGCTGGCGAGCGGCTATCCCTGGTGCGCCGACGTCAATGGTCCCGACGGCGAGGGCGTCGCCTGCTATCCCATCAACAGCCGGGACAGCCGCCGCATCACCACCAATGAAGGTTATCTCGAGCCCGCGCGGAGCCGCGCCAATCTGGAGATTCGCGGGCACGCACTGGTCGATCGCGTGCTGATCAGTGACGGCCGGGCGACCGGCCTTCGCGTTCACATCGAGGGGCAGGGCACCAGCGAGATCAGCGCGCGCCAGATCGTGCTCTGCGCCGGTGCCATCCACAGTCCGGCGATCCTGCTGCGCTCGGGCATTGGACCTGCCGATGAGTTGAAGGCGATGGGAATCGCGGTCGAGCGCGACCTGCCGGTCGGCCGGCACTTCTTCGACCATCCGCTGTTTCGCGCCACGGTCCAGCTCCATGAAAACCTGCGGCCGAGCGATCCCGACACCCGCCATACCAATTGCTGCGTGACCTATTCGTCGGGCCTTCGCGATGGCGGCAAACGGGACATGATCCTGATCGCCTTCAACCACCGCGGCATCGGTGTATCAGGAGCGATCGGCGCCGGGCTGTTCAATGCGTATTCTCGTGGAACACTTAAACTGGCCTCGACCGACCCCGCGATCGATCCTGTTGTCGAGGAGAACATGCTGGTCGATCCCCGTGACATGCTGCGCATGATGGATGCGGTGAAACGGCTGGCCGTGATCACCTCCCAGCCGGCGCTATCAGGCATCGCCGACTGGATCCGGCTGACGGACACCGATCTGACGCTGCCGCAGGCAGCCGCGCTGCCGGATCATGAACTCGATGCGCTGCTGCGGCGCGAAACCGGCGACATCCAGCACGCCGCCGGCAGTGGCCGCATGACCGGCTTCAAGCAGGCCGACGGCGTGGTCAACCCTGATGGTACGGTGAAGGGCATCGCGGGCCTGCGCGTCGCCGACGCCTCGATCATGCCGTCGGACTGCCGCGCCAACACCCACTTCACGACGGTGGTGATTGGGGAAGCGATTGCGCGGATGATGAGGCGTTAGTTCTGCTGCGTCAAACCACTCTTCTCCTCATCCTGAGGAGCGCGGAACGCGCGTCTCGAAGGATGGCCTCGGGCAAATATCCGGGCCTTCATGGTTCGAGACGCGCTTCGCGCTCCTCACCATGAGGGTCTTATGACGCAGCAAGATTCAGCCGTTTCTCTTCAATTCACATTTCAAACAGCGGGCGAGAGTTCGCATTCTCGCGGAGCATTTCGCCCGAGTTCTACCGCTCGCGCCACCTTCAAGGAAAGGGCGCAGGGAAGGCCGGGCGCCGGCGGGCACCCGCAAGGTCCGTGCGCCATAGAAATGCACACGGGGTGGACCGCAGGTTCGCCGGATCGCCCGGCCTTCCCTGCGCGATGGTTTTAACGTGTCCTTCGTGCTCTCCCCGGGGAGCGATGCACTATTGCCCCCGTCGCCCTGCGGATAGCTGATGCGCGCGCCCGGTCGGGCCGCCTCATCACCGCAGGACTTGACGCACAGACCCCGGGCGTCAGGACCACACGACTTGTTCGTCCGCGCACATCTTCGCTGGGACTTCGAGTGCTGGCGTGTGCTCACACCGGAAGCCATGCGAAGACGCTGTCGGCGTCGTGTCGTCGGCGCGAAGCGATTGCTCACAGCCGAAGCCGCCCTGCAATGCCTGTTACGCCCGACGCCGTCGCGTCCATCGCTGCCCAGCCCGCGGTTCGTGACGATCGCGATCCGCCCCTTGTCTCGGGCCAGGGTGTTCTGTCTGTACGATAAATCAGAAATTCGGTAAAGTGGAATATTTTGCGAGGTGGGCTTGACAGGCGGTGTGGCGGAAGTGGTCGCGACTGTTTTGCCCGACGGGACGGGGAGGCGAGGGTGACGGCTTTCGCCCAAAGGGCGCGTGCTGAGAGACGGCAGCTTCCGAGGGCAGAGCGGAAGTCGTTCGGCGCGGTCATCATCGACCGGTTGTGACCCGAAGCAGACATTGAAGGACTGATCCTGCAAACCAGCCGCGTCGAGTCACTGCAGTCGAGCCAGGCAGACTTGGATTTTCCATGGCGGCGGCACTGGGTGCGAGCAACACTGCCCGCACCATGGCACTTTATGCCTGTGCGAGAAGCACGGCTTTAGTGATCGCGAGCGCGGTCCCATTTATTACGGGGTCAACTGGATGGCTCCAAGCCGTCGCATGGAGCATGATCATCGTTCAGGCCGGTGATGCCGTCATAGGCGGGACGATCAAAGATCCGATGAAAACCTATGGTCCTGCAGGCACTGCTCTACTGAACCTCGCGGCAGTGATTTGGCTGATCCAAGCCGTTCGATTCGGAGCTAGCTGATTGCAGACGATCAGGTGTGGTCCTGGCCCATCGGCGAAGTGGCGACCCGCTTCATTAAAGTCCGCTAATCGAGGCATGGCGGACTAGATTAGCGCAGGTTGAGTATTTCGGATTTTGACCCCTTGCGGACATTTGAGGCCGCCGCAGTTGGCGGCCTCTTTCATGATCCTCGCAGACCGACGCCAACGCAAGCAGTTCGGTTTTAACGAGACGATCGTCGGCCTGCTCGACAAGTTTCAGACACGTGACCGCTTGATCCCGTAGATAGATAAGCCAATCATGTATGCCGAACACGGTACCGTTAAGCTTGGAGTGGTGACAGTCCATGGTGGAGCTTTCACTAGAACTTCCCGCTTTAGGCCGTCTTGGCGAACATCGTGAGCACACCGTCGGCGATGTTGATGGCAACAACCTGCGACGAGCTCAAGCCCTTCGCTTTAAGCGCAGATACTGCCGCCGGTGCCGCGTCAATGGACTTCCGAAGTGATTGCAAATCTTCTTCGCTTGTCTGCGCGACGATTTCATCGACCTTTGAGCGAACCGCAGGTTGCAATTGCTTGACGTCGACTACCTGTATGCTTCGAATGACCGTGTCGGACTGAGCAGGCGGTTCCTGCGCTCTGGGTTGCGGGGACGCTCCTTCAGCCTGCACGAAAGCGGTCATCCCAAGCGAGAGTGCTGCAATAATGACGGATGCAGTAATGATGCGCATGGTTATTCCTTTCCTCAGTTTAGGAACCAAACGCACTATCCACGAACTTTGGTTAGCGTTGGATTCTCTCGTGGCCGTTCGGTGAAACCAATGCGGCAGTAACAGTTCCCCGGCCCACAATGATGTGCGTGCGGGCAGAAAAGTTTGGCGGATAGGCGAGCCACTTCCGCTGCGGCCTAAGCAGAAGAACGTAACAACCACTCATGTCGGCTATTGAGGGTAGAAGCTGGCGAACATCGCGCCAGGCTGCGTCGACCGCTTCTGGCCCATCACGTTGGCTGGCACAGCGCAGCGACATGTCCGGAGCGAGAGGTACAGCGGAAGTAGTCCCACTCGGGTCCGACCGCCACCTTTGACCCAGATCCGACAATAGTTTGGCTCGAGGGATGGCTGATGCAGGTAAGTCCCGCTGACACTTGGCGGTAGGGCTAGCGAATCAGATTCTTTTGGCGCGCGACAGATCTTTGATGTAGGCTGTTTATTCAGCCGCGAGCGGGCAGTGCCGAAGGCCCGTTTATTCTCAGCGGCATGTTGCCCACGGCGGGGTATATGGTCTTTCGCTCAACGCGGTTATGACCGCCTATTTTGTTGAGCCCGAAATAAATCTTGCGCTTTAGTGACCTGAACATTCTCCGACAGGAGGAATGTCACCATGTATTTTGTATGACAGGGCAATACACACCAAAATCCCTCAACAGCATTATGGACAAGCCTGGGACCAATCGCGTGGAAGCGGCCAACAACCTCATCGAAGCCGCCGGCGGGAAACTGCTCTCAATGTATAGCACCGCTTCCGAAGGTCCGGGCGTCCTGGTGATTTTTGATGTGCACGATCCCAGTGCGGCACCGGCCATTTCCGGTACCGTGGTGGCATCCGGCCCCATCCACAATGTAAACCTCATCAGGCTTTGGACGCAGGACGAAATTGCCAAGGTCCGCCAAACTGTAAGTCAGCTTCGGGGCAAGTACTCCCAGCCTGGCAGTTGAGGGAGATACACGCCGCCGCAGGAGCGCGCCGATTGCCGCCTCGGTCCCGTTAAGTAGCATTTGAAGTAGCATTTGCCGATTCAGAACAGATATTTTTGATGAGGTCATCATGCCGGAGACATTTGAACTATTGCTGTGGTGTGCCGCGCTTGCGACGTGGCTGATGCTTCTCTTCGCGATCGTGAGCGAGGCACTCAAGCCGCTATCAAAGAGCATCCGCCGACTGATCGAGGAGGCTTTCAAGGTCAAGGTGAAGTGATCGGGCTACATTTTTCGGTCGAAACTGAAGCGGCCCGCCCCAGTGACGAAGATCAACATCGCGCCTCCCATGATCGAGATGTTCTTCAGAAAATGATTGTATTGACCAATCTGCTGCGCACCGGATGGATACTCCCAGTAGCGGTGTGCAATAGCAGTTGCCACCAGTACGAACATAAATGTCAGCACTGCGCAGAAGCGCGTACCGATGCCCAATACCAAACTAACGGATATCAATATTTCCAGTGCGATGTTCGTCGCCGTGAACAGCTCGGGTGCTGGAAGGTTCAGCGACCTGGAGTAGCCGACGGAGCCGCTGAAGTTGATTATTGCTCCGTAGGCGCTTCCGACGAATACCCACGCAAATAGGATGCGACCTACCAAGATCAGTGCATCGGCTTTACTTGTGGCGAACTCATCTACCGGCCGTGAGTAAAAATTGGATTTCATTGGCAAAGCCTCCGTTGTTGTCCAACACGGCTGAAAACGTTTACGGCTGAGAGTAACCTATCACGAATAGCGGAACGGCATGAAGCGGCTCTACCAGCTCTTCGGCGCACTGCAACCGCTTCGTCGTTCGTCTGCCAATGGCCGTCAGCGAACGTCCGGGCGGTTCGCCGCCTCTTGTTTTCGGAAATGTCGCCTATTGGCCCATCGCGTCGGTTGGCGCAGTGCAGCGACAGGTCCGGAGTCAGGGGCTAGACCGGACGTCTCGAAGGCAGGGATTGAGCGACGTGAATGGCCCAAGGCCGCCATGCAACCCTGACGGCGTAACGACGCCTTTCAATGGGCAAACCGGATGCGACGAACCTATGAGCCCGCTCCCTAGATCACGCCCGCCAGCCGCAGCGCCACGCCCGCAGCGCAGCTGCCGGCGAGCACCGTGAGCATGCCCAGCTTGAACCGGAAGAGCGCGGTCGCGGCCGCGATCGACAGCACGAGCGCTGGGATGTCGACGCTCGTCAGCACCGGCATGTCGAAGGCAAACGGGAAGGCGTGCACCGGCACGGTCTCGCGGAACAGCGTGTGCAGCGCGAACCAGATCGAGAGGTTGAGGATCACGCCGACGACGGCGGCCGTGATCGCGCTGAGCGCGCCGGCGAGTCCGGTGTTGCCGCGCAGCCGCTCGATGTAGGGGGCGCCGACGAAGATCCAGAGGAAGCACGGCGTAAAAGTGACCCAGGTTGCGAGCAGTCCGCCCAACGTAGCCGCGAGCATCGGCGACAGGCCGCTCGGATCGCGGTAGGCCGCCATGAAGCCCACGAACTGGAGCACCATGATCAGCGGGCCCGGCGTGGTCTCGGCCATGCCGAGGCCGTCCAGCATCTCGTGCGGCTTGAGCCAGTGATAGTGCTCAACCGCCTGCTGGGCGACATAAGCCAGCACCGCATACGCGCCGCCGAAGGTGACAAGCGCCATCTTTGAGAAGAACAGCGCGATGTGACTGAAGACGTTGTCTGGTCCAACAGCGAGCAGCAGCGCGATTACCGGCACCAGCCAGAGCGCTAGCCACAGCGCACCCACGCGAATCGTGCGGGCGGTGTCGGGTCGGACGTGATCGGGCACGGCTCCGCCGAGCATGCTGTCGACCAAGGCGCTGCTGCCGCCGTGACCATGACCGGCCGGCGCGAACTCCGGACGGCCGCTTCTCGCGCCGGCATAGCCGATGATGCCTGCGGCGATGATGATGATGGGGAAGGGGACCGCGAAAAAGAAGATTGCGACGAAGGCAATCGCAGCGAGCGCAATCATGATGCGGTTCTTCAATGCGCGCTTGCCGACGCGCACCACGGCCTCGACGACGATGGCGAGCACGGCGGCTTTCAGCCCGAAGAACAGCGCCTCGACGAAGCTGACATTGCCGTAGGCGGCGTAGACGTAGCTCAGGCCCATGATGGCGATGATGCCGGGCAGGATGAACAGCCCGCCCGCCATCAGCCCGCCCGCGGTGCGATGCATCAGCCAGCCGATATAGGTTGCGAGCTGCTGCGCTTCGGGGCCCGGCAGCAGCATGCAGTAGTTCAGCGCGTGCAGGAAGCGGCCTTCGGAGATCCAGTTCTTTTCCTCGACCAGGATGCGGTGCATCACCGCGATCTGGCCCGCGGGCCCGCCAAAGCTCAGGCAGGCGACGCGGAGCCAGACGCGAAAGGCTTCACCGAAGCTGATGCCGTGACCGGCATCAGCTCCTGTTTCGATAGTACGGCTATCCATTACGCCTTCACCTTGTTGGTCGGCCAGTTGTGGGTCTCAGCCGTGGCATCGCGGCACCAGCGGTAGAACGCGTCGTAGAGCAGCATGCCGGCCTCGAGCTGTTCGAGATCGTCGTCGTACATCCGCGACAGCCCGAGCGATGCCGCGAGCAGGCCGGGGGCCTCCGGTGCGAGGTCGGGCCGCGCCGTGTCGGCGCCGCGCACCAGCGTTGCCAGGCGAAGCAGAGCCGGTGCCGCGATCCCGAATTCCTCGATCATCACGTCGAAGGTGCAGAGCTCGCCGCGGTGGCTCCAGAACACGTTCTCGATGTCGAAGGGGGCTGCCTTGAATCGCTCGCCGACGGCGACCACTTCGGGGGGGGCCACGAACAAGAATACCGCGTTGGGATCGACGAAGCGGCGGATCAGCCAAGGGCAGGCGATGCGGTCGACCTTGGGCCGCGCACGAGTCACCCAGACGGTGCGTCCCTTGGCGTCGCGCGGCGGCAGCTTGCTTGTGTCGAGCAGCGGCAGCTTTGCCTCCTTCCAGCCCTCGAAGCCGCCTTCCAGCGTCTCGGCCTGGACCCCAAGCTGCCTGAGCCAGGCCGCCGTGCCCTGCGCGAGCTTTCCGCCGCGCAGGCAGGAGACGATCGCGGTGCGGCCAGCGAATTCGCCGCCCCATTCCGCAACATTGTCGTGGCTGAGCTTGATCGAACCCGGGATCAGCCGCCGGTCGGCGGCAAAATCCTCGTCGGTGCGCACGTCGATCAGGACCGGGGCATTTGCCGTGCCGATCAGCCGTGCCAGTTTTTCAGATGATATCGTCGTGTAGGAAGACATGATGCGCCCTCGTAAAAAACAACGGGACGCGATACTTGGGCATGTCGCCTCGTGGGGAGATCGCTCAAATCCCCATGGACTTCATTACACCGAAACCGCGCCGACCTGTCAATCGGCCCGTTTTCGCCAATTTTGCCGGGAAGACCCGCGGGTCTATATTGCGGGTCAACGGACCGGACCTTATCGGAGAATTCTCGATGCATTCCCATTCCATCGAACAATGGACCCATGACCACGCCTTTCTGGGCGACAAGCACGACGAGAATGAGCGGCGCACCTGGCTGGTTGTCGTCCTGACGCTGGTCATGATGGTCGGCGAGATCGTCGCCGGCTCGCTGTTCGGCTCGATGGCGCTGCTCGCCGACGGTTGGCACATGGGGACGCACGCGGCGGCACTGGGGATTGCCGCGTTCGCGTATCGCTTCGCGCGACGGCACCTCGGGAATTCGCATTTCACCTTCGGTACCGGCAAGTTCGGCGATCTCGCCGCCTTCGCCAGCGCGATCATTTTGGGTTTGATCGCGGTCGAGATCGCGTACGAGAGCGTGCTGCGACTGTTCACGCCGGTGCCGATCGTCTATGGCGAGGCGATTGCGGTCGCCGCGCTCGGCCTTTGCGTCAACCTCGCCAGTGCGTGGCTCTTGCGCGACAGCCACGATCACCACCATCACGGCCATGCGCATGATGACCATGAGCATCATGATCACGGCCACGATCATGATCATCATGACCGCCACCACCACCACGACAACAATCTCCGCGCCGCCTACGTCCACGTCATGGCGGATGCGGCGACCTCGGTGCTTGCGATCGCCGCGCTCGCGGTCGCCATGTATTCGGGATGGGTCTGGGCCGATCCGGCCGTCGGCCTGATCGGCAGTGCCGTGATCGCAAGCTGGGCGTTCGGCCTGATCAAGACATCCGGCGCGGTGCTGCTCGACGTGCGCGCCGACGAGAAGCTCGAGCGCACCATCCGCGCGCGAATGGAAGTCGGCGACGACCGCGTCACCGATTTGCATCTGTGGCAGGTCGGTCCCGGCCATTGCGCGGTGCTGCTCTCGGTGGTGTCGGACCAGCCGAAGCAGCCGGCCGTCTACAAGCGGCGGCTCGCCGGCCTGAAGGGGCTGAGCCACGTCACGATCGAGGTCGAGACCTGCCCGCATTGACGATGGCTTTGCGGGAATTCTGCGTACAGGCCGGGGTTGATCCTCGGTCACAGCCGACATGGCTGCCAGGGAGGAACGAATGATGCCAAGGATCAAGCTCGCGCTCGCCATCGCCGCACTGGCTCTGTCCGGTCATGCGGCGCCGGCGCAGTCGGAAAAGACCGGTGTCGAAAAGCTCTACGTCCTCAATTGCGGGGAAGGCACCGCCGGCGACATCTCGCGCTGGACGCCCGGCCTGAACGAGGGCAAGACGATGGACTTCGTCGATAGCTGCTATCTGATCAAGCACACCAAGGGCTGGTTCCTGTGGGACACCGGCATCGCCGACGCAGTCGCGGCGATGCCAAATGGCTTGCCGCCCGCCGATCCCAAGGCCGTGACCTGGCGGCGGCCGAAGACGCTTGCCGCCCAGCTCGAACAGCTCGGCGTCAAGCCCGGTGACGTCAAGGTGATGGCCGTCTCGCACACCCATCCCGACCACACAGGCAATGTCGAGCTGTTTCCGCAGGCGACGCTCTACGTGCAGAAGGCCGAATATGATTGGCCCGGCGCCAACAACGAGCCGCGCTTCAAGCCGTCGCATCCGGTCGAGCTGCTTGCGGGCGACAAGGACGTATTCGGCGACGGCAGCGTGACCATCCTGTCGACGCCCGGCCATACGCCGGGACACCAGTCGCTGCTGGTGAAGTTGCCGAAGACCGGCGCGGTGGTGCTGTCCGGCGATGCGGTGCACTTTAGGGATAATTGGGACAACCGCCGCGTGCCCAGCATGAACGCCAACAAGGACCAGAGCGCTGCCTCGATGCAGAAGATCGCCGACACGCTCGGCAAGGAGAAGGCGCAGCTCTGGATCAATCACGATAGGGCCCAGCGCGACAGCCAGAAGATGGCGCCGGAGTTTTACGACTAGCTTCCCGCAATGCCTTGTTGCCACTACGGTGGCAGCAGGGACGTGCTAGCGCCCTCAACAAGCTCCACAACGGGAGACGTTTGTGGGAGAATGGGCCGGGGTCGCGATCGCGCTGGTGTCGAGCAGCCTCGGCGGCACGGCCGCGGCGATCACCCGCTATCTCGTTGGTGGCGCCGATCCGATCTTGCTCGCAATCCTGCGCTGGGGGATCGGCTTTCTCTGCCTTCTTCCGTGTGCGCTGATGCTCGGCGTGCGCTGGCCGCAGCGGTCCGACTGGCCGGCCGTGACGCTGCTCGGCATCTGCTTCTTCGGGCTGTTCTTCATCCTCTACAACATCGCGGTGTCCTACACGACCGCGGCGCGGGCCAGCCTCGCTCTCGCGACGCTGCCGCTCCACACCATGGTGGTCGGCGCGATCCTCGGCCTGGAATGCCTGACGGCGCGCAAGATCACCGGCGTCGGCATTGCCGTGCTCGGTGTGGTCGCGGCGCTCGCCGCGGGCCTGGCGCAGAGCCCGCCGGGCGCGTGGCGTGGCGAGTTGATCATGACCGGCGCCGTGTTCTGCATGGCGTTCTACAACGTGCTGTCGCGGCCGCTGATGCAGCGCTCGAGCCCACTCGGCTTTCTCACCGTCGGCATGGGCGCGGGCGCCGCCGTGCTGGCGCTGGTGGGTTTCGTGAAGGGCAGCTTTGCCGCGCTTGATCACTTCACGATGGGGCAGTGGATTGCCGGCATCTATCTCGGCATCGGCGGCGGCGCGCTCGCCTTCATCCTCTGGGTCATGGCGCTGGCGCGCGCGACGCCGACCCGCGTCGCCAATACGATGACGGTCAATCCGATCGCCGCCACCTTGCTTGCCGCGCTGCTGATCGGCGAGCCGATCACACCCAATCTATTGATCGGGCTGATTGCGGTGTTCGCCGGCATCTGGATCGCGACCAGCGATGCCAAGGCGGCTTAGCTCCGCGGTGCGGTCACGGCGGGCGGACTTGCTTCGGGCGTCTTGTTCGGCTTCAGCGAGCCGGCATAGAACGAGATCAGCCACACAAGAATGATGGCGAGGAGATAGACACCCCAAGCCTGCGGCGGCGTGGTCGCCCAACGCAAGAGGCCTTTGAATGTGTGGGGCGGGCTTGTGCCTTCGGTCATGCTCCGCTTGTGCGCGAAAGCTCCGGCCCGGTCAATCCGGCCGCGGTTGCGCGCGGATCAGGAATAGCGCGGCCAGCGCCGAGAGGCTGAGCGCCGACGAGACGATCAGCACCTTGGTGCCCATGATGTCGATGAGCAGGCCGAAGGCCAGCGGCGCCACGGCCTGCGCCATCCGTGCCGGCGCGCCGATGATGCCGAGGCGATAGCCAAAATCCTTCGGGCCGAAGATCGACAGCGGTAGCGTGCCGCGCGCGATCGTCAAAATGCCGTTGCCCGAGCCGTGGAGCAGCGCAAACGCGCTCGCTGCGGGAGCGCCGAAGATGGCGAGAACGGCCGCGCCGAGCGGATGGGTGAGGCAGGCGAGCCGGGTCGACCACAGCGGATGGAAGCGGCTGAGAAAACCCGCTTCGAGAATGCGCGCGGCCACCTGTGCGGGGCCGATCAGCGCGCCGGCCGCGATCGCCTCGACATGCGTCGCGCCCGTTGCCTCCAGCAGGCGCGGGAAATGAACGGCCATCGCGCCGGTGACGGTCCAGACCGCCGCGAAGACGAAGGCGAGCAGCACCATGGTGCGGTTGAGCGGCAGATGCGGCTTCTCGGCAGTCGCCGCGGCCTGCCTGGCACTCTTGATCGCCGGCAGCATGAAGAAGTTGAGCGGCAATCCGATCAGGATATTGGCGGCCGCCCAGGCAAAGCAGGTCTCTCGCCACCCGAAATGCAACAGCCCCCACGCGGTAAGCGGCCAGCCGACGGTCGATGCAAAGCCCGCCATCAGCGTGATGCCGGTGATGGACCTGCGCGCCTCGGTGCCGTAGATGCGGCCGAGCGCGGCGAAGGCGGCGTCATAAAGTCCCATCGCCATGCCGATGCCGAGCACGAGCCAGGCAATCGCCATCACCGCCACCGAGTGCGAGAGGCCCAGCAGGACGAGGCCGGCGGCGATCGTCAGGTTCGAAACCGAGAGCACTTGCCGGCCGCCGACGAGATCGATCTGTCGCCCGATGCGCGGGCCGAGCATCGCCGAGATCACCAGCGAGGCCGAGAACGCGCCAAAGATCCAGTTGGAGGAGACGCCGAGGTCGCGCGCCATGGGATCGGCGAGCAGCGCCGGCAGATAGTAGCTGGAAGCCCAGGCCAGGGTCTGTGTGGTGCCGAGCGCCAGGATGATCGGAAGCTGGCGCTGGCTCATGTCCCTGTATGTCTTGTCAGCAGTGTCATCGATTCCATTTGCAGCCGGCGACGAGAGCGCGTCAACAGCGTCCGTGACATATTCGATCTGCTGTGGACGGGAGCCTTCATTGCACGCGTTCGCGCGGCCTTTCGCTCGTCACGAATGCACGCCATAATGGCGTATGCAATTGACCTCGCGCCTCGACCTGATGAACTGGCTGGCCGGCCAGGGACTTACCGGCCTGCCCGAAACCGATCTGTTGCGCGGCTTCTGCGAGCGCTGCCGCGCCGAAGGGCTGGAACTTTCGCGCGGGCTCGTCGTGATCGACACGCTGCATCCGATCTACGAGGGGCGCGGCTTCCGCTGGAGCGACCGTCCGAGCAACGAGAGCGATGCGTTCGAATACGGATCGACCGCCGAAGGCGACGCGGCCAAGAGCTGGCGCCGCTCGGTGTTCTTCCACATGCTCGAGCATGGCGACGACGAGAGGGTGATCGACCTCGCCGACGCGCCGGCGATGGATTTTTCCCAGATCGGCGAGCTCGCCGAGGACGGCCACCGGCACTACCTGGCTTTCGTGCATCGCTTCGGCGAGAATGGCGCGCTTGGCCTGATGGACTGCCTCTATTCCTGCTGGACCACGCGCCGCGACAGCGGCTTCGCCGAAGGCGAGCTCGAGGCTCTGCGCGATCTCGTGCCGGTGCTGGGGCTCGCGATCAAGTCGGCGCAGCAGGTCGACATCGCGCGCACGCTCGGCCGCGTCTATCTCGGCCGCGATGCCTCCGAGCAGGTGCTGCGCGGGCGGATCTCGCGCGGCGTCACCGAGCGCATCAACGCCGTGCTCTGGTATTCGGATCTGCGCGGCTCGACCGGGATCAGCGAGAGCATCGGCCCGGACGAGATCATCCCGTTCCTCAACGACTATGCGCAGGCCGTGATCGATGCAATCCACGACGCCGGCGGCGATGTGCTCAAGCTGATCGGCGACGGCGTGCTCGCGATGTTCACCGGCGAGGACATGGCGGATGCCCGCCGCGCCGCGCTACGCGCCGAGCATTTGTTCCGCAAGAACGTCGCCGCGTTGAACGTGCGGCGGGAGGCCGATGGCCGTCCCACCACGTCGGCCTATATCGGGCTGCATGTCGGCGAGGTCTTTTACGGCAATATCGGCAGCGAGGACCGGCTTGATTTCACCGTGGTCGGTCCGACCGTCAACGAGGTCAGTCGCATCGCCTCGATGAGCCGTTCGGTCGATCGCGAGCTGCTGGCGTCGGCGGAATTCTACAAGGGCCTCGACGCCGCCGGCCGCCGCTACCTCGTCTCCACCGGGCGTTACGCGCTACGTGGCATCGGCCGCGCGCAGGATCTCTACACGCTCGATCCGGAGGTGGACGCGAGCGAGCCGGTGACGGGGAGCTACGAGCGGTATCTGACGAACTAGGCTGGCTGCTCCAGCACACGCGGCGGCGCTAACACCGCGCCGCCGCCTCATCGCCCACCATTTCCGGCTGCCTATCCAGCGTCACCGCGGGCGAGAGCCAAATGACCAGCGCCTGCACGCCGAACACGGCCGCCGCGAGATAGAGGCACGCTTCCGCGCTCCAGAGGCCGCCGACGATCGCACCCAGCGCCGAGCCGACCGGGCGGGCGCCGTAGCTCATGATGTTGATGGCGGAGACGCGGCCCAAGAGGCGTGGCGGGGTCACGGACTGCCGCAGCGTCGTGGTCGAGATCACCCACAGGATCGGCCCGACGCCGAGCAGGAAGAAGCTCAAACCCGCGAGCCAGGGCGAGGGGACCAGCACCGTCTGCGCCATCACCACCGCGGCGACGAAGCCGGTAACGGGGCCGAGGCCGACGACCGTGCCGAACGCGATGCGCTTCATCACACGCGTGGCGAACAGCGCGCCGATCACCATGCCGACACCGTACATCGTCAGCACGGCGCCGACCCCGGCCGCCGTCAGGCCGAGGTGGCGCACGGCGTAGGGCACGAACACCGCGATCTGCAGGAACCATCCGGTGTTGAAGATGAACTGGGTGATGAAGACCGGCCGCAGCAGCGGATGGTGAAACACGAAGGCCGCGCCTTCGCGGATGTCCTGGAGCGGATGCCGCCGTGGAGCCGGCGTTCGTGCGGGCTCGTAGATGCCGGAGAGCAGCACGACGGCGATGACCGAGAGAGCCGCGGCGAAGCCGAAGGCCGGACTAGCGCCCCACCATCCCACCAGTACGCCACCGAGCGCAGGGCCGCAGGCGAAGGCGATGGTGCGTGCGAGCTCGATGCGGGCATTGGCGGCCGGCAAGAGGTCAGAACTCACCAGCGAGGGCACCAACGCCGGCGCGGCGACGCTGTAAACGACGGTGCCGCACACGGCGGCAAAGCCGAGCAGCGCCAGCAGCGACAGATTGAGGGCGCCGAGCGCGAGCAGGAGCACGATCGTCGCAAGGGCAGCAGCCCGCAGCGCCTCGGCCCCAGCCATCAGCGAACGGCGGGAGATGCGGTCAGCGAGCAGGCCGGCTGGAATGGCGAAGAGGACGAAAGGCAGGGTCAGTGCGGTCTGCAACAGGCCGGTCTGGCCCTCGGCCACGCCGAGCGTCAGCACCGCGACGATAGGAGCCGCGGCCAGCGCGATCTGTTCGGCCGACTGTGCCGCCAGGTTGGACCAGGCGAGGCGGTTGAATGTCTCGGGGAGGCGCGGGGGATTTGACATGGCTCATTTCCTGCAAAGTCGAGTTGGCGCCAGTATTGGTGTCCGAGGACGGCCAAACCCACCCGCTTCCCGACATGGGCGACAAGGAGCGGCTGCCGCGGGAACCCATGCGGCTAGATGCAGTTGCAAATTAGTTGCAATAAGGCTCGGCTTCGGTATTCTCTACCCATGGATGCTCGCTCTCCCGATCTGACCCGAGACGCCGCCGGCTGGCGCTCCGACGCGCCTGTTACCAAGAGCCTGGCCGAGGTGAATGCCACGGTCGCAATCCCCATCGCGGGTGCGTGGTGGCGGCGCCTGCTCGCCTTCGTCGGCCCAGGCTATCTGGTCTCGGTGGGCTACATGGACCCCGGCAATTGGGCGACCGACCTCGCCGGCGGGTCCAAGTTCGGCTACACGCTGCTCTCCGTCATCCTGCTCTCGAATTTGATGGCGATCCTGCTCCAGGCGCTGGCGGCACGGCTCGGCATCGTCACCGACCGCGACCTCGCGCAGGCCTGCCGCGCGACCTATTCGCCGGCGGTGAATTTCATGCTGTGGCTCGCCTGCGAGGCGGCGATCATTGCCTGCGATCTCGCCGAGGTCATCGGCACGGCGATCGCCCTCAAACTCCTGTTCGGCATTCCCCTGATCGGCGGCGCGCTGATTGCCGCGCTGGATGCCTTCCTGCTTCTGGTCTTGATGAATCGCGGCTTCCGCTTCCTGGAGGCCTTCGTCATCGCAATGCTTGTTGTGATCGCAGTCTGCTTCACGGTCCAGCTTGCCGCGGCAGCACCGCCGGTTGCCGAGATGCTGAGGGGATTTGTGCCGAAGACCGAGATCTTCACCAACCCTGAAATGCTCTACATCGCGATCGGCATCATCGGCGCGACGGTGATGCCGCATAATCTCTATCTGCACTCGTCGATCGTGCAGACGCGCGCCTATGAGCGCAACGACACGGGCCGGCGCGAGGCGATCAAATGGGCGACGACAGATTCGACCATCGCCCTGATGCTGGCGCTGTTCATCAATGCTGCGATCCTCGTCGTGGCTGCCGCAACCTTCCACAAGAGCGGCCACTCTGACGTCGCCGAGATCGGCCAGGCCTTCGAGCTGCTGTCGCCGCTGCTCGGTCTCGGCATCGCCTCGACGCTGTTCGCGGTGGCGCTGCTCGCCTCGGGCCTGAATTCAACGGTCACAGCGACGCTCGCCGGCCAGATCGTGATGGAAGGCTTTCTCGATTTGCGCCTGCCAAGCTGGGCGCGGCGCCTGCTGACGCGCGGCATCGCCATCATTCCGGTGATCGTGGTCACCGCGATCTATGGCGAGCGCGGCACGGCTGATCTGCTGGTCTTCAGCCAGGTCGTGCTGTCGATGCAATTGCCCTTCGCCGTCATCCCGCTGGTCCGCTTCGTCTCCGACCGCCGCAAGATGGGCAAGTTCGCCATACCGGTGTGGGTGGCGGCGATCGCGTGGATCGTCGCGGGCATCATCGTGGTTTTGAACTTGAAGCTGCTCGTGGATTCGCTGTTCGGATCGTGACTGTTGCGCGCCACTGCGCATCAAATGCCGAAGCTGCAATCACGCATTTGTCTTTCGGCAAACCGACCGTGCGCAGACTAGACCCGGCGTCGCGGCTGATAAGGACTGAGGGGATTTACGTCGAGATCTACAACCTTCACACATTGTTGGCGCTCGCGATGGCTTGAGCCCGCGTGCCATTCCCCGCTTTGAAGCTCGACCCCCGTCATCTCCGCCAGCCTAAAGCACTTCCATTCCCCTCCGGGCGGCAAGCCTTTGCTGGAACTGCCGGCAAACTGAAAGGCGAGCGTGCGTTCCTGGCCATCGGTATGGCCCAATATTGCGGGGCAAATTGCGCGCGGGTGGCCTTGATAGAAACAGAGCACCTGTTGGCGCTCGACCATGCCCCGCGCGATCAGATCATAGGTGCTTGACAAGGAAACCTCCGGAGCTGGTCCCATTCTCGCAAGTTACAAGCTGCCCGGCTTATGAGATCGGCGCGCCAATCAATCCTGCGGCTCGGACGCCGCATCGTCCTGCGCGTCGATGCGCAGCCAGCCTGACGGCGCGAGGCGCTGCTGCGGCAGGAAGCGGGCCTTGTAGTCCATCTTCTTCGAGCCTTCGATCCAGTAGCCGAGATAGACGTAAGGAAGGCCCTGACGTCGGGCACGGGCGATGTGGTCGAGGATCATGAATGTGCCCATCGAGCGGCTGACTTCGCCGGGCTCGAAGAACGAATAAACCATCGACAGGCCGTCGCTGAGCACGTCGGTCAGCGCGACCGCGATCAGCTCCTCGCCGCGGCCGGTGATGCCGCTGTCGGGACCGCGCCTGCGGTACTCGATGATGCGGGTTTCGACGTGGCTGTCCTCGACCATCATGGCGTAGTCGAGCACGGTCATGTCGGCCATGCCGCCATGGCGGTGACGGGAATCGAGATAGGCGCGGAACACCGAATATTGCTCGGAGGTCGGCACCGCGCTGCGCTGCTCGCCGATGATGTCGGCGTTACGCGCGATCACCTTGCGGAAATTGCGGGAGGGGCGGAACTCGTTGGCGATCACCCGGACCGAGACGCAGGCGCGGCACTGGTCGCAGGCCGGCCGGTAGGCGATCGACTGGCTGCGACGGAAACCGCCATGGGTCAGGAGGTCGTTGAGGTCGCCGGCGCGCTCACCCACGAGGTGCGTAAACACCTTGCGCTCGTGCCGGCCCGGCAGATAGGGGCAGGGGGAGGGCGCCGTGAGGTAAAATTGGGGGGTGTCGCGCGAGTGCTGGGTCAAGGGACGTCGTGGGCCTCCAAAATACGTATCAGCATCGCGCTACCAAAGCCCCTGGTCAATCGGTCAACTCGGCAGGTCAGATGGGTCAGCATAGCGGGTCCAGGTTGATAGGTTCTTGATCAGTAGGTCCTTGATCAAAAGGTCGTTGTTCAGTAGGTCCGCGCGCCCTGCGGCACCGGCGCGCGAACGGAATTGTTGATCACGACCGTTCCCAGCACGAAATCCTGCAGCAAGCGCCTGCGGCCGTTGAACAGCCCAACCAGCACCACGAAGGGCGACAGGAACGAGACCGTCACCCAGAACAGCACGGCGTGGGTGGCGCCGAGCACGAAATAGCCCGGCGCGCCGTACCAGGTGCGCAGCTCCAGATCCATCAGGCGCATGCCGATCGTCGCGGACGACGGACCGCCGATACAGGCGCCGTAATAGACGATGGCCCAGATCACGGAAGCCGGCCAGGCCAGCCAGAACAGCGCCCAGCCGATGCCGAGCGTGACCACGCCGAATACCGCGATGAAGAGGTAGCCGAGGATCACCGGCACCGAGATCACGACCATGTCGATCAGGAAGGCGAACACCCGCCGCGTCGCAACGCCGCGGAACAGTTCCGGGTGCAGATAGGGATCGTAGGCGTGCGGCTGCGCTCCGCCGTCATTGCGCCAGGCGTTGCCCGAATCCGAATAAGACATGTCCGTCCTCCCAAGGGAAAACTCCCGTGGCAGGAGATGGGAACAGGCCGTCCGTGTGCCAAGGGCGCGCTGGCGTTAACAAGCCGAAATATTCCGGCGATTCGGGGGCGGTGGGGCGAGTTGCGACCGCTACAAACCCGGGACCGGCGTGCCTTACCCCTGCGCCCGCAGCTTCTCCGCCACCTTCGGTGCAAAGTAGCTCAGCACGCCATCGGCGCCGGCGCGCTTGAACGCCAACAAGCTCTCCATCATGGCGCGGTCGCCGTCGAGCCAACCGTTGTTCGCGGCGGCCGCGATCATCGCGTATTCGCCGGAGACCTGGTAGGCGAAGGTCGGCATTGCGAACGTGTCCTTCACGCGGCGGACCACGTCGAGATAGGGCATGCCGGGCTTCACCATCACCATGTCGGCGCCCTCGGCGATGTCGAGCTCGACCTCGCGTAGCGCTTCATCCGTGTTGGCGCTGTCCATCTGATAGGTGCGCTTGTCGCCGGTGAGCGTCTTGGCCGAACCGATGGCGTCGCGGAACGGGCCGTAGAAGGCGGAGGCGTATTTTGCGGCATAGGCCATGATCTGCACGTCGAGCAGGCCGGTGCGATCCAGGCCCTCGCGGATCGCGGCGACGCGGCCGTCCATCATGTCGGAGGGCGCAATGATGTCGCAGCCGGCTTCGGCCTGCACCAGGGCCTGGCGCACCAGCACGGCGACCGTCTCGTCGTTCAAAATCTTGCCGTCGGAGATCAGGCCGTCATGGCCGTGGCTGGTGAAGGGATCGAGCGCAACGTCGCAGAGAATGCCGATCTCCGGAAACTCCTTCTTGATCGCGCGCACCGCCTGGCAGACCAGATTGTTCGGGTTGGTGGCCTCCGAGCCTTCCTCGTCGCGCAAGGCAGGGTCGGTGTAGGGAAACAGCGCGAGGCAGGGGATGGTGAGCTTCATCGCGCGCTCGGCCTCGCGCACGGCCTGATCGACGCTTAGACGCTCGACACCCGGCATCGAGGCGATCTGCTCGCGCTTGTTGTTGCCGTCGATCAAAAACAGCGGCCAGATCAAATCGTCGGTGGTGAGGACGTTCTCGCGCACCATGCGCCGGGCCCATTCGGCCTTGCGGTTGCGGCGCGGCCGGACGGTCAGATCGAGGGCAGGGGAGGCGCCAGCGCCATCCCGGCGCGAAACCTCGCGCAATTCGATCGGACGTCCGTATTTGATCGCCATCATTCTTCCTCCGGCTGGAATTATTCTTATACCAGTTCGCATGGTTCCCGTCACCGCGGCTTGACCTGCCGCAAGGCAGAATTGAAGACTTGGGCAGCCGGTTGATTTTGCGGGGCAAAGCAGCCAGAAGGGGCCATGTCCGAGATCTCCACCCGCGATGCGGCCCGCGACAGCGCCAGGGACGCCCTCCGAGACAACGCCAGAGACAACGCAATGTCGGTGGCGGCGATCTCGTCGGAGCGTGCCGAATCCGACGACAATGTCTGGACGCGCCGGCTCGTGCTGTTCCTGCGGGTGATGGCGCTGCTCTCGATCCTGAAAGGTCTCTATCACTGGGCCCAGGTCACCGGCTTCGTCGGCGGCGAGGACGAGGCGTTCGAGAACCAGTCGATGGCCTGGCAGGCCGCCACCGTCTACTTCGCGGTGATCGAGCTCGTTGCCGCGGTTGGCCTCTGGCTCGCCACACCCTGGGGCGCGGTGGTGTGGCTGACGACCGTGGTGTCGATGGCGGTGATCGAGCTGATGTTCCCCGGCATCTACGGCGGCAGCCTGGTCGTGGTCGGGGTCGAAGCCTTCATGCTGGCCGCCTATCTCGCGCTCGCCTGGATGGCCGCGCGCGAGCGGCCGCCATAGGCGAAGCTTTCGACACACCAATATTCTCGTGCCCTGGACGCAGCGCAGCGCGCCGCACTTGCGGGTGGTGCGCTGCTGAGCCGGGGCCCATCTCTCCACGATCCATGCCTTGGCTATCTGGGTCCCGGATCTGCGCTTCGCTTGTCCGGGACACGAGAGTGTCGCGCTTGGTTGACCGTTGGTTGCCTAAAATTCGAGGTAACTTTTCGTTGACTCCGTGCATTTCGCCACAGCTCTTACGCGCCCGTTTCGAAACGGGGCGAGGCTGTTCTGGAATGCGACAATCGGGGCGGACGGAGGGTGAACAGGGCCTTGCGAGAGTCAACAGACGGTTGCGGAAAGTGCTTGTGGCACAGGCTTAATCCGCAATTCACTGTCTTAAATTCATGATCTCTTTATTCTCTTATTTAAGCCGATCTTCAAACGAGCCCCTTAAGTTGCACCTATCAGACGGAGCACAAGTTTCGTCGAATGAGTGTCGATAAAAACGACAACAGGGGAAGTGTCATGATGAAAGCCGTCGCAACTGCGGCAGATACCGCAGAGCGCGTCTCCGGCCAGCAGGGTTCGGTGCAGACGCTCTATCTGGAAGCTTTGACTCTGGTGGAGCGGCTGCATCGCCGGCTGCTCGACGTCATCAAGGACGAGTTCGATCGCCGCGGCCGTGCGGACATCAATTCGGTGCAGGCGCTCCTGCTCTACAACATCGGCGACAAGGAGCTGACCGCGGGCGAACTGCGCACGCGCGGTTATTACCTCGGCTCCAACGTCTCCTACAATCTGAAGAAGCTCGTCGAGCTCGGCTTCCTCGATCACCAGCGCTCGCGCGTCGATCGCCGCTCGGTGCGCATCCGCCTGACGCCGCAGGGCCAGGAAGTTCGCCGCATCGTCGACTCTCTCTACCAGAAGCACGTCAAGACGGTGGAGCAGGTCGGTGGCATCTCCGGTGAGGAGTTCTCGACCCTCAACAAGTCGCTGCACCGCCTCGAGCGGTTCTGGACCGACCAGATCCTGTATCGCCTCTGAGTTCGTTCGACGAGACTTGGCCAAGCCGGCCCACAATAAGACCGGCAGGCCTCCCGAACGTGCCTGAACTTCCCCAAGCGCATCGGCCCGGCTCTCTGCCCGGACCGGTGCGTTTTGTCATTTCGCGGTTGCGAAAAAAATCGCTAACCGGTGGGAACGAGTTCCCGGTTCCGCGCTTATCCTCTTCGGATCGGAGGCTGATGATGCTGGTCGAGCGTGGCGTGGGGGCGAACGTGGAAGTCGTGAGCGAGGCCTATGCCATCGCCGCGAACTATCTTCGCCGCTCCGGCGCGATCCGCGACACCCTCGTCACCGACGAACGCCTGCTCGAGATCGTCATCAAACTGCTCCAGCACGGCGAATTCAACAAGATCAGGCTGGCCAACAAGGCCATCGCCAGGTTCGAAGCGCAGTCCGAGGCCAAAGCGGTTGCCTGATCACGACTCCCAACATGTCGAAGAACCAGAGGATGCCATGGAAGCTGCCATCGACCGCATCATGCAGACCTATGACCTGCTCGCCAACCGCAGCTCTGCGGCGAGCGCGGAGGCGAGGGCCAAGGTCACTAACTATCTCAATACGTTGATGGAAGCCGGCGAGAAGGACACCCACAGGTTGACGGTGTGCGGCCTGACCTACCTGCGCCAGCTCGACGGCAGTGTGGACCCGGTGAAGGCGGGGTATACCGGGCTGTGACGGGACGCTGACCTCGCCTGGCGGGTCCGGCGCGGCGTTTGAGGCTCAAAGCGGCCCCATTTCGGAGGGTCGCAGATGGGGTGATTCCATAGAACCGCCCCAGCGCCGAAAACCTTCACTCCCACCATATCTTGCACAAATCTCACGCCCGACCCGCAAACCCTTGGCCGGGGGCGGGCGATGTGGTAGATCGCGCTCGCCGCTTCCGATCGCCACACCAGACCCGCCCGTAGCCCGCCAAAAGGCTGCGGCGGTGGAGATATTCGCAAGATGACCTTCGCCAAAACCGCCTCCGCCCCAGATTCGTTTTTCACCGCCTCGCTCGATCAGGCCGACCCGGAAATCGCAGCCGCCATCAAGGGCGAGCTCGGCCGGCAGCGCCATGAGGTCGAGCTGATCGCCTCCGAGAACATCGTCAGCCGTGCCGTGCTGGAAGCGCAGGGTTCGGTGATGACCAACAAATACGCGGAAGGCTATCCCGGCGCGCGCTATTACGGCGGTTGTGAGTGGGTCGACGTCGCCGAGAATCTCGCGATTGATCGCGCCAAGAAGCTGTTCGGCGCCGGCTTTGCCAACGTGCAACCCAATTCCGGCAGCCAGATGAACCAGGCGGTGTTTTTGGCGCTGCTCCAGCCCGGCGACACCTTCATGGGCCTCGATCTTGCGGCCGGTGGCCATCTCACCCACGGCTCGCCCGTCAACATGAGCGGCAAGTGGTTCAAGGCGGCGCACTACACCGTGCGCCGTGAGGACCAGATCATCGACATGGACGCGGTCGCCAAGCAGGCCGAAGAGGTCAAGCCGAAGCTGATCGTCGCTGGCGGCTCGGCCTATTCGCGCGCCTGGGACTTCAAGCGTTTCCGCGAGATCGCGGACAGCGTCGGCGCGTACCTGTTGGTCGACATGGCGCACTTCGCGGGCCTCGTGGCCGGCGGCGTGCATGCCTCACCCGTGCCGCATGCCCACATCACCACCACCACGACGCACAAGTCGCTGCGCGGTCCGCGCGGCGGGCTGATGCTGTGGAATGACGAGGCGCTGACCAAGAAGCTCAATTCGGCGATCTTCCCGGGTCTTCAGGGCGGACCGCTGATGCACGTGATCGCGGCGAAGGCGGTGGCTTTTGGCGAGGCGCTGCGTCCGGACTTCAAGGTCTATGCGAAGAACGTCGTCGAGAACGCCAAGGCGCTGGCCGAAACGCTCAAGGGCCACGGGTTCGACATTGTCTCCGGCGGCACCGATAACCATCTGATGCTCGTTGACCTCCGGCCGAAGGGCCTGAAGGGCAACGTCTCGGAGAAGGCGCTGGTCCGCGCCGCCATCACTTGCAACAAGAACGGCATTCCCTTCGACCCCGCGTCGCCGTTTGTCACCTCCGGTATTCGGCTGGGCACGCCGGCGGCAACCACGCGCGGCTTCGGCGTCGCTGAATTCCAGCAGGTCGGCAGCATGATCGTCGAAGTCCTGAACGCGATCGCGCAGTCCGACGACGGCAAGGCGCCGCTGGTGGAAGCCGCGATCAAGGAACGGGTCAAGGCGCTCACCGACCGGTTTCCGATCTACCAGTAAGGTTGGGTTAAACGGATGCGCTGCCCGAACTGCAACAGTCTCGATACGCAGGTAAAGGACTCGCGTCCGACCGAGGACTCGTCCGTGATCCGCAGGCGGCGCGTTTGCGTCGCCTGCAATTTCCGCTTCACCACTTTCGAGCGCGTGCAGCTGCGCGAACTCACGGTGATCAAGCGCAACGGACGCCGCGTGCCGTTCGACCGCGACAAGCTGATGCGATCGGTGTCGATCTCCTTGCGCAAGCGGCAGGTCGAGCCGGAGCGGGTCGAGAAGATGGTCTCCACCATCGTGCGCGAGCTCGAGACCGGGGGCGAGGCCGAAATCTCCTCCGAGGTAATCGGCGAGACCGTGATGGAGCATCTGCGCACGCTCGACGACGTCGCCTATGTGCGCTTCGCCTCGGTCTACCGCAATTTCCGCGAGGCCAAGGATTTCGCCGACGTGCTCGGCGAGCTCTCCGGTGAGGAGCAAGCGCGGCTCGCCGCGATCCGCAAATGATCTTCCGCATCCTGGAGGATCAATTCGCGCAGAAGGCCCGCGAGTCCAGGGATACCGATCGGCGCTTCATGGCGCTGGCCCTGGCGCTCGGCCGGCGCGGGCAGGGGCGTACCTGGCCCAATCCGGCCGTCGGCGCCGTCATTGTCAAGGACGGCGTCATCGTCGGCCGCGGCTGGACCCAGCCTGGCGGACGGCCGCATGGCGAGCCTGAAGCGCTGCAGCGTGCGGGTGAGGCCGCGCGCGGCGCCACGCTCTACGTCACGCTGGAGCCGTGCTCGCATTTCGGCAAGTCGCCGCCCTGCGCTGACGCGGTGATCGCCGCCGGCATCAAGCGGGTGGTGTCCGCGATCGAGGATCCCAATCCGGAAGTCGCCGGCCAAGGCCACGCCCGCCTGCGTGCTGCCGGCATCACGGTGGATGTGGGTCCTTGTGCGGCGGAGGCCGCCTTCGACCACGCCGGGCATTTTCGCCGTATCCGGGATCGCCGCCCACATGTGATCCTGAAGCTCGCGGTCTCGCCCGACGGCAAGATCGGCGCGGCCGGGGGCAAGCCGGTTGCGATCACCGGCGAGGCGGCGCGCAACCGCGTGCATCTCTTGCGCGCGCAGAGCGACGCCATCCTCATCGGCATCGGCACGGTGCTGGCGGACGATCCGGAGCTCAACTGCCGCCTGCCGGGCATGGCGGCGCGCTCGCCGGTGCGCGTGGTGCTCGATCGGAGCCTGCGCATTTCCGGCGCGAGCAAGCTCGTCGGCTCTGCGCGCGAGACACCGCTGTGGGTGGTGGGTTCTGAGCTCGCGGAAGCTGCGGCCGCCACGCGGCTTGGCGCCGCCGGTGCGCAGGTGATCCGCATATCGCCGGGCAACGCATCCGGGCTCGATCTTGCGGCCGTGCTGCAGGCGCTGGCCGACAAGGGCATCACGCGGTTGATGGTCGAGGGCGGCAGCCGTGTTTCGGCGTCCTTCGTCACGGCCGGCCTCGCCGACGAGATCTGGCTGTTCCACGGCGCGGAAGCGGTGGGCGCCGACGGGGTGGATGCGCTCGATGCATTGCCCCTGTCGAAAATCACGCAGTCGCAGGCCTACAAGGTTCATGCTAGCGAGACATTCGAGCACGATACTCTCACCGTCTACGAGCGCGCATAACATGTTCACCGGCATTGTCACCGATATCGGCGAGATCGTCGGCGTCGCGCCGACGGCGCAGGGCCAGTTGCACCGGCTGCGCATCACCTGCCGCTACGATCAGACCACCATTGCCGATGGCGCCTCGATCGCCTGCAACGGCGTCTGCCTGACCGTCGTCGCCTCGGGTGTCGAAAGTGGCTCCACCTGGTTCGACGTCGATGCTGCGGCCGAGACGCTGGCGCTGACGACCGCAAAGCACTGGAGGGTCGGCACGAGGCTCAACCTCGAGCGTGCGCTCAAGATCGGCGACGAGCTTGGCGGGCATATCGTCGCCGGCCACGCCGATGGCATCGCGACCCTCGTCAGCCGCGAGGACCTGCCCGACATGGCTCGGTTCGAGCTCTCCACGACGCGGGAGCTGGCGCGGTTCATCGCGACCAAGGGCTCGATCACGCTCGACGGCGTGTCGCTGACGGTTAATACGGTGAAGGACGTGATCTTTTCGGTGCTGATCATCCCGCACACCCTGACGGTCACGACGATCGGTACCTGGAAGGCAAGCACCGAGGTCAATATTGAGGTCGATTTGATGGCCCGCTACGCGGCGCGGCTGACGGAAATGAAGTGACGGCGTCTTTGAACTTGGCTTACCCGCCGGCGGCGACTACATAGCGCCAACCCCTGTGAAACGGATCGATTATGGCTGACGCACGGCGTGCACCCCTGAAGGACCAGACCGACATTTCCGGCGCGCGCGCGCTGATTGTCGAGGCGCGGTTCTATGACGATCTCCAGGACGCGCTTCTGGACGGCGCAGTGGCCGAGTTGAAGGCGGCGGGCCTGACCCATGATGTCATCACGGTTCCCGGCGCGCTGGAGATCCCGGCGGCGGTGGCGATTGCCATCGATGCCGCGGCTGCCAATGGCAAGCCCTATGACGCCGCGATCGCGCTCGGCTGCGTGATCCGTGGCGACACCATTCATTTCGAGATCGTCTCGCAGGAATCCTCGCGCGCGCTGATGGACCTAGCGGTGGCGCGAAAGCTGCCGCTCGGCAACGGCATCCTCACAGTCAACACCGAGGCGCAGGCCTGGGCGCGAGCGCGCGCCAGCGAGCTCAACAAGGGCGGCGATGCGGCGCGGGCCGCGATTGCGATGCTGCGGATAAAACGCCGGCTGGCACGGGCTTGATCATGGCCGATAACAGCAAAAGGCCGCCGGCTGGCGCGGAGAAGAAGGCGAACCGGCGCGGTGCGGCGCGGCTCGCCGCCGTGCAGGCGCTCTACCAGATGGACATCGCCGGCGCCGGCATCAACGACATTTTTGCGGAATTCGAGAGCCACTGGCTCGGCAATGAGGTCGAGGGCGACACTTATCTGCCGGCGGAAGCGGCGTTCTTCCGCGACGTCGTCTCGGGTGTCGTGCGCGACCAGAAGAAGCTCGATCCCCTGATTGACGAGGCGCTGTCGAAGGGCTGGCCGTTGAAGCGCATCGAGGCGATCCTGCGCGCGGTGCTGCGGGCCGGGGCCTACGAATTGGAGCACCGCAAGGACGTTCCGGGCCGCGTCGTGGTCTCCGAATATGTCGACGTCGCCAACGCCTTCGTCGATCGCGAGGAGACCGGCATGGTCAACGCGGTGCTCGACCAGATCGGCCGCCAGTTTCGCGGTGACGAGTTCGGGCGGGGGTAGATTGAGACGACGTCCGCCGTAGCCGTCATCCTGAGGTGCCGGAGCGAAGCGGACGCCTCGAAGGACGGCGGCGTGCCACCGAGGGTGCATCTCGGCCACGCATCCTTCGAGGCTCGCAAGGGCTCGCACCTCAGGATGACGGGTCTAGTACCGTGACGCAGGACAAAGAACCGGTATCCGCCGAAGACTCCCTCATCGCGCGCTATTTCAAGCCGCTGGCGACCGATCCCGGCGCGCTAGGGCTCGTGGACGATGCCGCCATCCTGAAATCCCAAGGCGAGGATATCGTCGTCACCACCGATGCGGTGGTGGAGGGCGTGCATTATCTTGCCACCGATCCGCCCGACACCATCGCGCGCAAGGCGCTGCGGGTGAATCTGTCCGATCTCGCGGCCAAGGGCGCGACCCCTGCCGGCTTCGTGCTGACGCTGGCGCTGCGCAGCAAGGAAGACGCCTGGCTCAGGCCGTTCGCGGATGCGCTGGGCGAGGACGCGAAAACATTTGCCTGCCCGCTGCTCGGCGGCGACACGGTGTCGACGCCGGGGCCGCAGATGATCTCGATCACCGCCTTCGGCCGCGTGCCGCGGGGGCAGATGGTCGGCCGCACCGGTGCAAGGCCGGGTGACCGCATCCTGGTGACGGGGACAATTGGGGACGCCGCGCTCGGCCTTGACGTGCTCAAGGGCGGCGAGGCGGCGGTCGCGCTGACCTCCGATCCGAACGCGCGCGAGATGCTGATCTCGCGCTATCGCGTGCCGCAGCCGCGCAATGCTCTCGCGCAGGCCGTGCGTGAGCATGCTACGGCTGCGATGGATGTCTCCGACGGCCTTGCCGGAGATCTGACAAAGCTCTGTGCGGCATCAGGCGTCTCGGCCACGATCGACGTGGCGAGCGTGCCGCTCTCGGCTGCTGCGGCCGGCCTGATCGCGGCCAACGTCGTTTGCGTTGAGACGCTGCTGGCAGGGGGTGACGATTACGAGGTGCTGTGCACGGTGCCGCCGGCGCAAGGCGAACTGCTGATTGCCTTGGGACGGGCGGCAGGCCTTCCCGTTACGGCCATCGGCACGATCATGGCGGGCCATGAGCGGCCGTGCTTCCTGGACGGGCAGGGCCAGGAACTGGTCTTGAAGCGGCTCTCCTACAGCCACTTCTAGGAATTGCCCCAAACCCGCGTCCAGTCTCTCCGACTGAGCCTAAATACCTGCCGAGATCGGCTTTTTCGGCCTTATCCGGCGTTGCACCCTCAATTTGATTTTGGCAAGCTTGTGACCGACTAGGGCCGCGCCTTCGGGCAAGGGCGGCCTTGTTCAACATCAAGGCGCCGCACCGCACGACGGAAACAAAAGGCGCCGGGGGTACGTTCATCAAGGATCTGAGGCAAAAAATCACATGACAGCATTATGGTTGATTGTGCTCTGCGGAGTGCTTTCCGTCGTCTACGCGATCTGGGCGACATCTTCGGTTTTGAGTGCGGATGCGGGGTCGCCGCGCATGCAGGAGATCGCGGCTGCGGTGGCCGAGGGCGCGCAGGCCTATCTCAAGCGACAGTACATGACGATCGGCATGGTCGGCGTCGTGATTTTCGCCCTGCTGGCCTACTTCCTCGGCATGCTGGTTGCGATCGGCTTCCTGATCGGTGCGGTGTTGTCAGGCGCAGCGGGCTTCATCGGCATGAACGTCTCGGTCCGCGCGAATGTGCGCACCGCGCAGGCGGCGACGACATCGCTTGCCGGCGGCCTCGAGCTCGCCTTCAAGGCGGGCGCCATCACCGGCATGCTGGTCGCGGGTCTCGCACTGCTCGGCGTTACCATCTATTTCGCCTATCTCACGCACGGCATGGGGCTGAAGGCCAACGACCGTGTCGTCGTCGATGCGCTGGTGGCGCTCGGCTTCGGCGCCTCGCTGATCTCGATTTTCGCCCGTCTCGGCGGCGGCATCTTCACCAAGGGTGCTGACGTCGGCGGCGACCTCGTCGGCAAGGTCGAGGCCGGCATTCCTGAGGACGATCCGCGCAACCCGGCGACCATCGCCGACAACGTCGGTGACAATGTCGGTGACTGCGCTGGCATGGCGGCCGACCTGTTCGAGACCTATGCGGTGACTGCGGTCGCCACCATGGTGCTCGCCGCGATCTTCTTCGCGACCTCGCCGCTGCTGGTGAACATGATGACCCTGCCGCTCGCCATTGGCGGCGTCTGCATCATCACCTCGATCATCGGCACCTTCTTCGTCAAGCTCGGCGCCAGCCAGTCGATCATGGGTGCGCTCTACAAGGGCCTGATCGCGACCGGCGTGCTGTCGATCGTGGGCGTTGCCGGCGTCATCTACTGGCTGATCGGTTTCGGCCCGCTGGAAGGCGTGAAGTATACCGGCATGGCGCTGTTCGAGTGCGGCGTCGTCGGCCTCGTCGTTACCGGGCTGATCATCGTGATCACCGAATACTATACCGGCACTGATTATCGCCCGGTCAAGTCGATCGCAGCGTCGTCGGTTACCGGTCACGGCACCAACGTGATCCAGGGCCTGGCGATCTCGATGGAATCCACCGCCGGTCCGGCGCTGGTGATCATCGCCGGCATTCTCGTCACTTACAGCCTTGCCGGCTTGTTCGGCATTGCGATTGCGACCGCCACGATGCTGGCGCTGGCTGGCATGGTCGTGGCGCTCGACGCCTTCGGCCCGGTCACCGACAATGCCGGCGGCATAGCCGAAATGGCCGGTCTTCCGAAGGAAGTCCGCAAGTCCACCGACGCGCTCGACGCGGTCGGCAACACCACCAAGGCGGTCACCAAGGGCTATGCGATCGGCTCCGCCGGTCTCGGTGCGTTGGTGCTGTTCGCGGCTTACAATGAAGACCTCAAATTCTTCATCGCCAACGCCGCGAAGTATCCGTACTTCCAGGGCGTACTGCCCGACTTCTCGCTCAACAATCCTTACGTCGTCGTCGGCCTCTTGTTCGGCGGCCTGCTGCCGTATCTGTTCGGCGCGATGGGCATGACCGCCGTGGGCCGTGCGGCCAGCGCGATCGTCGAGGAAGTGCGGCGCCAGTTCCGCGAGAAGCCCGGCATCATGCAGGGCACCGACAAGCCGGACTACGGCAGGGCCGTCGACCTGCTGACCAAGGCGGCGATCAAAGAAATGATCATTCCGTCGCTGCTGCCGGTGCTGTCGCCGATCTTCGTCTATTTCGTGATCTACGCGATCGCAGGTGGCGGTGCCGTCGGCAAGTCGGCCGCGTTCTCCGCCGTCGGCGCCATGCTGCTCGGCGTGATTGTGACGGGCCTGTTCGTCGCAATCTCCATGACCTCGGGCGGCGGTGCCTGGGACAACGCCAAGAAGTACATCGAGGACGGCCATTACGGCGGCAAGGGCAGTGATGCCCACAAGGCGGCCGTGACCGGCGACACCGTCGGCGATCCCTACAAGGACACTGCAGGTCCCGCGGTGAATCCGATGATCAAGATCACGAACATCGTGGCGCTGCTGCTGCTGGCGATTTTGGCGCACTGAGCGGCGCGAACGAACAAGACAAAACCCCGCGGCGTGAGCCGCGGGGTTTTCTGTTGTGTGCCGAGTATGAACGACAGCTTGGAGGTGGAAGTCCTCTATCCAGCCTGATGGCGGCGAAGGATTAGCGAAGCGCAAGGGCGTCATCGTGAGGTG